>NZ_JAVACL010000017.1:0-158759 GCF_032658145.1 Streptomyces sp. MK7
CGGTGCGCGGTGCGCGGTGCGCGGTGCGCGGTGCGCGGTCAGGGGAGAAGGTGCTCGGCGAGCTCGTCGAGGAGTTCGACGACCCGGCGGGCCTGCGCCGGGTCGGGAAGCACGGCGGAGATGGCCTGCTCGGCGGGCCGGGTGGCGCGTTCGCGCACCGCGCGGCGCGCCCGCTCGGTCAGGTCGAGCAGGGTGCGGCGGCCGTCGGCGGGATCCGGGGTGGCCCGCAGAAGACCGCGTTCCCTCAGGCGCTGGACCGAGGTCGAGACATGGCTCTGGACGAATCCGGTCCGGACACGGATGTCCTGCACCGAGCTTCCGGGGTGCTTGAACACGTCGGCGATCACGGCGATCTCGCCGGGTGTGAGCGTGCCGGAGGACGGGTCCGCCACCACATCCCGCCCGAGTTCCGCCAGGCGCTTGCCCAGTCTGAGCAGCCGTACACCGTCCATCCCCACATTATGCATCTGCACAGATAGATCTTTACAGATGTATCTGTGCAGATGTAGTTTCCACCGGCATGACGACTCCGGAACCCCTGAGCGCGGTCTCCCGCACCGCCCTCGCCGTCGCGCTGGTGCGGGCCTACGAGAGCGCCCGTCCCGACCCGCTCTTCCAGGACCCGTACGCCGCGGCCTTCGTCGATGCGTCCGACATGCCGATGCCCTCCGCCGGCCCCACCGAAGGCTTCGCCCGGCGACTCGTCTTCCAGGGGATCATCCGCACCCGCTTCTACGACGACCGGCTCCTCGAGGCGGGCTGCGCCCAGGTCGTCCTGCTCGCGGCCGGACTGGACGCCCGCGCCTACCGGCTCGACTGGCCGCCCGGAACCCGCCTGTTCGAACTGGACATGGCACCGGTGCTGGCGTTCAAGGAGCGGGTTCTCACCCAGCAGGGCGCCACGGCCCGCTGCGACCGCACCGCCCTGGCCGCGGACCTGCTGCACGACGACTGGCCGGAGCAGCTGCGCCGGGTCGGCTTCGACCCGGCGCGGCCCACGGCATGGCTCGCCGAGGGACTCCTCGTCTACCTCACGGCCCAGGAGGCCGCGCGGCTGCTGTCGGACGTGGGCCGCCTGTCCGCGCCGGGAAGCCGGCTCTTCCTGGAACGGGGCCGGGACGTGACCGCCACTCCCCCGGACACGAACCTGACGCACATCACCGGCCTGTGGAAGGGCGGGCTCGGTCCCGGCACCCATGAATGGCTCGCCGGGCACGGCTGGTCCGTACGGGTCAGCGACCTCGGCGGCGTGGCCGCCGGCTACGGCCGGCAGGTCCCGACGTCGACCTCGGCCGGATTCGTCAGCGCCGAGCGCACCGCGTCCTGAACCGCCGCGCCGGACCGGCGTGTCGATGCCGGCCCGGCGCCTTCTCGTACGCGCTCCCGCGTGCTCGTACGTGTTCGTAGCGCTCGTACCCGTCAGACGAGGGCGTTCTTGTAGAAGATGCTCGAGCGGCGGTCGCCCTGCTCACCGGAGGCGAAGCCGAGGAAGAGGCGGGACTCACCGGCGTCGGTGCGGTAGATGGCGAGGCCCTCGGGCTCCCGGTAGACCAGCGTGGAACCCGCCTTCGTGAGCGTCGGACCCTGCGCGACGGCACCGGTGTTGACGTTGATGCTCGTCAGGTAGGTGTTCCCGGGCGCGGGGTTGGAGGACGAGTAGGCGTTGCCCGTCAGGTAGTACATGCACGAGCCGTAGAGCGTGTAGCCCTGCGCCGTGCCGGAGATGGCCGGCGGGGTGAACCTGGCCACCGGATTGCTGAAGTCGGCCCGGAAGGCGTCGGAGGTGTTGTAGACGGCGATGTGCTTGGCGCCGTCCTTGTGGTAGCGGACGATCATGCGGTGGTAGACCGGGTCGACGGAGCAGGTGTACTGCGTGGCGCCGGATATCGGCTGGAACTTGCCGATGCTGGTCGAGGAGGCGTCGAGGGTGGTGCCGGCGCTGTACTTGACGCAGGTGAGCTTGGTGCCGTAGCCGTTCCCGTTGGCCTCGCACTCGATCCACAGATAGCTGGTGCCGCCGCTCGCCTGGACACCGAACGCGACGCCGTGCCCGAAGCCGTTGAGGTGCATGTACGAGACGTAGTTGCCGTGGAAGTCCAGGTGGCTGATGCACAGGTCCCCGGCCGACTCCGCGCTGCCGGCCCGCTTGGCGGCGACGAACAGCCGCTTGTTGACCGAGTCGAAGGCGAAGCTCTGCTGGACGCGCTTGCTGTGCAGCACCTTGTCGCGGAACAGGTCGTAGGACGGCCGCGACAGGTCGAACCGCAGGGTCGTGCTCACGGAAGCGGACGCGCCCCGGGCGCCGTACCCGAGCCCGAGCGCGGCGAGCCCGGCGCCGGCGCCGGTGCGCAGCAGTGCCCGACGGCCGGGGGACGTACGGGAGTTGAGTTCCATGGCACTCCTATGTGGGGACAGGAATGGATCTCCATGACCCTACCGGCGCGCGACGGCGCGGTTTCCACCTCCACTTGACTATGACGACCGTCATGGAGGAGCCTGGCCTATGACGGTGGTCATAACGAGAGGTGCTCCCCATGCCTCCTGCCGTGTGTGTGCGGCGCGCCGGGCCCGGCGATCTCGACGGGCTGGGCCGGATGGTCCTGCGGTGCTCGGCCGAGAGCATTCGCGACCGCATGCACGGAGGCACCCAGCGCGACGACCTCCTGCGCGAGCTGCGGGACACCGTGCTCCACGGGGACGGCACGGTCCTGGTGGCCGCCGAGCGGCACAGGACCGTCGGATGCCTGGAACTCGTCCGGCGCACCCCCGGTGCGGCACAGGCCGAGATGGCGCTGCTCGTGGAGGACGAGCGGCAGGGCCGGGGCATCGGCACCCGGCTGCTCGACGCCGTTCCGGCCTGCGCCCGAAGCACCGGTATCGCCGTCGTCGGCTTCTCGGTGGAGGCCGGCAACGGCCGGGCCAGACGGCTCCTGCGGCACCTCCCCGCCGGCGGGCTCCAGTGGCAGTGGCAGCAGGCCTCCCTGGAGGCGACGTGGCACATCGGCGCACTCCGCTGACGGCTCAGAGCGACGGCGGCTCGGGGAGGCGGCGGCTCAGGGAAGGGCGGTTCCGGTGCCCTGCCCGAACAGGGGCGCGTGGATGCCCAGACGGTTCCGGGGCTCCCGGGAGGCCTCCGGGGCGCGGCACAGCGCGATGAGCGCGGCGTCGTCGTTGAGGCGTCCGCCGACATGGGCGAGAAGTTCACGGCGGATGCGGTGCAGGAGTTCCTCGGGACTGCTGCCGCCCCACGGCGCGGCCCGCTCCGCGAGCGGGAAGAACTCGCCGACCGCGTTGCGGGCCTCGACGACGCCGTCGGTGTAGAGCAGGAGCGTGTCCCCGGGTTCGAAGGAGAACACGTCCAGGGTGTATTCCGTGGGGTGCAGCGCCTGCATCCCGAGCGGGGCCGCGGGGTGCACCGGGACCGTGTCGGCGCCGGCGGAGCTCAGCAGCAGCGGCGGAGGATGGCCGCAGCTGAGGACCCGCGTGGTGTTGTCGTCGTCCGGGATCTCCGCCAGCAGCACGGTGGCGAACCGCTCCCCCGGGTACTCGGCGGGCGCGAGATGGGGCAGATTGCGGGCCACGCTCTGCTCCAGGGCGACCGCCAGGCCGGGCAGGGTCGCGTGCTGGTGCGCGGCCTCCCGGAAGGCGCCGATGATGAGCGCGGCCTCTCCGATGGCGGACAGGCCCTTGCCGCGTACGTCGCCGATCATGACCCGTACGCCGGCACCGGTGGCGGTCGCGGCGTACAGATCACCGCCGATCTGCGCCTCGTCCTCGGCGGCGAGGTACAGACAGGCGATCGTCAACGGGCCGATCCGCTCCGGCAGCGGCCACAGCAGGACGTGCTGCGCCGCCTCGGCGACGGCACGCACCCGCTCCAGCTGGCGCCGGCGGCGCTCGCGCATCACGCAGTAGAAGACGGTCAGGGCCGACAGCACCGCCAGGGCGAGGATCTGCACCAGGACGTTGCGCTGGAACAGCACACCGAAGTGCCAGCCGATGTACGCCTGCGCGCCGACGGCCAGGAAACCGATCACCCCGGTCACCCAGGAACCGGCGAACGAGGCGGTGATCGCGGGCGCGATGACCAGCAGGGGGCCGAGATGGATGTCGGCCGGCACCAGCTGGTCCACGATCGTGATCACCACGATCAGGACGATCGGGATCAGCAGCAGAAATTTGCTCGACGGCCAGTGCCGGGGCTGCCGCATCACTGCCGGGCCTCGCTCGAACTTCACATCTTTCCCACTGCCCCTCTCCCCCCGGCCCTAAAGCAGCGGCCTTGGGACGCAAGCCGCTCCCGGCCGCCGCGCCTACAGCGCCCCGGCCTCGGACCTGGACAGTGCGAACACGCCCGCGACGATCAGTCCGATGCCCAGCACCTGCGGCAGCACCCACCAGCCGGCCCGTACGTGCTCCTCGTAGACCAGCACGCCGAGCAGGAAACTCACCGAGGCGTCGCCGAGGGTGAGGGCGGGCTGGGAGGCGATCAGCGGCCCGCCCTGCATGGCGTGCTCGAGCAGGAGCATGGCGCAGACGCCGCTCGCGCCGAAGGCGTACGTCTGCCAGGAGGTGAGGAACCCGGCGAGGCCGTCCTCGGTGAGGATGTGCACGGCCGTCTTCATCAGGCCGGCCGTGAGGGCGAAGCAGATCGCCGTGGCCGTGCCGATGCAGGCGGCGCGGGCCCTGCCCGGCGGTCTGCGCAGTCCCACCGCTGTCAGCACGGCGGCCCCGCCGGCACAGGCGGCCAGCACGGGAAGCCAGCGGTCGATGGACACATGGGTGCGGTTCCCGGCGGGCGCGGCGGCCAGCAGTGCCAGCCCCAGTCCGGCGACGACGGCGCACAGCCTCAGCAGCAGCGCGCCGGACGGCCGACGGCGCTGCCACAGCGACGCCAGCAGCAGCGTGAGCGGCAGCTCCAGCACGAACAGCGGCTGGACCAGGGAGAGCGGGCCGGTGGCCAGCGCGGCCGCCTGCCACACACCTGCAACGATCACGGTGAGCACCCCGGCGAGCCAGACGGGCCGGCGCAGCAGGTCGAGAATCAGCCCGGGGCGGAAGCCCTGGGACTCCGGCACGGTCAGCGCGGCCCTGCGCTGCAGCACAGTGGCGAGCGCGTTGCTGAGTGCGGCCAGCAGTGCGAACAGCGTCGGCAGGACGATTCCCATGCCCTCATCCTTGGCCGATCCGCCCGCCGGTCCCCGGGCGACACGACCGCCGCGTCCTGTCGCCGCACCCCCTGGACCCACCATCGGACCCACCGTCGGACGCACCGTGCGACGCTTGCCCGTCCCGCGTGGTCCCGGCCGCCCGCCGGTGGGACGCTGGGTGGAGAGGTGTCCGAGGAGGGGGAACCGGGAGGGCCGATGGGACGGGACGTCCCGGCGCTGGTCTTCACCCGCGAGGACCGCCGCCGGTACCGGGTCAAGATGCAGGAGTGCCTGGAGACCCTGGCGCAGATGCTGCGCGCGTCACGGTTCGAGGCCGAGCGGCCCCAGGTGGGACTGGAGATCGAGCTGAACCTGGGCGACGACGGGGCGGAACCGGCGATGCGCAACAGCGATGTGCTGGAGGCGATCGCGGACCCCGCCTGGTCCACCGAGCTGGGCAGGTTCAACCTCGAGATCAACATTCCGCCCCGCCGTCTGACGGCGGGCGGGCCCGACGCCTGGGAGTCCGAGATCCGCGCCGCGCTGAACCACGCGGAGCGGCGCGCGGCATCGGTCGGCGCACACCTGGTCATGATCGGCATTCTGCCCACGCTGCGCCAGGAGGACGTCGGTGAGGCGGCGCTGTCGGAGAACCCGCGCTACCGGCTGCTCAACGACCAGGTCTTCGCCGCGCGGGGCGAGGACCTGCGCATCGACGTGGACGGCGTCGACCGGCTGCGGACCTACGCGGACACGATCACCCCGGAGGCCGCGTGCACCAGCACCCAGTTCCACCTCCAGGTGTCCCCGGAGGAGTTCGCCGGGTACTGGAACGCGGCGCAGGCGATCGCCGGGATCCAGGTCGCGCTGGCGGCCAACTCCCCGTTCCTGTTCGGCAAGGAACTGTGGCACGAGACCCGCATCCCGCTGTTCGAGCAGGCCACCGACACCCGGCCGCAGGAGATCAAGGTGCAGGGGGTACGGCCGCGGGTGTGGTTCGGGGAACGGTGGATCAACAGTGTCTTCGACCTGTTCGAGGAGAATCTGCGCTACTTCCCGGCGCTGCTGCCCCTGTGCGACGAGCAGGAACCGCTGGAGACGCTGGACCGCGGCGACATCCCCGAGCTGGCCGAACTGACCCTCCACAACGGCACCATCTACCGCTGGAACCGCCCGGTCTACGCCATCGCCCACGACAAGCCGCACCTGAGGGTGGAGAACCGGGTGCTGCCCGCCGGCCCGACCGTCGCCGACACCCTCGCCAACGGCGCCTTCTACTACGGGCTCACCCGCGCCCTGGTGGAGGAGGAGCGGCCGGTGTGGTCGCGGATGTCCTTCTCCGCCGCCGAGGACAACCTGCACACGGCGGCACGGCACGGCATCGAGGCACGGCTGTACTGGCCGGGGATGGGCGAGGTGCCGGCGGCCGAACTCGTGCTGCGGCGCCTGCTGCCGCTGGCGCACCGCGGGCTGGAGCGCTCGGGCATGGACGAGGCGTGGCGGGAGCCGCTGCTCGGGATCATCGAGCAGCGGTGCGTCGCCGGCCGCAACGGGGCGACGTGGCAGAAGGAGATGTTTCACCACATCGACGCCACCGCCCGGGCGAGCCGGCACGAGGCCCTGCGGCGGATGACGCAGGTGTACATGGAGTACATGCACCTCAACGTCCCTGTCCACACCTGGCCGGTCGACTGACGGCCACGCCCGGAGACGAGATCGTCGCGCCGTCCCATGAGCCGTCACAGGCGAATAGCATCTGCGGGATGTCGAACGGACGAGGCGACGGCCGCGCCGACCAGGAGTGCGTGCGTTCACCCGTGTGGCGGGCGCCGGGGATGGGGCCGCTGCTCGGCTCGGCGGCGCTGGGCTTCGCCGGCCTGTCGTTGCTGCTGCCGGTCGCGCCCCTGTGGACGCAGCGCGGCGGGTCGGACGAACTGGGCGCGGGGCTGGTCAACACGGTGCTGATGCTCTTCACCGTGGTCGCCCAGCTGCTGGTCGCACGCGTGCTCAGACGTCTCGGCTGGACCTGGACACTCGCCCTCGGGGCGTGTCTGCTGGGACTGCCCGCCCTCGGGCATTTCCTCAGCGACCGGGTGGGCGTGGTCGTCGCCCTCGCGGCGGTGCGGGGACTCGGGTTCGGGATCCTCACGGTGTGCGGCGCGACCGGAGTGGCGGCGCTCGTCGAGCCCGCGCGCCGCGGCCGCGCGGTCGGCGCCTACGGGCTGGCCGTGGCGGTCCCGCAGTGTCTGCTGGTCCCGGTCGCGCCCTGGCTCGCCGAACGTGTCGGCTTCGGGCTGGTGTTCGCGTGCGCCGCCGTGCCGTTGCTCGCGGTGCCGCTGGCGCCACGGGTGGCCCACGCGCTGCGCGGCGCCGAGGACCCCGGTGCGGCACCGGCCGAAGGGCGGGATGCCGGCCGGCTCCGCCGTGTCCTGGTCGGGCCGATCGCGGCGCTGCTCGCCATCACCGCGGCCGGCGGCGCCATCGTCACCTTCACCCCGAGTCTGCTGTCCGACGCGACCGCCGTCTACGTGGCGCTTCTCGCGTTCACGGCGACGGCGGCCCTGTGCCGGTGGAGGTTCGGACACGTAGCCGACCGCAAGGGGGCGGCTCCGGCGATCGCGCCGCTGCTGCTGGCCGGCGCGGCCGGGCTCGCCGTCATCGGTGCGGGCACGGCACACGGCCTGGGTGCGGGCGGGCCGGTCCTGGTCGTGACGGGCATGCTCGTCATGGGGATCGCGTACGGCGGCCTGCAGAACCTGACACTGGTTCACTCCTTCGCCGCGGCGGGCGAACCGGCGCGTTCCTCGGTCAGCGTCGCCTGGAACATCGGTTTCGACGCGGGGACGGGGCTCGGAGCCCTCGCGGCCGGAGCCCTCGCCACCGCGAGTTCCTACACGGTCGCCTACGCGGTCCTGGCCGCCACCACCGCGTTCGTGGGCGTCTGCTGGGCCGGCGCGCGGTGGGGCAACGAGCCGTAGGGAGTGTCGCATCACAGCAGCCGCCGGATGTCACCGCGCACCCGGTAGAAACCGCCCGCCGCCGGGTGCAGTGCGTCCACGACGTAGCGCGCTCCGGGTTCGCGTATGGCGCGCGGGAACTGCACGTTCCAGGAGGAGTCGTAGCCGTCGGACACCACGTGCACGCGCAGGCGGCCGCCCTGCTGGACGCATCCGACGACGACCGCCCCGGCGGGAGCGTGGGCGACGGTGGCCATCGCGGCCACGGCCGTCGCCGGTGCGTAGGTCGGCAGGGCCGCGGCGAGCTTCACGTCCCGTGCCACCGGCACCGTGCCCTGCTGGGCGGCGGAGACGGCGGCCTCGCTCGCGTCGACGCACACCAGCGAGCCGTCCGTGGTGACCAGGTAGAGACGCTCGTCGTGGTACTGCATCGACAGCGCCGAGCCGCCGCCCGTGGCGAGCTTCCACAGGCGCGTGCCGTCCCGGTCGAAGCAGTAGACGGAGGACGCCGCGTCACCGGCGAAGACGAACCGTCCGCCGGGTGAGGTGGCGCACGAGTACACCGCGCCGTCACAGGCATAGGTGGCCTGGATCGCGCCGGTCGACTTCGACAGCCGCTGGACCACGCGGTGCGCGGTCCCCGCGTACAGGGTGTCGTCCTCCTGCCAGCCGAACAGGACGGCGCCCCGGGTCGGGGTGTGCCACAGCTCGCCGGTGCCGTCGGGCGCGTAGGCCGTCACGCCCCGGTGGTGGCCGTGGTAGACCGCGCGGTCGTCGGCGCGGACCATCCAGGCGTGCTCGCCCTGGCTGCGGCGGGACCACTGGTGCTCGTCCTCGTGGTCGATGACGGTGAGCCGGCCGTCGCGGTCCGAGACGTCGAGGATGCCCTCGTGGATGTCCAGCCAGAAGATGTCGACGTCCGCGGCGATGTCGTACGCCGCGAACGGCAGCTTGGAGGACAGGTCGTAGACCTTGCCGTCGTCACAGCCCGCGTAGATCCAGAAGTCGTCCGCGACCAGGCACTTCACGCCGTCCGGCAGGCTGAAGCGGGCGAGGACGCCGCCGTCGTGGTCCAGGGTGAAGACGTCGCCCGACTGATTGCCGACCCAGCAGTGCTCGTCGTCGACATGGATGCCGAACGCCGCGGAGCCGGTGCGGAACCGCCACAGCACGGGCGCCACGGCACGTGCGGTGGACGGGGCGGAGGCGACCTGACGGCGCGTCACCGGGCGCGGGGCGCGCTGCCCGGGAACGGCCGGGGCGTACCCCTTGCGGACCTTCTCACCGACCTTCTTCGCCGCGGCCGACCGCGCCTTCTCCGCCGTGGGGAACGTCGTCGTCTGCGTCTGCCCGGCGGCGCCTATCCGCCCGTAGCGCGCCGTCACCACCTGGCCCTCGACGGTCACTTCGTAGAACTTGTGCGCGCCGCCGCCTTCCTGCGACAACTCCAGATACGTCGTCGACACGGTGGACCCGGTGGACATGGCAGACCCCTCCCCATGAACGGATCCGCACTCGCTCCGGCGGATCCCAGTGCTCGAACCATAGGAGGCGCCACTGACAATGGGTGACCGGCGAATCCGAGACGAGGGGGATGACATGTTCTTTGCCGACGGGCCGAGTGTGCGCTGCGACGTCCACGTGCGGGCGCCCGTGGAGCGGGTCTGGGAACTGGTGACCGACATCGCTCTGCCCGCCCGGCTCAGCCCGGAACTGCAGCGCGTCGCCTGGCTGGACGGCGCGGACCGTCCCGTGCCGGGGGCACGCTTCGAGGGCTACAACCATCACGCCATGCTCGGCGAGTGGCGGACCGTCTCCCATGTCGTCGAGTTCGACGAACCGCGGGTGTTCGCCTGGGCCGTCACCGACGCGGACGGCCGCTACGGGGAGGCGACCCTGGATCCGGCGAGACCCATGGCGTCCTGGCGCTACGAACTCCAGGCCGAGGGCGGCGGCACGCGGCTGCGCCAGACGGCCCTCGTCGGGCCGGGCCGCAGCGGGGTCACTCTGGCCATCGAACGCCGGCCGGACCGGGAGGAGGAGATCATCGCCTTCCGGCTGAAGG
Organism: Streptomyces sp. MK7; assembly: GCF_032658145.1. Taxonomy (NCBI): domain Bacteria; kingdom Bacillati; phylum Actinomycetota; class Actinomycetes; order Kitasatosporales; family Streptomycetaceae; genus Streptomyces; species Streptomyces sp. MK7. Next base: position 10,173 of record NZ_JAVACL010000017.1, read on the forward strand.
AACTGCGTGCCGGTATGGAGGCCACCCTGCACGGCGTCAAGTCGCTCGCCGAGGAAGGGCAACGGCGCTGACGCGGAGGGAGGGCACCGGCCGGGCAGCCGGTGCGTCGAGCGCCGCGTGCCCCATGCGGCCTGTCCGTCAGTCGAAGACGCGTGCCAGGGCGTCCAGCACCCCAAGCCGGCCCGCCGGAGTGCTCCGGGCGGCGCCACCAGGCCCCGGACGGCCGGGTGCGGGCCGGCCGGCTCAGAACCTGGGCACCGGCGCCTGGCTCTCACGCGCGGCCTCCTCCGGCGTGGCCACGGAGGGCGGGGAGCCGTCCAGCGGGCGGCGCGCCGTCTCCTTCATGCACGCCACGGAGATCACCCCCACGAGCGCCGCGATCACGGCGTAGTAGGCGGGCATCAGAGCGAGTTTCTGGAAGGCGGGCGTCTCGTCCAGTCTCAGCCGCAGATACAGGCCGACCAGTCCGATGGGGCCGCCCACCAGGAACGGCACCCGCCAGCCCCACGCCTCCATGCCGGCGCCGCCCAGCCATGTGGTCAGCAGCGTCACCAGTCCGGCCGCGGCGACGTACCCGGCCAGCGTGCCGAGTTCCAGGAAGCTCCCGAATAAGCCCCGGCGCCGGTCGGGCGCGTACTCGGCGATGAACGTGGCCGCCCCTGCGTACTCGCCGCCCGTGGAGAAGCCCTGCACCAGCCGGAAGAGGATGAGCAGGGCCGGGGCCCAGAAGCCGATGGTGGCGTACGAGGGGATCAGGCCGATGGCGAACGTGCCGATCGCCATCATGATCATGGTGAGGGCCAGGACCTGCTTGCGGCCGATCTTGTCGCCCATCGGGCCGAACACCATGCCGCCCACGGGGCGCACCAGGAAGGACACCGCGAAGGTCGCGAACGACGACAGCAGCTGCACGGTGTCGTTCCCGGACGGGAAGAACACATGCCCGAGGGTGACCGCGAGATAGCTGTAGACGCCGAAGTCGAACCACTCCATGGCGTTGCCGAGCGCGGCGGCCTTCACCGCCCGCCTCACGGCGGCCTCGTCCGTGACGGTGATGTCGGTGCGCCGCAGCCGGGGGTTCCTGCGCCGTTGCACGACGCGGAACAGCGCGCGATGGCGCCTGACGGCGTCCGGGGCGGCGTCGATCACCCGAAGACCGTCCTCGTGCTCCGCCACGACGGCTCCTTCCTGCCGGCGGACGGCTGCATGAGACCGCATGCTCCGTCGTGGCACCAGCAAACGGCACAGAGGACGAGAGTGACGTTCGGCACGGCGGAGACCGGTGCGGACGCAGGTGCGTTTACATCGGCCCCGGCTCTCGCTACCGTGAGGATGGGAGCGCTCCCACCTTTTCCCGTGCTTGTCATGTTCTGATCACATCCGTCAATCCTTCCGAAGGGAGTCCCTCGGTGACGCGACGCAAGACCTATTCCTTGGCCGCGGCGCTGGCCACCCTGCTCGCGGCGCTCGGCCTGACCTTCCTGGGCCAGGGCAGCGCGCAGGCGCACGGCGTGGCGATGATGCCCGGCTCGCGCACGTATCTGTGCCACCTCGACGCCGTCACGAGCACCGGCGCGCTCGACCCCACCAACCCGGCCTGCCGGGACGCGCTGAACCAGAGCGGAGCCACCGCCCTGTACAACTGGTTCGCCGTGCTGGACTCCAACGCCGGGGGCCGCGGTCCCGGGTATGTGCCGGACGGCAAGCTGTGCAGCGCGGGCGACCGTTCGCCGTACGACTTCTCCGCCTACAACGCCGCCCGGTCGGACTGGCCCCGCACCCATCTGACGTCCGGGGCCTCGATGCAGGTGCAGTACAGCAACTGGGCGGCCCACCCCGGTGACTTCCGGGTCTACGTCACCAAGCCCGGCTGGTCCCCCACCTCGGAGCTCGGCTGGGACGACCTGGACCTGATCCAGACGGTCACCAACCCCCCGCAGCAGGGCTCGCCGGGCACCGACGGCGGGCACTACTACTGGGACCTGAAGCTGCCCTCGGGCCGCTCCGGTGACGCGCTGATGTTCATCCAGTGGGTGCGTTCGGACAGCCAGGAGAACTTCTTCTCCTGCTCCGACATCGTCTTCGACGGCGGTCACGGCGAGGTCACCGGCATCCGCGGCTCGGGCGACGGCAACCCGACACCGACCCCCACCCCCACCCCGACGCCCACCCCCACGCCCACGCCGACCGATCCCGGCACGGGCGCGTGCATGGCCATGTACTCCGTGACCAACTCCTGGAGCGGCGGTTTCCAGGGCTCTGTCGAGGTGATGAACCACGGCACCGCGCCGCTGAGCGGCTGGTCCGTGAGCTGGAAGCCGGGCGCGGGCACCGCCATCGGCAGTGTGTGGAACGGTGCGCTGACGAAGAACTCGGACGGCACGGTCACGGTCAGAAGCGTCGACTACAACCGGACCATACCGGCCGACGGCAGCGTCACCTTCGGCTTCACCGCCACCTCCACCGGCAACGACATGCCGGTCGGATCCGTCGGCTGCGCCACGCCGTAGGCGCCACGGGCCGCTTCGGTGCGCCGCCGGCCGGCCGCTTCGGCGCGCCGTCCGGCGGCCGCCCGGCTTCACCGCACCGAGGAACTTCCACCCACCTCACGGAAGGAGAACCCATGGTCTCGAGGACGGCGCGACCGCCGGGCAGACGGCAGGCGCGGGCGGCGGCGCTCGTCGCGCTGTTGTCCGCGCTGCTGGCCTGGCTGGCCGGTTACGGACCGCTCAGTGCCGCCCGGGGAGCCGACGGGGACGGAGCGTGCCGGGTGTCCTGGACGGTGAACCAGTGGTCCGGTGGCTTCACCGCCCAGGTGTCCGTGACCAACCTCGGTCCCCAGGTGGGCAGCTGGACGCTGGGCTGGACGTTCGACGCCGGCCAGCGGGTGACCTCCGCCTGGAACGCCCGGGGTCGACCAGACGGGCACGGCCGTGACCGCCACCAGTCTCGACTACAACGGGTCGCTGGCGACCGGGGGTTCGGCGTCCTTCGGTCTCCAGGGCACATGGTCCGGCGCCAATCCCGCTCCCGGCGGCTTCACCTTCAACGGGGCGCCGTGCGGCGACGGTTCGGACCCGGGGCCGGGTCCCAGCCCCGACCCGACGCCCAGCACCACGCCCACCTCCAGTGCCACCCCGACGCCCAGTGCCACGCCCACGCCCACGCCGTCCGGCGGTCCCGCTCCCGAGTGCGGCAACGCGACGGTGTGCTCCGGCTTCGAGGACCAGACCGGGAGCGTGCCGTCGGGCGCCTGGACGACCGTCGCACCGGACTGCCAGGGCTCCGGCAAGGTGGCGGTCGACACGTCGGTGGCCCACACCGGACGCCGCTCGGTGCGGGTGGACGGGGCCGCCGGTTACTGCAACCACGCCTTCGTGGCCACCACCAAGGACGTCTCGGCGGTGGGCCCGGTGGTGTACGGCCGGCTGTGGGTGCGCCACACGACGTCGCTGCCCGCCGCGCACGTCACCATGATCACCATGGCCGACGCCCGCGACGGCGGCCGGGACCTGAGGGTGGGCGGCCAGAACGGCGCCCTGCAGTGGAACCGCCAGTCCGACGACGCCACGCTGCCCGCGCAGAGTCCGGCGGGCGTGGCGCTCAGCGCCCCGCTGCCGACCGGACGCTGGGTGTGTCTGCGGTTCGCCGTCGACACCACCCGGCAGAACATGGACACCTGGATGGACGACACGCAGATCGCCGGACTGCACGTGGACGGCACGCCCACGCAGGACGTCGACGCCCAGTGGCTCAGCCGCACCACCGCACCCCGCCCCGCCACGCTGCGGCTGGGCTGGGAGAGCTACGGCACCGGCGACGACACGCTCTGGTACGACGACGTGGCGCTCGGCTCGTCCCCCCTGTCCTGCTGAGGGCTCGGACGGTCCTGCTCACAAGGGGCCAGGGCCTGTCCGGCAGGCCCTGGGACGGCGCCGCACGGGCGTCGTCCCAGGGCGACGGCGCGGCATCGGCGGCGCCGCCGGTTCAGGCGGTGGTGCAGGCGGTGCCGTTCAGGGTGAAGCGGTCGGGCTGGGCGAACGTCCCGGTGTAGCTGCCCTGGAAGCCGAAGGACTGGCTGCCTCCGGCCGCGATCCGGGCGTTGAACCCGAGGCTCGTCGCGGTGACCGCGCCGGAGGACGGGGACACCGTGGCGTTCCAGCTGTTGGTGATCTTCTGGCCGGAGGGCAGCGTGAAGCCGAGCCGCCAGTCGTCGACCGGCGCCGTCCCGGTGTTCGTCACGGTCACGTCGGCGGTGTAGCCGCCCTGCCAGACATTGGTCTTGTACGCCACCTTGCAGGACGCCGGGGTGCCCGGGTCGCCCGAGCCGCCGCCGACGGTGACCGAGGAGGAGAACGAGTTCACCGCGAGCCCGGCGCCGTTGGACCAGGGCTCGAAGCCGGCCTGAACACTCGTCAGGTACCAGGAGGAGTCGGCCAGTCCCCGGCTGATCGCCTGCCGCACGAAGTCCATCACGTCGAACGACCAGCTGCCGATGGCCGAGGGCGCGACGAAGGACAGCACGTCGTTGGAGCCGTTGTTGCCGGACCAGACCTGCCAGCCGCGGCCGGCGACGGTGGCCGTGCCGACCGCGGACCCCACCGGCTGGACGGAGCCGACCTTGTTGAACCACACCATGATCTCGGTGCGGTTGACACCGTCGGTGCGGGGCGTCGGGTCGAGCCAGATGTCGTAGGCCGCGTCGTAGACGGCGTCGGTGACATAGCCGTACGAAATGCTGGTGGGCGCGGCGGAGATGGTGCTCAGCCTGGCCGGGAGGTTGGTTCCGGGCGAGCAGTTGGTGTAGTGGCAGCCGTTGTAGATGGAGGGGTACGACTTCGGCGCCCCGTTGGTGGGCACGGAGCCGTCCGCCTGGGTGATGCGCAGGCCGGTGCTCGTGGCCGTGATGCACTGGGTGGCGCTGGTGCCCCAGCGGTTGTTCTGGACGACGTAGCGGCCCTGGACGGTGGTGGAGCCGAAGGCGTCACAGATCTCGGTGTCGGCGTGGGCCGCGGAGGTCGCGGTCACCAGGGCGGCCACCGCGGCGAGGGCGGTGAGCAGCGCGGCGAGCAGCCCGCGCGCGCCGCGCACAGGGAGTGTCGACGGACCCATCGGGTGTCCTTTCGGTGGGGTGTTGGGGTGTGGGGTGGTGGGTGGGGTACGTGGGGCCCGGAGAAAGGGAGCGCTCCCGGGGGCTTCGGAATGGGAGCGCTCCCAATCGGCGGCTCCCAGGAGCGTAGGCTTCAGTCATGACCCTGACAAGAAGGCGGGAGGCGGCAGAATCGAACTTCTGTCGAAGCGCCTGGTCATCGCGGTGTCCGCGGTTTCGAAGTACGCGCAAGACGATGACATCAGACGCCGAACGCCTTTGGAGCGCTCCCGAAAAGCGGGCATATCACTCACGGTCGGCGTGTCCCCGGACGTCTCAGGCCGAGTCCCTGCGGATCAGCCGTGTCGGCAGGATGACATGGCGCCAGGCACGGCCGGAGTCCTCCAGCGCCTCCAGGAGCAGCCGGACCATGGCCCGTCCGATCTCCTCGACCGGCTGGCGCACGGTGGTGAGCTGCGGATCGGTGTGCTGCGCCAGCAGGAAGTCGTCGAAGCCGATCACGGCGACGTCCTCGGGCACCCGGCGCCCCGCGGCGCGCAGCACATTGAGGGCCCCGGCGGCCATGGTGTCCGATGCCGCGAACACCGCGTCGACCTCGGGATGGCGCCCGAGCAGTTCGGCCGTCGCCCGGCGCCCGCTCTCCTCGCTGAAGTCGCCCTCGACGATCCACGAGGGTCCGTGCGCGTGACCGGCCCTGCGCATGGCCTCCTCGTATCCGCGCAACCGGCACTGGGCGACGTACATGTCCAGGGGGCCGGTGATGGTGGCGACGTGGGTCCTGCCGCTGCGCAGCAGGTGGTCCACGGCGTCGCGGGCACCGCCGACGTTGTCGGAGTCGACGTAGGAGGGGCACTCGTCGCCCGAGCGGCGGCCCAGCAGGACGGTGGGCAGGCGCAGTTCGGCGAGCATGTCGGGCAGCGGCTCACCGCCGCGGACGGACATGAGCAGCACGCCGTCGATGCGGCCGCCGCGCGCGTACTCGACGAAGCGGCGCCGCTCGGCGTCCGTGCGCACCAGGGTGAGCAGCAACTGGATGTCGGTGCCGGCCAGGGCGTCGCTCACGGCGCAGACGATCTCGGAGAAGAACGGCTCGCCGAACTGCCGCCAGTCCGTCTCCGTCATCGCCAGGGCCACCGCGTCCGCGCGGCGCGCCGCCAGGGAGCGGGCCGCCTGGTTGGGGACGTAGCCGAGTTCGGTGATGGCCCGTTCCACGGCGCGGCGGGTGGAGTCCTTCACCCCGTCGGCATTGTTGATGACGCGTGAGACGGTGCCCCGCCCCACCCCGGCGAGCGCGGCCACTTCCTCGAGCGTCGGCGTGCCGGAGCGCTGCTTCCCCACGATCGCGTACCCCCCTCGGTGACCACCCGATACTACGGCCGGTCACGGCCGGTTGGGACTGTCGATCACGGCTGGTTCCGGCGGTCGGTCACGGCTGCTTCCCGGGGGAGACCGAGGACAGGGCCTGGCGCGCCGCCTTCTCCACCAGCGCGACGCCGTCGCTCATGGACGCGCTGCCGCCCGAGAGCACCGCCACGAGGTAGTGGTGCCCGTTCGCGGTGATGCGGCCGACGCTGTTGACGTCCCAGAGCCCGGTCGTGCTGCGCTGGAGCCAGCCGTTCTTCAGCGCCCACTGGGAGCCGGCGGCCGCCGAGACGCCCCATGCCTGGTCGTCGGCGACACGGCTCATCAGCGAGCGGATGTAGGCCCGGGACTCCTCGTTCAGCGCGTGAGTGGGCGCGCTCGGCGTCGTGCCGTCGAACACGGCCCGCAGGAGCCGTATCTGGTCGCGTGCCGTGGTCTGGGTGAGCCCCCACTTGGCGCCGGGGCCGCCCTTCGTCGCCGTGAGCCCGAGGCGTTTGTTGGCCGCCTCCAGTCCGGGCGCCCGGCCGATCTCCCGCCACAGGGCGTTCGCCGCCGCGTTGTCGCTGTGCCGGATCATCGGCTCCGCCAGCGCGCGCTCCTCGGCGGTGAGGTGCCGTCCGGCGTCCTGCGCCTGAAGCAGCAGCGCGGCGAGGATGTCGACCTTGACGATGCTGGCGGTGTCGTAGGGCACGTCCTCGCCGTACACCGTGGGCTCCCGGCCCGAGGCGTCGAGGTCGAGCACCGCGGTGGTGACACGCGCCGTGCTCACGGGCTGCGCGGCCGCGTGGGCCTCGCCCGACGGCGCGCCGGTGGCGGCGGCCGCCGGCGGTGCGTGCAGCGCGCCGAGGGAGAACAGCGTGGTCACGGAGGACAGGAGCAGGGCGGCACACGTGGCGGCGCGCCGGCCGCGGCGCCCGGCGGTGGTCTTCGCGGTGGCCGGGGAACGCGGATACGACAGATAGGACATAGGCAAACGGGCCTCACCGAGGGGTCGTCGCAGGGGCACTGAGGAGTGAACGTAGACAAAACACGCGTCCTGCGACGTGGCCGCCGTCACTCAAAGCCGCTTTTGGCGCGAATTGAGACAACAGCCACAGTCACGGCCCCGGCGGCCGTCAGCCGGGGGTGTGACCGACCTGGAGATCGACTCGGTGGGCTCCTCCGTCGCCCAGCGCCACCTCGGCGGCCACGGGCGGGTAACCGGTGGCGACGACGGTGTAGGCGCCCGGGGCCAGGTTCCGCAGGGTGTACGTGCCGTCCGTGGCGGTCGTGGCCGACGCCACCACGTCGCCGCGTGCGTTCAGCAGGGTGACGCGGGCGTCGGGCACGGGGTGGCCGGTGTACTCACGGCGTACGGTCCCGTGCACGCCGCCGGCGCCCGCCAGCGTGACCTCGGAGAAGACCGGTCCGCTGCCGGCGACGACCCGTACGGCGCGAGGACGGTGCCCCTCGGCCGACACGACCAGGGTGTAGGCGCCGGGTTCGGGTTCCGCCAGGGTGTAGGTGCCGTCCTCGGCCGAGCGGGCGAGGTCCCTCTGGTGACCTCGGTGGTCGACGAGGGTGAGGGTGGCGTGGGCGAGCGGTCGGCCGGTGCCGTCGCACACCCGGCCGCGCAGCGCACCGGAGGAGAGGCGGGACGTCGGTTCGGCCTGCCGCGGGGACGACGCGGCGGCGGACGTGCCGGGCGAGGGCGCCGGGGACGCGGCCGCTGTCCCCGTCTCGGCCGGCGGCGCCGGGGTCCGCGCGGCGGCCGGCGACACGGGCAGCGGCGACTCGGGGAGCGCGCCGTGGCGGCCCCGGACCAGGGAGGCGCCCGCCGCCGCCAGCGACATGGCGATGGCCAGGGAGAACACCACGACCAGGCCGTCGTGGAAGGGCTGCGAGATCAGATGGGGGAAGTACTCGCGCCCGGTGAGGTGGGCGGCGGCGGACGGCGAGAGGTGGCCGAGGATGTCCGGACCCAGCAGGTGCTCGATCGGGTTGTAGCCGAGGAAGGCGGCGAACAGCACGCCGACCGGCGGCAGCCCGGCGACCTGGTGGGCGGCTCCCGCCGGGACACCCTGGGCGGTCAGGCCCGAGCTGAGCGTGTCCGGCAGGCTGCGGGAGAGTCCGGCCACCATGAGCGAGAAGAACACGCCCATGGACAGCACCATGCCGGCGTTCTGGAAGGTGGCGCGCATGCCGGAGGCGGCGCCGCGGGCGTCGGCCGGGACGCTCGACATGATGATCGACGTGTTCGGAGCGGCGAACAGGCCGCCGCCCAGGCCGTTGAGGAAGATCAGTGCGGCGAAGACCCAGTAGTCGAAGTCGCCGGGCAGGACGAGCAGCCCGGCGAAGGACACCGCCATCACGACGAACCCGGAGGCGGCGAACAGCCGGGCGCCGAACCGGTCGGACAGCGCGCCCGAGACGGGTCCGGCGAGCAGGAAGCCGATGGTCAGCGGCAGCATGTAGATGCCGGCCCACAGCGGGGTGTCGGCGTAGTCGTAGCCGTGCAGCGGCAGCCAGATGCCCTGGAGCCAGATGATCAGCATGAACTGCAGTCCGCCGCGTGCGATCGCGCCGAGCAGGGTGGCCGCGTTGCCGCCCGCGAAGGCCGCGTGCCGGAACAGCCGCAGCGGGAACATCGGCTCGGCGACCTTGGTCTCGACCACGCAGAAGGCGGCGAGCATCGCGGCCCCGCCGGCCAGTCCGGCCAGCACCCAGGGGTTGGTCCAGCCCATGGTGTGACCGCCGTAGGGCTGGATGCCGTAGGTGATGCCCGCGAGGAGCGCGGTCAGCCCGACGGCGAAGGTGATGTTGCCCCACCAGTCCATCCGGCCGGGCCGGCGCACACCCGTCTCGCGCAGTGACGCGTACGCCCACACGGTGCCGATCAGGCCGATGGGAACGTTGACCCAGAAGACCGAGCGCCAGTTCCAGGTGACGAGCGCGCCGCCCAGCACCAGGCCGAGGAACGACCCGGCGATGCCCGCCACCATGTTGACGCCCAGGGCCATCCCCCGCTGCCGGGCGGGGAAGGCGTCGGTGAGGATGGCGGCGGAGTTGGCCATCAGCATCGATCCGCCCACGGCCTGCACGATGCGCCAGCCGATCAGCCAGAGCGCGCCGCTGCCGCCGTGGAAGGGGTCGAGGGACAGCACCACCGAGGTGAGCGTGAAGATGAGGAAGCCGGTGTTGTAGATCCGGACACGGCCCATCATGTCGCCGAGCCGGCCGAGGGCGACCACCAGAACCGCGGTGACGAGCATGTAGCCCATCAGCATCCACAGCAGGTAGCTGACGTTGGCCGGCTGGAGCGGATCGAGGCGGATGCCCGTGAAGATGCCGGGCAGCGAGATCAGCACGATGGAGCTGTTGATGGTGGCGAGCAGCATGCCCAGGGTGGTGTTGGTCAGCGCGACCCACTTGTAGCGGGGGTGGTCCGCGCCCATCCAGGTGCCGCGCGTGCGCGGTCCGGCGCCGGTGGTGCCGGGTATGCGCCCGGTGTCCTCGGTGGTCATGAGGTGCTCCCCGTGTCGTGCCGCTCGGGCAGGTGGCGCGGCCCTGCGGCGCCTTCCAGCATCCGTCGCACCAGGGGGAGGGCGGTCCGTACGGCCTCCCCCAGCGCCTGCTGCTCCTCGGCGGGAAGGGCCGCCAGCAGATCGGCCAGCCGGCTGTCCCGCAGCCGTCGGCGCTCGGCGAGCAGTTCCCGTCCGGCGTCGGTGACGGCGACGAGGGTCACCCGCCCGTCCGCCGGGTCGTCGACGCGCCGCACCAGACCCCGGCGCTCCAGGCGCTGCACCAGCTGGGTCATCGACGGCTGGGCGACCCCCTCGGCCGCCGCCAGCGCGGTCAGCCGGGCGGTGCCCTCGCGCTCCAGCCGGGCCAGGGTGGAGGCCGTGGTGAAGCTCATGTCCCGCCGGTCGGTCACGGCCCTGATCACGGCGGAGGCCGTCTCGGCGAGCGCCCGCGCCGTCCGAAGCGGTTCCTGCCCGCTGTCCGACTGATCCACGTCTCAAGTATCACGCCACCTATATAGGCAGGCTATAAAATCTTCGCAAGAAGATGCCCCGGCGCGGGAACAGGCCATGCCCCGGCGCAGGCACAGGCCCCGGACGGCTCCCGGCAGATGAGTGGAAAAGCTCATGCCCTCATACCGTCAGGCGCGGCAGGATCGGCGCATGACGACGATCAGGACGGTGGGGATCCGGCGGGGCGCGGTGCCGGTGGCGCTGCTGGCGGTGCTGGCGGCGGGGTGCGGGACCGAGCGGGCGGGCGACGACGTCGGCGCGCACGGACCCTCGCGAACCGCGGCGGCGACGCCCAGCGCGTCGGCGAACGTGCCGTGTCCCGGTGAGAGCCCCACGCCGTCGGCGACGGCCACGACCGCGGACACCCGGGTCCCGGACACGCCGCCCACCGACCACTACGCCGAGAACCACGGCTTCCGGGTGCCGATCCAGCTGTACGGCCGGCGCCGCTGCGACGGGCTCGCCGCCGTCGCCCGCATCGAGAAGGCGCTCGAACCGCTGCGCAGGCGCGGTGACTTCACCCAGGACAGCACGCGCCGGGTGCTGACCGGTCTCGGCTACGACGCCGGGAAGGTGGAGGCGTACCGGAACGGGACCGGGGTCGGCTTCCTGGTCGAGGCTCCCACCATGTGTCTGGAGGGCACGATGAACACCGCGTCGATCCAGGCGGACGCCTTCGGCGGCTACCCGGACGGCTCCGACTGCCGGCCGCCGCGCGGCGGCCACTGACGGCCCGGAGGCGAGGCGGCGAAGCGGCGAAGCGGCGAAGCGGCGAAGGCACGTCCGGGCCGGTCCGTGCGGACCGGCCCGGACGTGGTGACCGGAGTGATCAGGCCAGGTCGAACCGGTCGAGGTTCATGACCTTGACCCACGCGTCGACGAAGTCGTGCACGAACTTCTCCTTCGCGTCGTCGCTCGCGTAGACCTCGGCGACCGCCCGCAGTTCGGAGTTCGAGCCGAAGACCAGGTCGGCACGGCTGCCGGCCCACTTGACCTCGCCCGTGGCGGCGTCGCGGCCCTCGAAGGTGTTCTGGTCCGCACTCGTCGCCTTCCACGTCGTGCCCAGGTCGAGCAGGTTGACGAAGAAGTCGTTGGTCAGGGACCCGGGGGTCGTGGTGAACACGCCGAGCTGCGACTGCTGGTGGTTCGCGCCCAGCACGCGCAGACCGCCGACGAGGACCGTCATCTCCGGGGCGCTCAGGGTCAGCAGGTTGGCGCGGTCGAGGAGCAGGAACTCGGCCGGGAGGCGGTTGCCCTTGCCGACGTAGTTGCGGAAGCCGTCGACGGTCGGCTCCAGCGCCGCGAACGACTCCACGTCCGTCTGCTCCTGCGAGGCGTCCACACGGCCCGGAGTGAAGGGCACCTCGACCTCGAAGCCGGCCTCCTTGGCGGCCCGCTCGACGGCCGCGCCGCCGGCGAGCACGATCAGGTCGGCGAGCGAGATCCGCTTGCCGCCGCTCTGGGCCGAGTTGAAGGACTCCTGGATGCCCTCCAGGGTGCGCAGCACCAGGGCCAGCTGGTCGGGGTCGTTGACCTCCCAGTTGCGCTGCGGCTCCAGGCGGACCCGGGCGCCGTTGGCGCCGCCGCGCTTGTCGCTGCCGCGGAAGGACGAGGCCGACGCCCACGCGGCGGACACCAGCTGGGACACCGTGAGGCCGGAGTCGAGGACCTTGGCCTTGAGGGCGGCGATGTCCTCGGCGCCGACGAGCTCGTACGTCCGCTCGGGCAGCGGGTCCTGCCACAGCAGGACCTCGGAGGGAACCTCCGGGCCGAGGTAGCGGGCGACCGGACCCATGTCGCGGTGGGTCAGCTTGAACCAGGCCCGGGCGAAGGCGTCCGCGAACTCCTCGGGGTTCTCCAGGAAGCGCCGCGAGATCTGCCCGTAGACCGGGTCGAACCGGAGCGAGAGGTCGGTGGTGAGCATCGTCGGGGCGTGCCGCTTGGACGGGTCGTGGGCGTCGGGCACGGTCCCGGCTCCGGCACCGTCCTTCGGCCGCCACTGGTTCGCGCCGGCGGGGCTCTTGAACAGCTCCCACTCGTAGCCGAAGAGGATCTCGAAGAAGCTGTTGTCCCAGGTCGTCGGCGTGTTGGTCCAGGTGACCTCGAGACCGCTGGTGATGGTGTCGCCACCCTTGCCGGTGCCGTAGGTGCTCTTCCAGCCCAGGCCCATCTCCTCCAGGCCGGCCGCCTCGGGGTCGGGGCCGACGTGGTCCGCCGGGCCGGCGCCGTGGGTCTTGCCGAAGGTGTGGCCGCCCGCGATCAGGGCGACGGTCTCCTCGTCGTTCATCGCCATCCGGCGGAACGTCTCGCGGATGTCGCGGGCCGCGGCGATCGGGTCCGGGTTGCCGTTCGGGCCCTCCGGGTTGACGTAGATCAGGCCCATCTGGACCGCGCCGAGGGGGTTCTCCAGCTCCCGGTCCCCGGTGTAGCGCTCGTCGCCGAGCCAGGTGGTCTCGGGACCCCAGTAGACGTCCTCCTCGGCCTCCCAGACGTCCTCGCGGCCGCCGGCGAAGCCGAAGGTCTTGAAGCCCATCGACTCCAGGGCGACGTTGCCGGCCAGGATCATCAGGTCGGCCCACGACAGGTTCCGGCCGTACTTCTTCTTCACCGGCCACAGCAGGCGGCGGGCCTTGTCGAGGTTGGCGTTGTCCGGCCAGCTGTTGAGCGGGGCGAACCGCTGCTGGCCGGCGCCGGCGCCGCCGCGGCCGTCGCTGATCCGGTAGGTGCCCGCGCTGTGCCAGGCCATCCGGACGATCAGCGGGCCGTAGTGGCCGAAGTCGGCGGGCCACCAGTCCTGCGAGGTCGTCAGGACCTCGGCGATGTCCCGCTTGACGGCCGGCAGGTCGAGGGACTCGAACGCCTCGGCGTAGTCGAACTCCTCGCCGAAGGGGTTGGCCACGGCGGGGTTCTTGGCGAGGATCTTCAGATTCAGCCGCTCAGGCCACCACTGACGGTTTCCGCCACCCTGAGTCGGGTGCGGAGCGCGCCCGTGCGCGACCGGGCAGCCACCTCCGGCCTCCGTCTTGGCGTCGGTGACGACTGCATCGTGGTTCTCGGACATGGGAATCCTTCCGGACTGGGCGGATCACGGTGCTCAGGAACTACGGCTGGTGGAACAGTCGGGGCACAGGCCCCAGTAGATGACCTCGGCCTCGTGTATCGCGAAGCCGTGGTCGTCGGAGGCGGTCAGGCAGGGTGCTTCGCCGACCGCGCAGTCGACGTCGGCGACGGCACCGCACGACCGGCACACGACGTGGTGGTGGTTGTCCCCGACACGTCCCTCGAACCGGGCCGGACTGCCTGCCGGTTCGATACGGCGCACGAGTCCCGCCGCGGTGAGGGCGTGCAGGGCCTCGTACACGGCCTGGAGGGAGACATGGCCGACGCGCTCACGCACCCCGGACGCGATCGCCTCCACGCCGAGGTGGTCACCCTCCCGGACGGTCTCCAGGAGTGCGACGCGCGCGGCCGTCACCCGCAGGCCCGCACCGCGCAGCTCCTGTGCCGCCGTCGGAGGCTCGGCTTCCGTCATGCCGCCGAACCTACCCCCATAAACACGAACGGTTCAAGAAAACGAAAGGTGAAAGTCTGGATTCGCATCGCGCGGGCCGGCCGGCACCCGGTTCCGGGCGGCGCCCCGCCGAAAACGCATCCGGTCCGGGCGTGGACTGCCCCCGCCCGGACCGGCGTACACCTGCTCTCGTCCTCCTGTCGTCCTGCGCCCGGTCCAGCGGCGTACGCCGTCCCGGGCCGGTCAGCCGCCCAGCGCCGCCAGGACCACCTGCTTGGCCTCGTCCTGCACCTGGCGGAGGTGGTCGGCGCCCCGGAAGGACTCCGCGTAGACCTTGTAGACGTCCTCGGTGCCCGAGGGACGCGCCGCGAACCAGGCGTTCTCGGTGGCCACCTTGATGCCGCCGATGGACGCGCCGTTGCCCGGTGCCTCGGTGAGCACGGCGGTGACCGGCTCCCCGGCGAGGGTGTCGGCGCTGACCTGGGCCGGGGACAGCTTGGCCAGGCGTGCCTTCTCCTCCCGGGAGGCGGGTGCGTCGATGCGGGCGTAGGCGGGTTCGCCGAAGCGCGCGGTGAGGGCCGTGTAGTGCTCGGACGGGGTCCTGCCGGTGACGGCCGTGATCTCGGAGGCGAGCAGGGCCAGGATGATGCCGTCCTTGTCGGTGGTCCACACCGAGCCGTCCCGGCGCAGGAACGACGCCCCGGCGGACTCCTCGCCGCCGAAACCGAGCGAGCCGTCGACCAGTCCGTCCACGAACCACTTGAAGCCCACGGGGACCTCGACGAGCCGGCGGCCGAGGTCGGCCGCGACCCGGTCGATCATCCCGGAGGACACCAGGGTCTTGCCGACGGCGGCCTCGGCGGGCCACTGCGTGCGGTGGGCGTAGAGGTACGCGATGGCGGTGGCCAGGTAGTGGTTGGGGTTCATCAGCCCGCCGTCGGGGGTGACGATGCCGTGCCGGTCGGCGTCGGCGTCGTTGCCCGTGGCGATCCGGAACCGGTCGCGCTGCTCGATGAGCGAGGCCATCGCGTACGGCGAGGAGCAGTCCATGCGGATCTTTCCGTCCCAGTCCAGCGTCATGAACCGCCAGGTGGGGTCGGTGAGCGGATTGACCACCGTCAGGTCGAGGCGGTGCTGTTCGGCGATACGGCCCCAGTAGGCGACGGATGCTCCGCCGAGCGGGTCGGCGCCGATGCGCAGGCCCGCGTCGCGGATCGCGTCCAGGTCCAGCACGCTCGGCAGATCCGAGACGTAGGCGCCGAGGAAGTCGTGGCGGCCGGTGCCGGGGGCGGCGAGCGCCCGGGTGTAGGGGATGCGCCGTACGTCCTTCAGCCCGGCGGCGATGATCTCGTTCGCGCGGTCCTGGATCCAGGAGGTCGCCTCGGAGCCGGCCGGGCCGCCGCTCGGGGGGTTGTACTTGAAGCCGCCGTCGCCGGGCGGGTTGTGGGAGGGGGTGACGACCACGCCGTCGGCGAGGTGCGAGGTGCGGCCCCGGTTGTGGGCCAGGATGGCGTGCGAGACGGCCGGGGTGGGGGTGTAGCCGTCCGCGGCGTCGATGAGCACGGTGACGTCGTTGGCGGCGAACACCTCCAGCGCGGTGACCTTCGCCGGCTCGGACAGGGCGTGCGTGTCCGCGCCGAGGAAGAGGGGGCCGTCGGTGCCCTGCCCGGCGCGGTACTCGCAGATGGCCTGGCTGGTCGCGGCGATGTGGTCCTCGTTGAAGGCCGCCGCCAGGGACGAGCCGCGGTGGCCGGAGGTGCCGAACGCCACGCGCTGGCCCGGTTCGGCCGGGTCGGGGTGGAGAGCGTAGTACGCGGTCACCAGCCGGGCGACGTCGATCAGGTCCTCGGGCCCGGCCGGCCTGCCCGCTCGTTCCTGCTGCATGGCGCACTCCTCGCGTTCGATCGTGTATCCGCTCGCGATGTCATCTTCCCCCCTCTCCGGAGCGCGGGCGCACCGACTGGGCAGCGCGGCGACCGGCGGGGCCGGGGGGGAACTCCCGGCCGAGGACTGGGGGACTTTCGCAACAGGCCCTGGGTGCCGGGGCTGCCGGGCGCCGCGCGGGGACCGTCACCTCAGGGGCATGCCGTCGGACAGCGCGCCGCCGCCCAGTTGCTCGAACCGCTGCTGGACATTGGCCGCGAAGGCCTGCGACTCGGCGCCGCCGTAGCCCTGCCCGCCGGCGTTCATCGCCACCGTCAGGACACCCTTGAAGGGTGCGCTGGGGGAGGTACGCACCGGTGTGCACAGGAAGTTGAAGTCCTGGGGTGCCGGGGAGTCGTAGGTCCTCAGGGAGACCCGGGGCACCGTGGTGGGCCGGCCGGTGCGCAGCGCGTCGTCCATCGCCCTGAACACGCCGACCTCGTCCAGGCCGGGCAGCACCCTGCGGCCGAGGCTGAACTGGGGCACCATGCCGAAGGCCTGGCCCTGCTTGCCGTTGGCGTAGCGCAGCAGGTGCTCGGGACCCTCGGTGAGCATGATGGGGAAGGGCGCGCCGTCGAACACCGCGAACAGTTCCTGCTGCTGGGCGAGCAGGCTGTCGCGCAGCTTGAACTCGGACAGGAGGGTCTCGGTGAGTTCCTGCATGCCCTGCCGGAGCTGGCGGTCCCAGGTACGGGGCTTGAAGTCGGCGACGCACACGGTGCCCAGGATCACGCCGGTGTTGTCGCGCAGCGGAGTGCCCAGGTAGGAGCGCACGCCCAGGTCGTTGACCAGGGCGTTGCCCTTGAAGCGCGGGTAGTCGAAGACGTCGTCCAGGGCGAGCTGCGACTGCTGGGCGACCACGTGGGGGCAGAAGCCGTAGTCGCCGGGTGCCTCGCGGGCGAGGTTGCTCAGATCGAACGGGATTCCGCCGCCCGCGGTGTCCACCGAGTCCTCGTCGGAACCGGTGGGCACGAACATGCCGCGGAACATCTGCCGCTCGTCGTTGATGAAGTTGACCATGGCCAGCGGAGCCTGGGTGAAGGTGGCCGCGAGGCGCGCGACGCGGTCGAACGTGGCCTCCGCCTCGACCGTGTTGAGGCCGAGAATCCTCAGCCGGTGCGTCCGCTGCTCGCCGGCGGCACGCTGCTGTTCGGGTGACAGGGAATCCATGGGGTCAGATCAAAGCAGAGTTTCGGCCCCCTGTGGATCACCACTCCCGGTCATTTCCGACCCACCCGTCCCGCCGTCAACCCCTGCGCCCGTAGCAGGACTTGGCTTCCGCGCCGGTCACCGTGGGGCGCTCCGGTCAGTACCGGGCAGGACCGGCACGTGCCCATTCGGGGATTCTGTCCAAACTTTTCGATGTTTCAACGTCCAGCGATCACTTCCCGTCAATCTTTGAACGCCCGGCGAACCGAAACGATTTTGCCCCTGACAATCATGCGGTGGACTTGCTGTCGACACTGACGCGTTCAGTCCGGCACGACACCAGGCACTCGAATACTAGTTCGAAATTGGGAAGGGTGAGGCGGGTGCACGGTCCCCGGTCCGGGCCCGATCAGTGGGTGCGTCGAGACCGTCGGCCCCGCTTCCTCGGGCGGGCGTCACACCGTCGGCCCCCTGTCCCCGCATCGGTTTTACGCCACCACTCACGCCTGCCGTGATCGCGCGGCCCGGACCCGACGGCCGCCCGTCGGCCTGAACGCGGAGGCGGCCCCGGCGGTGCACGGCCGGCAGTCCACGCGACGGGACCGCCCACGCGACGGGACCGCCCGAGCGGCCGGTTCGCGACAGCCCCCTTCTCCGCCGTCCTCGTTCCGGGACGGTTGCTGAGCCTCTGACAAGTGACGTATGCGTGCGGAAAGTTGCGATGGGGCAAGATCAACTGCGCCAGGGCGTAGGAGTCGTGGCGACGTATGAACGGAGTTCTCTCATGAACAGGTCCGACGTGGACCCTCGGTCGGTCGCCGTGATCGGCATGGCCTGCCGGCTGCCCGGCGCCGCCACGCCCGGTGAACTGTGGGCTCTGCTGCGGGACGGCGTGGACGCCACGAGCGAGACACCTCCCGAACGTTACGACGTGGACGCCCTCCACTCCCCCGGCGCCGGACCGGGTCGCATAGCCGCCCGCCGCGGCGGCTACCTGGACCGGGTGGCGGAGTTCGACGCGGAGTTCTTCGGGATGTCGGCCACCGAAGCCACCGAACTCGACCCGCAGCAGCGGCTGTTGCTGATGACGGCCTGGGACGCGCTGGAGGACGCCGGGCAGCGTCCCGACCGGCTGGCGGGCAGCCGGTCCGCCGTCTTCGTCGGCAACGCCCGCGCCGACCATCTGGAACTCGCCCTGCGCCGCGGCCCCGAGTCGGTGACGGCCGCCCAGCTCAACAACTTCCGCTCCCTGCTGGCCGCCCGCCTGTCCCACTTCTTCGACCTCCGCGGCCCCAGCGTCGTGGTGGACACCGCCTGTTCGTCCTCGCTGGTCGCCGTGCACCAGGCCGTGCGGAGCCTGCGCGCCGGGGAGAGCCCGCTGGCCCTGGCCGCGGGGGTGAACCTCGCGCTGCGCCCGGACGAGGGCCTGGTCCTCACCCACGCCGGCGCGATGGCCGGCGACGGACGCAGCAAGTTCGGCGACGCGGGCGCGGACGGCTACTCCCCGAGCGACGCGGTGGCCGTGGTCGTCCTCAAGCGCCTGACCGACGCGTTGGCCGACGGCGACCGCGTCCGCGCGGTCATCCGGGGCAGCGCGATCGGCAACGACGGCCGCACCAGCGACACCGTGCTCAACCCCTCGCTCCAGGGCCAACTCGACGTCCTGCGCTGGGCGTACGAGGACGCCGGCGTGGACCCGGCCGACGTCGACTACGTCGAGGCGCACGGTTCCGGCTCGCCGGCCCTCGACCCGCTGGAGCTGAGAGCGCTGGGCGAGGTGCTCGGCGCGGGACGGCCCGCCCACCGGCCGCTGCTGGTCGGCTCGGTCAAGACCAACGTCGGGCACGCGGAGGCGGCCGGTGGCATGGCCGGGCTCGTCAAGGCCGTGCTGTGCCTGGAGCACGGCCAGATACCGGCCAGCCTGAACCTGGACACCCCGCACCCGGGCGTCGACTGGGACAGCCTGCCGCTGGAGGTGCCGGCCAAGCTGCGGGACCTGCCCGACCCGGGCCGCCCCGCCGTCGTCGGGGTCGGCGGGCAGGGCTCCTCCGCGCTCAACGCCCACGTGGTGCTCGGCCAGGCCGGCGCCCCGGCCGTACCGCCCGCCGGCGAGGCCGACGCCGCGCCGTACGTCCTGGCCGTCTCGGCGCACAGCCCCGCCGCCCTGGAGGCGCTGGCCTCGGCCTACGCCGCCTATCTGCGCCCCGGCGGCGAGGGGGCGTCGTACGCGCTGCGCGACATCTGCTACAGCGCGGCCACCCGGCGCCGGCACCACGCGCACCGCATCGCGGTGGTCGGCCGCACCCACGAGGAGCTGGCGGACGCGCTCACCGGGGCTCCGGCGCTGGGCGGGCGGCCGCTGTCGGCCGTCGCCGACCGCTACCGCGCGGGCGAGGAGCCGGACTGGGAGGCGGTGTTCGGCACGCCGGGCTTCTACGTCCCGCTGCCCCCCTACCCCTGGCAGCTGCGCCGGTACTGGCCGGGCGAGGACCACGGCGACGGGCACGGCGAGGCCGGCGACCTGGCCGCCTGGGTGCTGCGCGAGCACGCCCGCACCGGTTTCGACGACGACTCCTCCCTCACCGACATCGGCATCGACTCGCTGGCGAAGCTGCGGATCGTCGTCGAACTGGCCAAGCGGTGCCGACAGGAGGTCGACCCCGAGGAGTTCGGCCGGTTGCGCACGGTCGGCGAGCTGCGGCAGTGGACCCGGGCGCTGGAGGCGACGGCCCGGTGAACACCCCTCAGACCCTCTACGAGTGGTTCGCCCGCACGGCCGCCGCGCACCCCGAGGAGCCGGCCCTGGAGGTCGACGGGTCCCGGCTGACCTACGGCGAACTGCGCGAGCGCGCCGAGCGCACGGCCGCGGACCTGGTCGCGGCGGCAGGCGGCACCCCGCCGCGCCGGGTCGGCCTGCTCGCCACCCGCTCGGTGACCGCCTACGCCGGTTACCTCGCCATCCTGCGGGCCGGTGCGGCCGTCGTCCCCCTGAACCCGGAGCACCCCACCGCACGAACGGCCGACGTCGTCGAGGCGGCCGCCCTCGACCTCATCCTGACCGAGACCCCCGACGCCGTCGCAGACCTCGGCGTCCCCGTCCACGCGCCCGATCCGGCCACCCCGCCCGGGGACGCCCCGGGCGGCACCGCGGACGGCCCCGGAGCGGACGGTGCGGCCGTGGGGGCCGACAGGGCGTACAGGGCGAGCGGGGCCGAGAGGGCCGGCACGGCGATCGGGGCCGCCCCGGCCACCGGGACCGGCACAGGTACCGAGACCGGCACGGGCACCGTGGCGAGTGGCGAAAGCGTGACCGGGGCCGAGAAGGCCGACAAGGCCAGAACGGCCGCGGGGGCAGTCGGACTCGCCGGGGCCACCGCGGCAGACGGGGCAGACGGACACGCCGGGGCCGCCGGGGCAGACGGGGCAGACGGAGCCGCCGAGGCCGTCGGGGCCGACGCGGCCGGGCCGGCCGGGCCGGCCGGCGGAGGCGTCGGACCCCACGCGGCCAGCGATGAGGTGTTTCGGCAGGTGGGGCCCGACGATGTGGCGTACATCATCTTCACCTCCGGTTCGACCGGGGCGCCCAAGGGCGTGCCGGTCCGGCACCGGAACATCTGCGCCTATCTGGAGCGGGTCGCCGGACGGTACGGCATCGGCCCGGGCAGCCGGCTGTCGCAGACCTTCGAGCTGACGTTCGACGGGTCCGTGCACGACCTGTTCGTCGCCTGGGCGGGCGGCGGCACCCTCGTCGTGCCCCGGCGCAGCCAGTTGCTGTCCCCGGTCAAAACCATCAACAACCTGCGCCTGACGCACTGGTTCTCGGTGCCGTCCCTGATCACGTTCGCCTCCCGCCTCGGCACCCTCGCGCCCGGCAGCATGCCGACCCTGCGCTGGAGCGTCTTCGGCGGCGAGCCGCTCACGCTCCAGGCGGCCCGCGAATGGCGCACCGCCGCTCCGGGCAGCCGCCTCGAAGTCCTCTACGGCCCCACCGAGGTGACCATCTCCTGCACCGCCTACCGGTTCCCCGAGGACATCGCCGACTGGCCGCACACCCCCAACGGCACCGCGCCGATCGGCACCGGCCACCCCGCCATGGAGCTGATGCTGCTGGGCGAGGACGGCCGGCCGGGCGACACCGGCGAGCTGTGCGTACGGGGCCCGTTGCGCTTCGCCGGATACCTGGACCCCGCGCACGACGCGGGCCGCTTCCTCACCGAGGACCTCCGGCCGGCCGGCGACGGCCCGCCGGAGCGGCGGTACTGGTACCGGACGGGAGACAGGGTCACCGTGCGGGACGGCCGGCTCGTCCATCTCGGGCGGACCGACCACCAGGTCAAGATCCGCGGTCACCGGATCGAGCTGGGCGAGATCGAGGCCGCGCTGCGCGGGCAGCCCGGGGTGCGGGACGCGATCGTCGTCACCGTGCCGGCCGCCGACGGCGAGCCGGAGCTGCGGGCCGCGGTGAGCGGCCCGGGCTGCGTGCCCGACCGGCTGTACACGGCCCTGGGCGACCGGTTGCCGCCGTACATGATGCCCAGCCGGATCACCGTCCTGGACCGGCTGCCCCTCAACCCCAACGGCAAGATCGACCGCCGGGCCGTGCTCACCGAACTCGGGTGCGTCCGCTGAGTTCTTCCTGACCCTCCCCGTCCCCGACCCTCGTCCACCGACGTCCGTTGTGAGGCATCCGCATGTACGACGCCATCGTGGTGGGGGCGCGCTGCGCCGGCGCGCCCACCGCCTTGCTGCTGGCCCGGGCGGGACACCGAGTGCTCCTGCTCGACAAGGCGGCGTACGGCTCCGACACCCTCTCCACCCACCTGATCCATCAGCCCGGCGTCGCCGCGCTCGCCCGCTGGGGCCTGCTGGAGCGGGTGCGCGCCTCGGGCTGCCCGCCCATCGAGCGCGCGGTCTACGAGGTCGCCGACATCCACATCGAGGGCTGCGCCCGGGGTGTGGAGGGGCAGCGGGCGGGGTTCGCCCCGCGGCGGCACGTGCTGGACGCCCTCCTGGTGGACGCGGCCGTCGAGGCGGGTGCCGAGTTCCGCGACCACTGCCGGGTCACCGGTCTGCTGCGCGACGACCGCGACCGGGTCGTCGGCGTCGAGGGCAGACACGGCGGCCGCGCGTTCACCGAGCGCGCGCACCTGGTGATCGGCGCGGACGGCATGCGCTCCGCGGTCGCGCGGCTGGCGGGTGCGCCGCACACGGTGCGGGACCCCCGGCTGACCTGCGCCTACTACACTTACTGGCAGGACGTCCCGGCCGATCTGGAGCTGTACGAGCGGCCCGGCGGCTGGGTGGCCACGGTGCCCACCCACGACGCGGCGACCCTCGTCCTGGCCTACTTCCCCCAGTCCCGCTTCGGGGAGGTCCGTACCGATGCGCGCCGCGCCTACCGGGAGCAGATACGCGCCACCGCGCCCGCCCTGCACGACCGGCTGGCCGGCGCCAGCCCGGTGGAGCGGCTGCACGGCTGCGGCGACCAGCAGAACTTCTTCCGGCAGCAGACCGGACCCGGCTGGGTCCTGGTGGGCGACGCCGCACACCACAAGGACTCCATCACGGCACGGGGGATCAGTGACGCCTTCCAGCAGGTCGAGGACCTCGTGGCGGCGGTGAGCGGCACGCTGGGCGGCGATCCCGCACGAGTGGACGCCGCGCTGAGCCGGTTCGCCGAGGACGGCAGGGCACGGCTCGCACCTGGCTACGAGGCCACGCTCGGCGCCGCCCGGCTGGACCCGCACGAGCAGCGGCTCTCCCTGCTGCGCGCGGTGCAGTCGGACCCGGAACTCACCGCGATCTACCTCGATCTGGTGGCCGGCATCGCCTCCGCCTCCGACCTGTACACCCCGCGACTGCTCACGCTGCTGTGATGGGTGCCAACTATATGGAGATACAGGCCAGTTGCCGCAGACCGCATATGACGCTGCGCGATGATCCTGATACCGTGCAGCTCGCGCCGACCTCGATCACGGTGAGCCACCAAGGCCGCAGCGCGGGGATCGTCGAACGTCGAGCGCACCTGCCCGCACCGCTGTACCGCTGCTGTACGAGGAATCAGATGCCAGGCACCCGCGACCGGCGGACACGTCACCGCGCCGCTTCTCCCCGATCACTGCGATCCTCGTTCGTCCTCCCCTTCGTCATCCCCGCGGTCTGTCTCAGCGGCCTGTGGGGGTACACGGCGGCCGGGCTCGTGGACGACCAGGTCGGCTTGCACACCGAGGCCGACCACGTCACGTCCCTCGCCCGGCCCGCGCAGGAACTGCTGTCGCGGATCCAGGACGAGCGCCGGCTGACCGCCGTGTGGCAGGCGGCCCGTACGGACGCCGCCCGGGCGGACCTGGACGCGGCCCGCAAGAAGACCGACACGGCCCTCGCCGAGTACCACCGGCAGGCGGACGGCGCGGACACGGCGACGCTGCGGCGCCGGGCCGGGGCGTTCGACGGCGCGCTGGCGTCGCTGGCGGACCGCCGGTCCGCGGTCGACGCGCGCAAGCTGTCGCCCGGCGACGCCTTCGCGTACTTCACCGAGGCCGCCTCCCAGGGCCTGGCCCTGCTCACCGCGGCCGTACGCAGCGACGACGGGACACTGGAGCGTGCCGGCACCGCGACGGTGGCGCTGGCGCAGATCACCGAGATGCTGGCGCGCGAGGACGCGCTGGTCTCCGCGGCCCTGCCCGCTCGACGCATCGCGGAGGCCGACCGCGTCCGCTTCGGCGAGTACCTCGGCTTCCAGCGGGCCGCACGGGCGGGACTGATCGCCGAGGACCTGCCCGGCGACGCGGCCGCCGGGTACACGCGGATCACCTCCGGCACGCAGTGGGCCGCGGTCGGCTCGGTGGAGGACGCCGTCTCCGGCGGCCGGGGTACGGCTCTGCCGCAGCGCGCCACCGCCTGGCCGGCCGCCGCGGACAGCGTCGTGGGTGACGCCCAGCGTCTGGGCGTCACCTCCCTGGAGGCGTGGGCCGGCGATGCCTCGGACCGGGCCGACGAGCTGCTGCTGGCCACCCTGCTGGGGACGGCGGCCACGCTTGCGGCGCTGGCCGCCGCCGCGGTGCTGGCGCTGCGCACGCGCCGCTCGGCGAGCGGCCGCCTCGCCGAGTCCGACCGCCTGGCCGAGCAGCTGTCCGAACTCCGGTCGAACGCCGAGCGGCTGGCGGCCTACCGCCTGCCCGAGGTGCTGGGCCGAATAGAACGCGGCGAGCGGATCGACCCGGCCGTGCTCACCTCGCAACGGCCGCAGGCGGGCGACGAGATCGGGCGGCTGTACTCGGCCGTCGACCAACTCGCGCACGTCGCCGCCCGGTCCGCGCTGCGCCAGTCCCAGGGCCGGGAGGGCTCGGACAAGGTCGTGGGGCAGCTCATCCGGCGCGCCCAGGTGCTGATCCACCGGCTGATCGCGCTGCTGGACGACCTGGAACGCAAGCACGAGGACTCGGATCTGCTCAAGGACATCTTCCGCGTCGACCATCTGGCCACCCGGGTGCGGCGCCACGCGGAGAACCTGATGATCCTCAGCGGCGCTCCGCCGAGCCGCCGCACGACCCAGCCCGTCGCGCTCACCGATGTGATGCGCAGCGCGGTGGCGGAGACCGAGCAGTACACCAGGGTCAAGGTGAAGAACACGCCGGCGGACCGGCGGGTGGCCCTGGCCGGCCGTGCCGTCGCCGACGTCACGCATCTGCTGGCCGAGCTCATCGAGAACGGCACCAGTTTCTCCCCGCCGGACACCCAGGTGACGGTCAGCGCCACCCGGGTCGCCAAGGGCCTGGCCGTCCATGTGGAGGACCAGGGCCTCGGCATGCCCGCGGACCTGCTGGAGCGGGCCAACCGGCTGCTCGCCGAGCCGCCCAGGGTCGACATGACCGTGTTCGGCGAGGACCCGCGTCTGGGGCACTTCGTGGTGGCGCGGCTCGCCGAGCGGCACGGCATCAAGGTGGTGCTGCGCGAGTCGGACTACGGCGGCACGCTCGCCCTGGTGGTGATCCCCGTGCCGCTGCTGGAGGAGACCTCCTCGCCCGTCGTCGACCAGCTCCAGTCGGCCGCGGTCGCCGCCGGCCGGGCCGTGGAGAGCGAACCGGAACCCGAGCTGACGGGCACCGGGCAGCACCTGGCCGCCGCCGGCCACGGCGCCCTGACGGGGGCGGGTGCCCGTGAGGCCGGCGCCGAGGGCGTCATCGTCCACACGGCGCTGCCGGACCACAACGGTTTCCCCGAGTACGGAGGTGCAGGCTTGTTGCCCCCCGCGTCGGAACACCCCGCGCCCTCGGACCCGGAGCCGGCCCCGCCGAGCCGGCCGGCCCCGCCGGCTCGACCGGCCAGCCCGGCACCACCGGCCCAGCCTGCGCCGTCGGCCCGACGCGCCGAGCCGGCCGGAACGGGCCCGCAGCCGCCTGGACCGGCCGCGGAGCCCTACCGGCGGACGGCACCGCCGCCCGCACGGCAGCCCGCACGGCAGACCCCGGAGCCGGCCGGAGGCCCCGGCACGCCGGACACCCCCCGTCCGCTCACCACACCCTCGGTCCTGCCGCAACGGGTCAGGGGGGCCAGCCTGGCCCAGCAGTTGCGCAGTCAGGCGGCACAGGCCGAGGACGAGTCCGGGCGCCCAAGCGACGACGACGTCATCTCCCCGCACGCGTCGGCCCGTGCGATGAGCGCCATCCACCAGGGGCTCAAGCGGGCCTGGGGCTCCGAGAACGCCCAGGACGCCGAGGACACCGAGGACGACGACACGCCGCACGGTGCGCACGAGAGGCCCAGCGACGCGGCCGGCCCCACCGCCCCTGAACTGTGAGGACGTTAAGCAATGACTGAGCAGGTACACACCGGACGTCAGCTCGACTGGCTCCTGGACGGTCTGGTGGACCGGATACCGGAGATCCGGTGCGCCATCGTGCTCTCCGGTGACGGTCTTCTGATCGGCAAGTCCAAGGACATGCTCCGCGACGACGCCGAGCACCTGTCCGCCGTGGCCTCGGGTGTGCACAGCCTCGCCCGCGGCGCCGCGCGTCACTTCCACAGCGGACGCGTGCAGCAGACGGTCATTCAGATGGACAAGGCGTTCCTCTTCGTCACGGCCGCGGGCAAGGGGGCCCGGCTGGCATCGCTCGCCTCGGAGGAAGTGGATGTGGGGATGATGGCGTACGAGATGGGCACGCTCGTCAAGCAGGTGGGCCAGTATCTGACGGCCGCGCCACGCGTGCAGTCCCCGACCGGCGGCCCCGTTCAGGATGCCTGAGCCGCGCCGGCACGACGTCGAGGAGGCCGGGCGCTACTTACGGCCGTACGCCATCACCGGCGGACGCACCCAGCACAGCCAGTACGCGTTCACGCTGATCACACTGGTCGTGGCGCGGTCGGCACACGGGTCGGCCACGGGCCGGCTGGAGCCGGAGGCGGCCCACATCCTCGACCTGTGCCGGGACCGTGCGCTGGCGGTCGCGGAGATCGCCGCACTGCTGGATCTGCCGGTGAGCGTGGTGAAGGTGCTCTGCGGCGATCTGCTCGACGCCTCGCTGATCCTGGTGCAGTCGCCGCCCGGTCAGGAGAGCCGGCCGAGTGTGGAACTCATCGAAAGGGTGATGGATGGTATCCGTCAGCTCTGAACCGGTCATGCCGACCGCGCTGAAGATCCTCATCGCGGGCGGCTTCGGGGTGGGCAAGACCACCATGGTGGCCGCGGTGAGCGAGGTGCCTCCGCTGGAGACGGAGGAGCGGATGACCGAGGCGAGCCTCGGCGTCGACGACCTGTCGGGGGTGGAGGGCAAGTCCTCGACGACGGTGGCGATGGACTTCGGCCGCATCACGATCGCCCCGGAACTGGTGCTGTACCTGTTCGGCACGCCCGGCCAGGACCGGTTCTGGTTCATGTGGGACGACCTGGCCACCGGTGCGCTCGGCGCGGTGGTCCTCGCGGACACGCGGCGGCTGGAGGCGTCGTTCGCCTCGATCGACTTCTTCGAGGCGCGTGGCATCCCCTTCGCCGTGGGCGTCAACTGCTTCCACGGGCGGCGCGACTGCAGCACCAAGCAGGTACGGGCCGCGCTGGACCTGGACGCGTCCACCCCGGTGGTGCTGTGCGACGTGCGCGACCGCGCCTCCAGCAAGCAGGTCCTGCTCAGCGCGCTGGAGGCGGCCCGAGCCCGGGCGACCGCGGAACGTGATGTGACCTACGTCATATGACAGCCCGGAAGTTTTGCCCGGTGCGGTGATCGGTTCCCGCCGCGTGTCCGTACCTCCTGGCGTACGAGCCGCTCGCGTCTGGAGGCACCCTGCCCATGTCCCGCAGAACGATCGGAACCGCCTTCGTGGCCGGCGCACTGGGTCTGACCGTCGCTGCACTCGCCTATCCCGCCGTGCTCGGGGTGCAGAACACCGCCGGCTCGCCCAGCCGCGTCATCGCCGACACGCGGTACGGGCCGCTCACCGAGGCCGACCGTGACTTCGTCGTCAAGGTGCGCTCGGCCGGGCTGTGGGAGTACCCACTGGGCGAGCTGGCGCTGAAGAAGGGGTCGACGCCGCAGATGCGGGAGGCCGGCAAGCATCTGATCGTCGGGCATGCCGGGCTCGACGAGATGTGCCGCAGGATCGCTCCCGAGCTGGGCATCACGCTGCCCAACCAGGCGAGCCCGCAACAGCAGCAGTTCGTCCAGACCTCGGCCGCCCTGGCCGGCAAGGAGTTCGACGTCACCGCGGCGAACATCATGCGCGTCACCCACGGCCAGATCTTCCCGGCGATCGCGAAGATCCGGGCCGGTACCGAGAACACGCTGGTGCGCCGGCTGGCCAACCTCGCCAACGACACCGTCCTCGACCACATCACCGTGCTGGAGGCCACCGGTGTGGTCGACTTCGGTCAGGTGAACTTCCGGCAGACCACCCCGCCGAAGCTCCCGAAGGACCAGCTCACCCCGCCCCCGCCACAGCCCGGTGCCCCGGTCGTCGCCCTCACCCCCCGCCCCGACCTGAACATCAACACCGTCTCCCCGGCACCGAGTCCGCCGACCGTCGGCTGACCAGGCCGGTCACGTGGGCGGTGCCGTTTCCGCCCGGAGCCGATGGGTACGCGGCGAGCATGATCCCCACTCCGGAGAACGGCCCGGAGGCCGCCACCGTCACCGTCCGGCCGTACGGCAATCCGCTGCCCCTGGGGTTCTTCGCGTTCGGCATCGGCATGGTGCTGCTGGCCGGGGTCGGCCTGGGCCTGCTCACCGGCGACGAGGTGCGCTCCGCGGGCATCCTGCTCGCGGTCTTCGTCTTCCCGCTGGAGTTCCTCGCCGCCGTCATGGCCTTTCTGACCCGGGACACCGCCGCGGCGGCGGCGCTCGGGCTGTTCGCCACCTCGTGGTCCGCGCTGGGGGTGCTGCACATCGTCGCGCCCGACCAGCGGACCAGCACCGCCCTCGGCATGTACCTGTGCGCCTTCGCCCTCATGCTGCTGCCGCTGGCCGTGACCGGCTTCCTGGGCAAGGCGCTGCTCGGCGTGGTCCTGAGCGTCTCCGCGTTGCGGGCCGCGCTGGCGGCCGCCTATCAGCTCGGCGCACCGCACGCGCTCGAACTCGCCGACGCCGCCGCCGCGTTACTGCTGGCGGCGCTGGCGCTGTACGCCGGTACCGCCTTCCTCGTCGAGGACCTGCGGCAGCGTACGGTCCTGCCGGTCCTGCGCCGCGGGGACGCCCGGCGGGCGGTCGAGGAGGACCTGGACGGCCGGCGGACCGGCCGGGCGCGGGAGCCGGGCATCCGCAAGCAGTTGTGAAGGCGTCCCGCACTGCGCGGGCGGCGCGGCAGCGTCAGGACTGCGTGACGGCGAGGGTGAGCAGTGCCGCCGCGGCCAGGACGGCCACGGCGGCGATCACGGAGGCCACGCACCGCGCCCGCAACCGGGAGTACCGCTCCTCGTACTCGCCGCGCAGGGCCCGGCAGCGGTCCGCGACGCGCTGGAGGTCCGCACGCGCCCGGACCAGGCAGTCGCGGACGTAGTGCTGTTCGATCTCCTCCCGCTGGGCGGTGGTCAGCCACTGGAGCGGCTCGGTGAAGGCGCGGGCCCGCTCCTCGGCCTCGGCGACGCGCGCCTGCCACAGCAGGTAGCCCTCCACCTGGTTGACGACGTGGGCGGGTGAGACCGGCTCGTCGTCCGTGCGTCTGCGTGCGTCCGTCATGTCGGCAGTCCCAGGTTCTCCCGCTTGTCCGTGAGCGAGACCTCGGGATGGCTCATGTCGAATGCCGGGGACTCACTGCGGATCATGGGCAGGGTGACGAAGTTGTGCCGCGGCGGGGGACAGGAGGTCGCCCACTCCAGCGAACGGCCGTACCCCCAGGGGTCGTCGATCTCGATCTTCTTGCCGTACTTCGCCGTCTTCCACACGTTGTAGAAGAACGGCAGCGTGGACAGGCCCAGCAGGAACGAGCCGATGGTGGAGACCGTGTTCAGCGCGGTGAAGCCGTCGGCGGCCAGGTAGTCGGCGTACCGGCGCGGCATGCCCTCGGCGCCCAGCCAGTGCTGGACGAGGAAGGTGGTGTGGAAGCCGACGAACAACGTCCAGAAGTTGATCTTGCCCAGGCGTTCGTCGAGCATCTTGCCGGTGAACTTCGGCCACCAGAAGTAGAAGCCCGCGAACATCGCGAAGACGACGGTGCCGAAGATCACGTAGTGGAAGTGCGCCACCACGAAGTAGGAGTCCGAGACGTGGAAGTCCAGCGGCGGGGAGGCCAGCAGGACGCCGGTCAGACCACCGAAGAGGAAGGTCACCAGGAAGCCGGTCGCCCACAGCATCGGCGTCTCGAACGACAGCGCACCCTTCCACATCGTGCCGATCCAGTTGAAGAACTTCACCCCGGTCGGCACGGCGATCAAAAAGCTCATGAAGGAGAAGAACGGCAGCAGCACCCCGCCGGTGACGAACATGTGGTGGGCCCACACGGTCACCGAAAGGCCCATGATCGAGATGGTCGCACCGACCAGCCCCATGTAACCGAAGATCGGCTTGCGGGAGAACACCGGGATGATCTCCGTGACGATGCCGAAGAACGGCAGCGCGATGATGTACACCTCCGGGTGGCCGAAGAACCAGAAGAGGTGCTGCCACAACAACGCTCCGCCGTTGCTGGCGTCGAAGACGTGGGCGCCGAACTTGCGGTCGGCCTCCAGCGCGAGCAGCGCACCCGCCAGGACCGGGAAGGCGACCAGCACCAGGGCACTGGTGAGCAGCACGTTCCACACGAAGATCGGCATGCGGAACATGGTCATGCCCGGGGCGCGCATGCAGACGATGGTGGTGATGAAGTTGACCGAGCCCAGGATGGTGCCGAAGCCCGACAGGGCGAGCCCCATGATCCACAGGTCACCGCCGATGCCCGGTGAGTGCACCGCGTCGGTCAGCGGGGAGTAGGCGAACCAGCCGAAGTCGGCCGCGCCGTTGGGGGTGAGGAAGCCGCCCACCGCGATCAGCGAACCGAGCAGGTACAGCCAGTAGGCCAGCATGTTCAGCCGGGGGAAGGCCACGTCCGGGGCGCCGATCTGAAGCGGCATGATCCAGTTCGTGAAGCCCGCGAACAGCGGCGTCGCGAACATCAGCAGCATGGCCGTGCCGTGCATCGTGAAGAACTGGTTGAACTGCTCGGTCGACATGATCTGCAGGCCCGGACGGGCCAGTTCGGCCCGCATCAGCATTGCCAGGATGCCGCCGAACACGAAGAACGCGAACGAGGTGACCAGATACAACGAGCCGATCGTCTTGTGATCGGTCGTCGTCACCCATTTCACCACCACGGCACCGGCCCGCAGGCGGCGACGGGGACCGGCGGTTTCCGGCGTGATGTGCTGAACGTCTGTCATGCGGCCCGTGACACGCTTTCTTGCGAAGACATGGATGCGTGAGTTCCGCGGGAATCCGCAGGGCTCGGCACCATCCTCGCGGCTCGGACACGCACGGCACCGTCTGCCGTCGCCGGGATGGCCCAACAACGGACCGATTGCACCCGGTCGGCCTACACGGCGCGGGGTCCGACGGGTCGGGCCGGCCGCTCCGGCCCGACCGCGTACGGCGGAAGCTGCGCCGGGCTCACCCGCTCCCCCAGCACCTCGGCCATGAACTGCACCAGCCACCGCTGGGAGGGGCTGCGGGAGGACTCGTGCCGGGCGTAGAGGGCGACCTCGATCGGCTCGGTCTCGAAGGGCAGCCGGACCAGCCGCAGCCGGTGGGACGCGGTGAAGACCTCGCCGACGTACTCGGGGACGATGGCGATCAGGTCGGTCTGTTCCAGCAGGTAGGGCAGCATCGAGAAGCGGGTGGCGTCGACCACCACGCGGTCCAGCAGGTCGTGCGTGGCGAGAACGGCCCGCGGCACGACATGCCCGCTGGAGCCGAAGACGGTGGCGTGGTGCTCGGCGGCGAGCTCCTCCAGGGTGACCGCCTCGCCCCGGATCCGGGGGTGGTCGGCGGCCACCATGGCGACGTAGCGCTCGTGGAAGAGCGGGATCCGCACGGTCCGGTGGGAGGTCAGCACCGGGGTGGCCACGAACGCGTCGAGGTCGCCGCGGCGCAGCTGCTGCTCGGCGTCGTCCACGTCGAGCGGCCGGACGATGAACGACACCCGGGGCGCGCGCTCGCGGGCCGCCGCCAGGAGGCGGGGCAGCAGGGTGGCCTCGCCGAGGTCGGAGAGGGCCAGCGTGAAACGGCCCGGCATGGTGGCGGGGTCGAAGGCGTCGGCCTGGCGGATGGTGCCGTCGATCTCGGCCAGGGCCCGCCGCAGTGGCTCGTACAGCCGGCGGGCGCCGGCGGTGGGCGTCAGACCGCGTCCCGTGCGCCGGAACAGTTCGTCGTCGAAGTGCCGGCGCAGCTTGCCCAGGCTGTAGCTGACGGTGGGCTGGGTGACGTGGAGGGTCTCCGCGGTGGCCGTGACACTGCCGGTCTCGTACAGCAGCACGAACACCCGCGCGAGGTTGAGGTCGAAACTCCGCATGGTCCTCATATCGAGGAACTCTATATCGCCGCTCGGGAACATTTATTGGTGCCCATGTCGGGCCTTGCCTAGCGTGCGTCGCATCACCTGAAAGGAACGTCCGTGTCCTCCGTACGCCATGTCTCCCACGAGTTCCTGCGGCGCCAGGGGCTCACCACCGTCTTCGGCAATCCCGGCTCCAACGAGCTGCCCTTCCTGGCCGGCCTGCCGGACGGCTTCCGCTACGTCCTGGGCCTGCACGAGGGGGCGGTCGTCGGCATGGCCGACGGCTACGCCCAGGCCACCGGGCGGCCCGTGCTGGTCAACCTGCACGCGGCCGCGGGCTCCGGGAACGCGATGGGCGCGCTGACCAATGCGGTGGCCTCGCGCACCCCGCTGGTGATCGTGGCCGGACAGCAGGTGCGCCCCGCCGTCGGCCCGGAGGCCAACCTGGCCAACGTGGACGCGCCCTCGCTGATGAAGCCGCTGGTCGGCTGGGCGGCGGAGCCGGCGTGCGCCGAGGACGTGCCACGCGCGCTCGCGCAGGCCGTGTTCGAGGCCGAGCTGCGACGGCGGCCGACCTATCTGTCGGTGCCCTACGACGACTGGGCGGCCGATGCCGGCGACAACTGCCTGGCCGTGCTGGACCGGCGGGTCGAACGGGCCCGCGTACCGGACGAGGAGCAGGCCCGCCGGCTCGCCGAGCGGGTGGCGGCCGCCGAACGGCCCGCGCTGGTGCTGGGCGGCGACATCGACTCGGCCGGCCTGTTCGACGACGCCGTGCGGCTGGCCGAGCGCCTGGGCGGCCCGGTCTGGGCGGCGCCCTCGCTGTTCCGGCTGCCCTTCCCCAACCGGCATCCGCTGTTCCGCGGGGTGCTGCCGGCCGGGATCGCGCCCGTGTGCCGGGCGCTGGAAGGGCACGACCTCGTGCTGGTGCTGGGCGCGCCGGTGTTCCGGTACCACGAGTACCAGCCGGGCCGGTATCTGCCGGAGGGCACCCGGCTCATCCAGGTGACCGAGGACGCCTCCGCGGCCGCGCGGGCGCCGATGGGCGAGGCGCTGGTCGCCGACCCCGGCGCGGTGATCGACCTGCTGATCGAGCGGCTCGGCTCCCCCGCCGCGCCCACGGGCCCGTACCGGCCCGTGCCCGAGCCGCCGGCCGCCGAGCGGCCGCTGCTGCACCCCGAGGAGGTCTTCGCGGCGCTGCGCGATCGGCTGCCCGAGGACACCGCTTACGTGGTCGAGTCGACCTCGACGAACTCCTCCTGGTGGCACCAGATGGATCTGCGCCGGCCGGGCTCCTACTACTTCCCGGCCGCCGGCGGGCTGGGGTTCGGGCTGCCCGGCGCGGTCGGGGTCGCGCTGGCACAGCCGGACCGGCCGGTCGTGGGCGTGATCGGCGACGGTTCCGCCAACTACGGCATCACCGCGCTGTGGACGGCCGCCCAGCACCGCGTTCCGCTGACGATCGTGCTGCTGCGCAACGGGACGTACGGCGCGCTGCGCTGGTTCGGCGGGCTGCTCGGTGTGCCGGACGCCCCCGGCCTGGACATCCCGGGCCTGGACTTCACCCGGATCGCGGAGGGCTACGGGGTCCGCGCACGGCAGGTGGGCGGCGTCGAGGAGCTGCGGGCCGTCCTCGCCGAACGCCCCGACGGGCCACGGCTCCTCCAGGTCGACACGGCCCTCACCACGCCCTCCTGAGCACCACCCGACTCCCTCCCGAGCACCACCTGCCCGGCCCTGCCACACCCGGGCGACCCGACGAACCGCTACGACGAAAGGGACACCGATGGCACTCCTGGACAGCGACGTCTGGGCGAAGAAGTTCTTCAGCGACGGCTGGCGCAGCTCCGCCGCCGAGCAGCCGGTCGTCGAGCCGGCGACCGGCGACCAGCTCGCGACGGTGGGCCTGGCGACGGCCGAGGACGTCGGCCGGGCCGCCGCGCGGGCGGCCCAGGCGCAGCGGGCGTGGGCGACGACCTCCCCGCAGCGGCGGGCGGCGGTGCTGCGCCGGGCGGGCGAGCTGTTCGCCGAGCACGCCGCCGAGGTGGAGGACTGGCTGGTGCGCGAGGCCGGTTCGGTACGGGCCAAGGCGGGCTTCGAGGTGGGGCTCGCGGTGGGCGAGTGCTTCGAGTGCGCGGGGCTGCCGACGCATCCGCAGGGCGAGGTGCTGACTTCCGAGGAGGCCCGCTGGTCGCTGGCCCGGCGCCGCCCGGCCGGTGTGGTGAGCGCCATCGCGCCCTTCAACTTCCCGCTGATCCTCGGTCTGCGCTCGGTGGCGCCCGCGCTCGCCCTGGGCAACGCGGTCCTGCTCAAGCCGGATCCGCGCACCGCGGTGAGCGGTGGCGTGGTCATCGCGCGGATCTTCGAGGAGGCCGGGCTGCCGGCCGGGGTGCTGCACCTGCTGCCGGGCGACGGCGCGGTCGGCCAGGCGGTGGTCGAGGCCCCCGAGGTGCGGGTGGTCTCCTTCACCGGGTCCACGGCGGTCGGGCGGGCGATCGGCGAGCGGGCGGGCCGACTGCTCAAGCGGGCCCATCTGGAGCTGGGCGGCAACAACGCCCTGGTGGTGCTGGAGGGCGCGGATGTGCACAAGGCGGCGTCGGCCGGAGCGTTCGGCTCGTATCTGCACCAGGGGCAGATCTGCATGACGACCGGCCGTCACATCGTCCACGAGTCGCTGCTGGCGGAGTACACCGCCGCGCTGGTCGCGAAGGCGAAGGCGCTGCCGGTGGGCGACCCGGCCCGCGAGGACGTGGCGCTCGGCCCGCTCATCGACCGGCGTCAGCTGGAGCGGGTGCACGGCATCGTCACCGGGTCCGTAGCTGCGGGCGCCACCCTCGCGGCGGGCGGCGAGATCGTCGGCGCCGGCTACCGGGCGACCGTCCTGACCGGTGTGCGCCCCGACATGCCGGCCTGGCGCGAGGAGATCTTCGGCCCCGTGGCGCCCGTGACCGGCTTCTCCACGCTGGAGGAGGCCGCGGAGATCGTCAACGACTGCGAGTACGGGCTGTCCGTCGGCATCCTCGGCGACGTCGGTACGGCGATGAAGCTCGCCGACCGGATCGACTCCGGCAAGGTCCACATCAACGAGCAGACCGTCAGCGACGAGCCGAACGCGCCCTTCGGCGGGGTCAAGGCCTCCGGCACCGGCTCCCGGTTCGGGGGCGCGGCCGCCAACGTCGAGGCCTTCACCGAGACCCAGTGGGTCACGGTCCGCCCGGACATCGCCGACTACCCGTTCTGACACCCACCCCGATCCACCCGCTCTTGTCCGCCCGCACCCGTCCCCTGGGGGTCATGTCCCGATGACATCCACCGTCTCGTCCCGCACACCGGCGCAGTCAGGCACCACCGGGCGCAACGCCTGGACCGTCGTCCTGTGCTGGATCACCGTCATGCTCGAGGGATACGACCTCGTCGTCCTCGGCGCGATCATCCCGGTCCTGCTGCGCACCCATCACCTCGGCATGACCGCCGGTGACGCCACCACGATCGCGACGCTGTCGCTGGTCGGCGTGGCCATCGGCGCGGTGTTGGTCGGGCCGCTGGCCGACCGGCTGGGGCGGCGGCTGCTGCTCATCGGGGCGGTCGTGCTGTTCTCCGTGTTCACCCTGCTGGTGCCGCTGGCCGGCTCGGTGACGATGTTCGCCGTGCTGCGCCTGATCGCCGGGCTCGGCCTCGGCGCCTGCATGCCGGTGTCGCTGACGATGATGGCCGAGCACATGCCGGCCGCACGCCGGGCCCGGGCCAGCACACTGACCATGACCGGCTACCACACCGGCGCCGTGATCACCTCGCTGCTCGCGCTCCAGGTGACGGACAACTGGCAGATCCTCTTCTACGTCCTCGGCGCCGCCGGCCTCGTCATCGCCGCCGTCCAGTGGTTCCGGCTGCCGGAGTCGGAGGCGTTCGTCCGGGCCAGGGAGTCGGAGGGCGCGCACCGGGTGCCGTTCACGGAGCTGCTGAAGCCGGCGTACCTGCGTGCGGGCATCGGGATCTGGGTGGCCTCCTTCATGGGGCTGCTGCTCGTCTACGGCCTCAACACCTGGCTGCCGAAGCTGATGAACGACGCCGGCTACCCGGTTCCCACGGCCGTCACCCAGCTGCTGGTGCTCAACGCCGGAGGTGTCGTCGGGCTGGTCGTGGGCGGCCTTGTCGCCGACCGCCGGGGCATCAAGGGCACCACGCTCGTCTGGTTCGCGGTCTCGGTGCTGATGCTGGCCTGCCTGAGCGTCAAGATGGACAGCGACCTGCTGCTCGGCACCGTCGTCTTCTGCACGGGCGTGTTCGTGTTCTCCGCGCAGGTGCTCGTCTACGCCTACGTGACCGCGTACTACCCGGCCGCCGTCCGCGGCACCGCCCTGGGCTCGGCCTCCGGGATCGGCCGGATCGGCTCGATCGTCGGCCCGTCGATCACCGGTGCCCTGGTCACCGCGGGCATCGGTCACCCGTGGGGCTTCTACTTCTTCGCCACGGTCGCGGTCCTCGGCTTCGCCGCCGTGCTGACCCTGCCCCGGGCGACGCGGACCGCGCAGGCGGCGCCCGCCGAGTGACGCCTCGCGGGGCCGGCTCCGGGCGTCACCCACGCCCCGAGCCGGCCCCGGACGGCACGGCCGCCCCGCGGACCCGGCCGGCGGCCACCCGCAACCCCCCGTGCCTCTGCGCAGTTGCTTCCCTGTACCCCATGCAACGGAGGCTTCCCTTGCGTATGACCGACATCCAGCGCTGCGAGGTCCGGCCCGGGCTGCTCGTCGAATGGAGTCTCGATCCGGCGGCCGTGCGGGCCGCGACCGGTCTGCCGGACGACTCCCGGCCGCCGGCGTACATCCAGGAGTCGCACATCAGGACGGC
Source organism: Streptomyces sp. MK7 (assembly GCF_032658145.1). Classification (NCBI taxonomy): domain Bacteria; kingdom Bacillati; phylum Actinomycetota; class Actinomycetes; order Kitasatosporales; family Streptomycetaceae; genus Streptomyces; species Streptomyces sp. MK7. The sequence continues at coordinate 47,041 of NZ_JAVACL010000017.1, forward strand.
CAGGTCCGTGCGGGAGGGCGGCCTGTTCGTGCCGACCTGGCTGGGCACCGCGTTCGACATCCCGGGCAGGGTCGACCTGGACGCCCTTCAGGAGGCGCTGCGCGGCTGGATGCTCCGGCACGAGACGCTGCGCAGCGGCTTTCGCTGGGCCGGCGACGACATGCGCCGGTTCACGCTGGACGCCGCCGACGTGTCGCTGCGCCGCGAGACGATCGGCGAGTTCCGCGACGCGGACGTGCTGGTGCGGTATCTGCAGGATCGCTTCGACGTGGTGGCGGACGCGCTGCGCTGGCCGAACTTCCTGTACACGGCCGTGGTCAGGGAGGACGGCGCCAGCGTGTACATGGCCTTCGACCACAGCAACGTCGACGCCTACTCCGTGCAGCGCATTCCGGCCGAGATCCACGAGCTGTACGCCGCGGGCGCCCGGGGCATCCGCCCCGAACGCGAACCGGCCGGCAGCTACGTCGACTTCTGCCGGACCGAGCGCACCAGCGCCGACGAGATCGACGGCACGGACGCGGTCGTCGAGCGCTGGCGGGAGTTCATCGACCGGTGCGACGGCAGGCTGCCGAACTTCCCCGTCGACCTCGGTCTGAAGCCCGGTGGGCGGCTGCCCCGGCAGAAGCTCATGCGGGAGATGCTGGTGGACGCCGAGGACGCGGCGGCGTTCGAGGCGTACTGCCGGCCCTTCGGCGGGAGCCTGGTCGGTGTCCTGGCGGCCACCAGCCTCATCGTCCACGAGATCGGCGGGCGGCCGGTGTACCGCACGGTCGTGCCGTTCCACACCAGGCGGAACTCCCGGTGGCTGGAGTCGGTGGGCTGGTACGTCGGCGGCGCCCCGGTGGAGATCCACACCGCCCGGGCACCCGACTTCGACAGCCTGCTGCGGACGGTGAGCGCCCAGTTCCGCGCCAACAGGTCGCTGGCCCGGATGCCGCTCGCCCGCGTGCTGCGCCTGCTCGGCTCGGACTTCCGTCCGACCTCGCCGGACCTGTACTCGATCGTCTCGTTCGTCGACGCGCGGGGCATCCCGGGCTCGGAGCGCTGGACGGAGCTGAAGGCCTACGGCCTGCTCCGGGTGTCCTACGGCGACCAGGTGTGCGCGTGGGTCACCCGGCTCCACGAGGGGCTGCAGTTCGCGAGCCGCTACCCGGACACCGATGTCGCGCACAAGAACCTGCGGCTGTACGTCGAGCGGCTGCGGGAGGTGATCGTGTCGGTGGCCCGCTCTCAGCAGCCCGGGGGATCCTCCGGCAGGGCCAGTTCCGCCCAGATCACCTTGCCCTGAGGGGTGTAGCGGGTGCCCCAGCGCTCGGTCATCTGGGACACCAGGAACAGTCCCCGGCCGCCCTCCTCGGTGGTCGCGGCGTACCGCAGGTGCGGTGAGGTGCTGCTGCCGTCGGACACCTCGCAGATGAGGGTGCGGTCGTGGATCAGCCGCACATGGATGGGGTCGGAGCCGTAGCGGAGGGCGTTGGTGACGAGTTCGCTCAGGACGAGTTCGATGCTGAAGGCGAGCTCGCCGAGGCCCCACTCCTCGAGTGTCGCGCTGGCCGCGTCGCGGATCCGGGCGACGGCGGCCGGGTCGGCCGGCACGTCCCAGTCGGCGATCCGGTCGGCCGGCAGCGCCCGGGTGCGGGCGATCAGCAGGGCGACGTCGTCCTTGGGCCGCGGGGGCAGCAGGGCCTCCAGCACGGCCTGACAGCTCTGCTCCGGGGGCCGGTCGGGGTGACCGGCGAGGGCCGTGCGCAGCAGTTCCATCCCCTCGTCCAGGTCGCGGTTGCGGTCCTCGATCAGGCCGTCGGTGTACAGCACGAGCTGGGTTCCCTCCTCCAGCTCCACCTCGGCCGTGCGGAACGGCATGCCGCCGAGGCCCAGCGGCGGCCCGAAGGGCAGCTCGGGGAAGGTGGCGCTGCCGTCCGGGTGGACCAGCGCGGGCGCGAGGTGTCCCGCGCGCGCCATGACACAGCGGCGGGTCACGGGGTCGTAGATCGCGTAGAGGCAGGTGGCACCGACGACGCCCGCGGCGGCCTCCGGGCAGGCCTCGTCCTGATCGATCCGGCCGACGAGGTCGTCCAGGTGGCTGAGGAGTTCGTCGGGGGGCAGGTCGAGGGTGGAGAAGTTGTGCACCGCGGTGCGCAGCCGGCCCATGGTGGCGGCGGCGTGCAGTCCGTGGCCGACGACGTCTCCGACGACCAGCGCGACGCGGCCGCCGGGCAGCGGGATCACGTCGAACCAGTCGCCGCTGACACCCGACTGGGCGGGCAGGTAGCGGTAGCCGGCCTCGATGGCGCTCTGCTCGGGCAGGGCCCGCGGCAGCAGGCTGCGCTGGAGGGTGACCGCCATGGCGTGCTCACGGGAGTAGCGGCGGGCGTTGTCGATGCTGACGGCGGCGCGGGCCACCAGCTCCTCCGCCAGGGACAGCTCCTCCACGTCGAAGGGGCCGTGCTCCTTGATGCGCCAGAAGTTGACCACGCCGAGCACCACACCCCGGGCCAGGATCGGGGCCGTGATGAGCGAGTGGATGCCGTAGTCCACCATCCGCGCGGCGCGCTCCGGGTCCTGGAGATACCAGCCGTCGGCGGTCAGCAGATCGGGAACCAGCTCGGAGCGCCCGGTGCCGTAGCCGCGGCCCTGCGGGGTGGAGGGCAGGAAGTCGATCAGCCGGCCCTTCTCGTAGAGCGGGTGGTCGTCGCGGATACCGTGCACGGTGATCCGCCGGACGCCCGCCGCGGTGGGGCCCGGCTCCTCGCCGTACAGCACGCCGTCGGCGAGGTCGACGGTGACGAAGTCGGCGAAGCGTGGGACGGCGACCTGCGCGAGTTCGTCGGCGGTGCGGGTCACGTCGAGGGTGGTGCCGATGCCCAGGCCGGCGTCGTACAGGAGTTTGAGCCGCTCACGGGCGACCTCGGCCCGGCCGGAGAGGGCCTGGAGTTCGGTGGAGTCGCGCAGGGTGACGACCGTGCCCCTGGGACCTCCGTCACGGTCCGTGGGCCGCTGGTTGACGGCGAGCAGCAGGCCGCCGGCGAGGTGGACCTCGTCGGTGGCCTCGCGGCCGGAGGCGAGCAGCGCGACCGTCTCGGGCTCCAGGCCCGGCAGCTGCGTCACGGACCGGCCCTCGGCGTCCGGGGGCAGGTCCAGCAGCCGGCTGGCCTCGTCGTTGGCGAGCAGCAGCCGTCCGTCGTCGTCGACGATGAGCACTCCTTCGCGTACGGAGTGCAGCACCGCGTCGTGGTGGTCGTACATGCGCCGCATCTCGTCCGGGGCGAGGCTGTGGGTCTGGCGGCGCAGCCGCCTGCCCACGAGCGCCGTCACGGCGGTGGCCACGCCGAGCGCGACGGCTCCGGCGGTGAGGATGAGCGGGATCTGCCGGTTCACCTGGCTGGTGACGTGCTTGACCTTCAGCCCGGCGGAGACCAGGGCCACCACATGGCCGTCGGCGTCGTCGACGGGGACGGTGGCCTGCATCTCCTCACCGAGCGGTCCGTGGACGCTCTCGGTGTAGACCTTGCCCGCCAGGGACGGTCCGATCGTGCCGACGAAGCGCTTGCCGATGCGATCGGGCAGGGGGTGGGTGTAGCGGATGCCGTGGGTGTCCATGACCACGATGAAGTCGACGCCCGCGGACTTGCGCCCCGCCTCGGTCAGCGGCTGGAGCACGGCCGACGGGTCGGGGGCCTTCAGTGCGGTCACGACGCCCGGGGAGTGCGCGAAGGTCTGGGCGACGGCTATGGAGCGGCGCTTGGCCTCGGCGCTGGTGTCCCGCTCCGACTGCATGAGGAGAGCGAAGACGGCGAAGGCCACCAGCAGCACCACGAGGGCCACCTGCAGGAGGAACATCTGTCCGGCGACGCTTCGCGGACTCTTTCCCACCAGCGACCGCCACGATATCCGTCGAAGACGGGCAAAACGGTCTGCCATTTGGCCTTTCTAGCATCGACTTGCCCGAGTCGTCACGGCTTGAGCCGATAATCCTGCGTGACAGATATCACGAGCATGCCGGGAACCAGGCGATATGGATCACAGGACCGGCCGGTCAGGGCATGGTCACAGAGGTCACGGCCGGCCGCTTCAGGCGGCCGGCCGGCCGCGGAGCAGGGTGTCCAGGTGGTCCAGGATCCAGACCCAGGTGTCCTGCGGGCCGGGGGCGCTGTGGCTGAACCCTCCGGCCAGCTCCAGGCTGACGTAGCCGTGCAAGACGGAGCCCAGCAGGCGGACGGCGTGCGTCTGGTCCGGTTCCGGCAGGCCGTAGCCGCGCAGCACCGCCCGCATCATCTGGGCGTGCCGCACGCCCGCGCTCGCGGCGGCCGTCTCGGGGTCGAGGCGGAGCCGGGCGGCGGCGTAGCGGCCGGGGTGCTCGCGCGCGTAGTCGCGGTACACGTCCGCGAACGCGGCCAGGGCGTCCCGGCCGGCCCGCCCCGCCAGGGCGTCGGCGGCCCGGCCGGCGAGCTCCTCCAGCGCCAGCAGGGCGATCCTGGTCCTGAGGTCCTGGGAGTTCTTCAGGTGTGAGTACAGGCTGGCGACCTTGACGTCGAACCGTCTGGCCAGCGCCGACACGGTCACCTGGTCGAAGCCGACCTCGTCGGCCAGATCGGCTCCCGCCCGGACCAGTCGTTCGGTGGTGAGTCCAGCGCGCGGCACGGCTGACATCCCTTCGTTTCCCTGAAGGGATTATGCGCTTTCCTAAAGTTCTTAGGCAACCTCCTCGGGCCCGCCGGGCCTGTCCGGTGTCCTCAGCGGGCAGCCGTACGGCCGGCCAGGGCCCGGGCGACCCGTGTGGCCGCGTACTCCGCACCGGCGACGAAGCGCATCATGGGGCCGAACATCGGGGCGGCCAGCGATCCGGTGAAGTGCAGACCCGGCACCGACGACTCGAAGCCGGCGGACAGCCGGGGCGCCCTCGAGCCGGGCACGTGCTCCAGCGCGCCGCGCACCGCCGGTGAAAGGAAGGGCACCGCGTCCAGGTCGAGGCGGTATCCGGTGGCGGCCAGCACATGGTCGACGGCGAGGGTCTCCGCCGCGCGGCCCGGCCCGGCGAGGTCCAGCCGGACGCCGGCCCCGGACGCCTCGGCCCGGGTGACCCGGCACGCCGTGCGCACCGGTACGACCCCCTCGACCCGGTTCCGCAGCCACCATCCGCCCGAGGGCCGCAGCGCACGCCGGAACAGCAGCAGCCGGGCGGCGGCCGGCAGGTGCCGCACGCCGCCCGGGGCCCGGCAGACCGCGGCCAGGATCCAGCCGGTGCCCAGCGGCGAGGCGGGCCGGGCGATCCGCAGCGGCCACGGCCGGGTCAGGGTGGGAGTCGTCCCCCACAGCACGCTCCGCTCCCGCACCAGCACCTGCGCCCGGGCACCCGCCTCGTTCAGCAGTGCCGCGCTCTCCAGCGCGGACTGGCCGCCTCCGATCACCGCGACCCGCCGGCCCGCGTAGCGGGAGAGGTCGGTGTGATGGCTGGTGTGCGACACCAGCGCTTCGGCGCCCGGTCCCTCGGGCGCGAGGCGGCGCAGCTCCCGCGGTATGTGGGCCAGCCCGTTCAGGCCCGTGGCCACGACGGCGCTGCGGGCCGCGAGCTCCTCTCCGTCGTCCAGGCGAACGGTGAATCCGGAGCCGTCGGCCGCGCGGTCCACGGCCACCACCCGCGCCGCCTCCACCTCACCGACGTACCGCTTCTGGAACCACTGCCCGTAGCGGACGAACACGTCGCACGGGATCGGTGTCAGCTCGGTCAGCTCCGGCTCGCCGTGCCCCCGGAGGAAGTCCGCCAGCCGCCCGCCGGGCTCCGGCGCGGACAGATCGACGGCGTCCGGGGTCGACTTAAGGAACATCCCGGTCGCCATGGCGTGCCGCCAGCTGCCCATGACCTCGCCGAAGACCCGCACCGGCACACCGCGCGCCCGCAGATGGGCGGCGACGGACAAGCCGTACGGACCGGCGCCGATCACGGCGACCGGAAGCTCCTGATTCCCGGTGAACGCCTCCTCGCGGGCAGGGCGTTGCCCCGGAAGCGACTGCGTCATGCATCCCCCCGACTGGTCCCCTCGCCGCCTTCCCCAAGGCGGGCGCGACACTTCGGGACGGCACGACGGCACAGCGCCGCCGCGCACCTCCCCCCTCCGCCGCTCAGTGTTACCCATCGGCCGCCGCGGGAATGCCAAATGGGGCCACCTTGCCAAAAGATGGTCAAACCGTTGACCGAGGACGGCCGTACGGACAGGACGAAGGCCTGCCCTGGCGGGGCAGGCCTTCGGGCGCGGACCGTCAGTGGTCCGTGCCGGCGGGAGAGCTGACGGCCGGTGGTGCGGTCATCAGCTTCCCGAACAGGGCCATGCACGTGGAACAGTGACCAGCCCGCTGTGCGCTCGCGCCGTCGACGCGTTGGCCGAGCCGACGACCGCACAACGTCCTGGCCGCGTTCTTGGCCATGACATGCCACACCAATGCGCCGCCGGGTTTGTCGACTCCTGCACACATCTCATACATGATCGGCTCCCTTGATGGACGCCTCTCTCACTCCAGGAGACACCCGATCAGCCCCACCCACGCTGCCACGGGCGGCCATTCGGGTGACACGGCCCGGCCGGGGGGCCGGGGACAAAGCGCCCGCGGCGCGATGGAATCATGGGCGCCATGCGAAAAGGCGGTGCGATACGCACGGCGGCCCTGGTGGCCCTGTGCGGTGCGGTGACGATGTCCCTGACGTCCTGCGGCGGTTCCGGTCACAGGGACGCCAAGGACGCGGCGGGCAGCGGTCGCCGCACGGACGACGCACCGCCGCCGCCCACCTCCTTCGAGCGCGTACCCGGCATCGGCGACCGGCTGTGGCAGCGCATACCCGCCGGCTCCCGCCAGGTCGTCGCCGTCTACGGCGCCGGACCCGACTCGCCCGACTCGACCGTCGAGCTCTTCGTCAAGGACGGTTCCACCTGGAAGCGCGAGCGGTCCTGGGCAGCGCACAACGGCAGGAAGGGCTGGACCACGGACCACCACGAAGGCGACAAGCGCAGCCCCGTCGGGGTGTTCACGCTGAGCGACGCGGGCGGTGTCCTGGACGACCCCGGGGCCAAGCTGCCGTACACCAGGTCCGCCTCGTTCCAGGCACCCCACTCCTGGAACAAGGCCTACTGGCACGACTTCGACTACGTCATCGCCATCGACTACAACCGGCTCAAGGGCACCTCGCCCAACGACCCCACACGGCCCGAAGGGCAGAGCAAGGGCGGAAGCATCTGGCTGCACATGGACCATGGCAGCGGCACCTCGGCGTGTGTGAGCCTGTCGAAGTCGGCGATGCGGTACCTGCTGCGCACCCTGGACCCGCGCCGGCACCCGGTCGTGGTGATGGGCGACAGGCAGGACCTCAAGGCCTGACGGCGGGCGCGTCGCCGCCCGGGCCGTCGAGCAGGGCGATGCGGGCGATGACGCGTTTGCCCACGGGCTCCCGCCGCGCCTCGAACCCCTGCACGACCGCCAGCACGATCTCCAGGCCGTGCTGCCCGACCCGGCCCGGATCGGCGGCCCGGGCCACCGGCAGCACCGGATCGCTGTCCCAGACCGCGACCTCCACCGTGTCACCGGCGACCAGCAGGTCCATCAGGATGGGCCCGGCGGCGTACTTGCGGGCGTTGGTGACCAGTTCGCTGACCACCAGCTGGGTCAGGTCCATGGCCCGGTCCGAGACCGGCAGGCCGTGCTCGGCCCGCACCCGGGCCAGAAACCCGGCCGCGAGACGGCGGGCCTCGGCGATGCAGGTGGCGTCCCCGCAGAGGGCCGCCGCCGCTCTCGGCGCTCCGGCGTCCGAGGCCCTGCCCTCACCTCCGAGGAGTACGGAATCCATGTCCACCGCCTTCACTGTCCACCGGGCTGCGTGTACCCCTCTTCCGGCCGGACACGCCCAGGCAATTCCTGTCATCTCCGTCACATCCACCCCGGCGGTGACGTCCGGCCGTCCATCCGGCCAACCGTCCACCAACCGTCCGTCAACCGGACAGCCCGGCGACAACCTGCCCAATACATCTACCGTCTGTGGTACCGGCGAGGCCAAGGCCGAGCGGGCCGGCCCGAACGCGTCGAGGGGAGACGGCCGATGACGGAGGAGACGGCAGAGCAGGAACCGGCAGCGGGCCCGGGGCCGTCGTCGCGCTCCGGGAGGTGGGCGTACGCCGCTACACCACCGACCAGGTGATCCTCGACGCCGTCGACCGGACGGTCCGGCCCGGTGAGCACTGGGCGCTGCTGGGCGCCAACGGGGCCGGCAAGACCACGCTGCTGCGGCTGCTCGGCGCCCTGATGCACCCCACCACCGGCACCGTCGAGGTGCTGGGCAGCCGGCTCGGCCGGGTCGACGTACGGGAACTGCGCGCCCGCATCGGGCATGTGACCTCCGCCCAGCGCGTGCCCCAGGACCTCGACGCCCACACGGTCGTACTGACCGGCCACACCGGCACCGTGCAGCCGTTGTGGCGGATGTACGACGAGGTCGTACGGCAGCGGGCCCACGAGCTCCTGGCGGAACTGGAGATCAAGGAACTGGCGGACCGGCCGTACGGGGTCTGCTCGGGCGGACAGCGGGCGCGCGTCCTCATCGCCAGGGCGCTGATGGCGGATCCGGCCCTGCTGCTCCTGGACGAGCCGTTCAACGCCCTGGACCTGCCCTCCCGCGAGGATCTCGTCGACGCCATGCACCGGCTGGCCGAGGGCCGTCCGCGGCTCGCCACCGTGACGGTCACCCACCACCTGGAGGAGCTCTCGCCGGCCGTCAGCCACGCGCTGCTGCTGCGCGAGGGCCGGGTCCTGGCCCGGGGGCCGGTGGAGGAGACGCTGACCGGCACCTGGCTGACGGCCTGTTTCGGCCGTCCCATCGCCGTGAACCGGCACGAGGGCCGCTGGTGGGCATACTCCGGACGACAGGGCTCGTAACGGTCGGTTACCGCCGGTTCGTCGCACGGCAGGGACGGACGCGCTTTCCACTACCGGGAGTAACGTGATCAACTTTGGCACCAGGCGCTCTCCACAACCAAGTTGAGGGCTCGCCGTGCCGTCCGACACCCCCGTGCGAGGTAACCCCATGCCGTCCCAGGACGATGCTCTGCAGCAAGCGCATACCGACTACCAGCAGCACATACGAAGCTGCCGCCAGTGCCACGCCGACACCGTGCCGTGCGCGGTGGCCAAGCACCTGCTGCGCCTGTACAACAACGCCAGACGGAGCGCCGCCCGCGGCGACTGACCGGGCGGAGGCGCCCACGCCGGTCTCACCTGGCGGCGCGCCGGATGCGGTGGAGCAGCAGGAAGCCGGCGATGACCAGCGCCGCACCTGCGGCCGCCGGCCACAGGCGTGTACCGGTCTCGGCCAAGTCGCCCTGGACCGTCTGGGGTTCGGTCTGCGCACTGCCGGTGGATCCGGACGGGCCCGGGCCCGTCCCGCCGGACGCGCCGTTCCCGGAGGGGGACGGTGCCTGTGTGGGGTCGCCGACGTCGCCGCCGCTGCCACCGCTGTCCCGGCTGCCTCCGACGTCCTGCGAGGCGTCGGCGGACGCGGTACGCGCGGGCGCGGGGGTCGCCGAGACGGTGCGCGGGGGCGCAGAGGTTGCCGAGGTGGCGCGCGGGGACGCAGGGCTCGCGGAAGGGGTGCGCGCGGGTGCCGTGCGCGCCGGTGAAGGGCTCGCGGAGGCGGTGCGTGAGGGCTTGGCCGTCGCGGGCGCGGGTTCGGCCGGGCTCTTCGTGGCGGTGGGTGAGGTGGCGGCCTCGGGTTCCGCCGGGGGCCGGGTCTCCCGCGGCGGCACGGGGGTGTGCGACGGCTTCTGATCCCTCCCGGAGCCGCACTGTCGCCCGCTGTTGATGCAGTCGACCATCTCCCGCATGAGACGGTCGTCGAAGACGTTGATGAAGTCGCCGTGGTCCGTGACCGGCTTGTGCAGCTGCTCGGGGAAGGAGTCCACGGCGAACAGCGGACTCGTGCGGCCGCCGTCCGCCAGGCTCGGGGCGGCGACGTCGTAGACGATGCGCTGGACCAGTCGCGGGATGGCGCGGAACCCGTCCGGGCAGCTGCCGTCGGCGCCGGCGAAGGCCACGTGGGTGCGGTGGTTGGCACTGTCGATGTTCCGGCCGTCCCAGCAGCTCTGGAACCTGAAGGTGCGCACCACCTTGCTGCCGGCGGGGCACAGCGGGTACTTGTCCTTCAGCCGGCGGTCCTCGAAGCCGGTGCAGGACCAGGAGGCGTTGGCGTTGGCGGGGCCGTTGACGAACGCCTTGGCGTCGCCGGTGATGATGCGCAGGAAGCGCGGCATGGCGGTGACCTTGCCGCGCGGGTTCCCCCCGAAGGTCAGCGTCACCTGCTCGGGCGTGACGATCCGGCCCGTGTTGCCCTCGGTACCGCCGCCGGGCGCGTCGGCGTCCCGTTCCCGGGTGCCGTCGCGCAGCCGCAGCACGGGCCAGTAGTACGTCGACCTGTCGCCCTTGTCGGCGCAGCTGGTGTCGCCGTTCGCCAGGGTCTCGTCGCTCGCGAAGGCGTTGTTGGCCTGATTGCCGACGTAGTCGTGGAAGTGGTGGGCGCCGTTGCCGACGCCGGGGGCGACGATCACGTTGTCCGAGTTGAACAGGCCGTTCGCGTTCACCCCGCAGCTGGAGGTGAAACTGCCGCGCGAGGCGTCCGCCTCCTCCCGTGGCCCGTTCCCCTCGGGCCGCACGCCGGTGATGTCCGCGTAGTCCGCGGCCGCGGGACCGTTCTGTTCCCCGCCCTGAGCCCGGCCCCCGTCCTTGCCTGCGCCCTGACTCCGGCCCACGCCCTGGTTCTGGTCCACGCCCTGGTTCCGGTCCGGTTCGGTGGCCGAGGCGTAGACGTTGCCCACCATCAGGCCACCGCCGCCCAGGATGAGCGCGACCGCGGCGAACGTGGCGCGTCGCGGGCCGGTGGGTCGTCTGCGCGAGGGGCGTCTCACGAAAGTGCTCCTGGACGTCGTCGTGGCCGGGCCGGGCATGGGGATCCCCCGGTCCCATACGGACGTGAGCCGCCGGGTGTTCAAACGTCCACGCGATTCACAGCAACCTCATGGGCGGTCCGGTGGGCCGCCGAGCGGGTGACGACGCCTCGGCAGGAGGGCGTCGGGGCGGCGGAATTGGTGGCCGTGATCCCCGGACGCGCCGCTCCGGTTCTCCCACATACCGGCACAGAACGTGTGTTATTCATTCATGCACTCACCTACGCGGCGCACCTTGCTCAGTGCCTCGATCTTGGCTGCCGGCTCGGGACTCCTGGGCGCCTGTTCCGGGGCCGACTCCTCCTCGGAGTCGGGCCCGCACCCGGGGACCACGCGGGGTGCGGAGTCGGCCTCCGGCGGCACCCGGCGCTTCGTTCCCAAGGGGCCCAAGGGGTATGTGAACCCGTCCGACCCCGAGGTCCTCGCCGCCGAGAAGAAGCGCGGTGGCGGGCCGGTGCGCAGGTTCAGGCTCACTGCGGCCGAGGCACGGGTGGACCTCGGCGGACGCACCGTCAGGACCTGGGCGTACGGGGACGACCTGCCCGGCAAGGAGGTCAGGGTCACCGCGGGGGACATCCTGGACCTCACGCTCGCCAACCACCTGCCCGTGGACACCACGCTGCACTCGCACGGTGTGCGCCTGCGCTGCGACATGGACGGTGTGCCGGACCTGACCCAGGCGGGCATCAAGCCGGGCGCGGAGTTCTCCTACCGCTTCGCCGTGCAGAATCCGGGCACCTACTGGCTGCACTCGCACTCCGGCATGCAGCTCGACCGCGGCCTGTACGCGCCACTGATCGTGGAGGACCCCAAGGAGCCGCTGACGTACGACAAGGAGTGGGTCGTCGTCCTGGACGACTGGGTGGACGGCGTGGACGGCTCCACCCCCGACTCCGTGCTGTCCCAGCTGCACCACGGAAAGCGCCCGCCGATGGACATGGGCACGGGCGGCATGTCCGGGCACGGCGGCTCCGCCGGTCACCACGTCACGGCCCGGGGGCCCGCACGGGCCGGCTCGTCCGGTCCCTCCCGTGTGCTGCGGGGCTCCCACAGCGACCTTCTGCACAGCATGGGCGGCAATGTCGACTTTCCCTGTTACCTGGTGAACGGCCGCCTCCCGCACGCCCCCACGGTGTTCCGGGCCAAGCCCGGGGACCGTATCCGGCTGCGCATCATCAACGCCGGCGCCGACACCGCGTTCCGGGTGGCCCTGGGCGGCCACGAGATGACGATCACCCACACTGACGGCTACCCGGTCCAGCCCAGGACCACGGACGCCCTGCTGCTGGGCATGGCCGAGCGCTACGACGTCCTGGTCACCGCCCAGGACGGGGTGTTCCCCCTGGTGGCGCTGGCCGAGGGCAAGAAGGGCAGAGCACTGGCGGTGCTGCGCACGGCCAAGACCGGGGCGCTGCCCGAGCCCTCGGTGCAGCCCGACGAACTCCAGGGCCGCCTCGTGCCGGCCCAGCGCCTGGTGCCGGGCGACTCGGTGGCGTACTCCGACCGCAAGCCGGACCGGCAGATCCGCCTGAGGCTGACCGGCAACATGAAGGACTTCAACTGGGCCTTCGACCACAAGCCCTACTCGGTCGAGCAGCGCCATGCCGTCCGCCAGGACGAGCGGGTCAGGCTCAGCGTCATCAACGCCACCAACATGTGGCACCCGATCCACCTGCACGGCCACACGTTCGCCCTGACCGGCCTGGACGCGGCCGGCGCGCGCAAGGACACGGCGATCGTGCTGCCGCACCGCAAGCTGGTGTTCGACTTCTACGCCGACAACCCCGGTCTGTGGATGCTGCACTGCCACAACCAGTACCACTCCGAGTCCGGCATGATGACCAACATCGGCTACCACAGGTGACCGGCGCGGGGCCCTGGGCCGTGCGGCCGGCGTCCCCTCGGAACCGCCGGCCGGCCGGGCCGCGCGGTCCGTCACCCCTTCGGCCCGCCCCGGCGGGCCCCCGGCCCGCCGCGCCTTCGATCCTGGCACGGGGAAGATGACCGTCGCTCCAGCGGCTGCGCGAGGACCCCGGGCTGTCCGTCAAGATCGTCGAGGAGCTGCTGCGTTACGAGCCGCCGGTGCAGCTGCTGCCGCAGCGCACCTGCATCACGGACATCGAGCTGCGCGGGGTGACGATCCCCAAGGGCGCGCGGATCTGGCTCGTCCTGGCGGCGGGCAACCGCGACCCGGAGCGGTTCAAGGACCCGGACCGGTTCGACCCGGACCGGTTCGACCCGGACCGCGCGGACCTCGAGCACCTCGGGTCCGGCAGTGGAATCCACAGCTGCTTCGGGGCGCCGCTGGCCCGGGTGGAGACCCAGATCGCGCTGGCCGAGCCGGCCCGTCGCCTCGACGGCCCGCGCCTGGTCGAGGACCCGCCGCGATACCGGGAGAACGCGGTGCTGCGCGGCCCGCGCCATCTCCCTCTCGACATCGACGGCGTACGCCCCTGACGTCGCCACGGGGACATCCGGTCTCGCTCCGGCCGCCGGTCGCGCAGCGTGCGGGGTCGATTACACCGAAGAAACTTCTGGACAACTTAGAAAAATCGGACAAAATGGTGTGACGTCCACCACGCGACTTCAAGGAGCCGCCCCCGCATGGCGTACGGAGCCCACCACAGCCCGACCCCGCCTCCCCACCCCGACCTGAGCCTGGCTCGTGACTGCGACCACTGCCTGGGCTGGGGAACCGTCATCACCCGCGACGGTCACCATGAACTGTGCGACACCTGCCAGCCCGACCCCGGCGGCGACCCGCCGTTCCCCGGATGAGGCCGCCCGGCACCGGTCCCTCCGAGTGGTGCCGCATCCGGCACGGTCGTAGCGTCGTTACAGCAATCGGACGTCGTCTGCCGGGAGCGAACATGCGCACACACACGGTGAGGACAGTGGTCACGCTGGCTGTTGCCGGAGTGCTCAGCGCGGGTCTGGCAACGGCTTCCGCCGCACCCGCGGGGCAGCCGTCGCCGTCGGCCGGGCACGGGGCGTCGCAGAGGCCCGTGCTCGTCGACTGTTTCTGGAAACCGCAGGCGCGCCCCGACGCGTTCATCCTCGCCTGCGGCGACGCCAACAGCCGCCTCTCCTCGCTGCACTGGTCGACATGGAGCGGCAGGAGCGCGGTGGCCCGGGGCGTCAACTTCGTCAACGACTGCAAGCCGTACTGCGCGAAGGGCACCTTCCACTCGTATCCGGTCATCGTGCGGCTGGACCGCCCGGAGCCCTGGAAGAAGGACCCGAAGGTGGAGCACTTCACCCGGATCAGCCTGGTCTTCACGGGCGCGCGGCCGGACGGGTACGACCGCGTGATGACCTCCCCGCTGTGGGACTGAGACCGTCGCGGCCTCTCCCCGGTTGGACTGAGGTGATGTGGGGCGGGTGCCCGCGAGAGCGGGCACCCGGTGGCGTCAGCCGCCGACGATCTCGGCGAAGCGCCGGGTGTCGATGTTGCCGCCCGAGACGATGACGCCGACCCTGCGGGGCAGCGCGTCGACCCGGCGGGCCAGCAGCGCGGCGAGGGCGCTCGCGCCGCTGGGCTCGACGACGATCTTCAGGCGTTCGAAGGCGAACCGCATGGCCTCACGGATCTCGTCGTCGCTCACCAGGCTGATCGCGTCCACCAGACGCCGGTTGAGCGAGAAGGTGAGCTCCCCGGGGATGTCGGCGGCCTGGCCGTCCGCGATCGTCCGGGGCACCGGCACGCCGACGCGCCGGCCGGCCGCGAGGGACCGCTTGGTGTCGTCGCCGGCCTCCGGCTCGACGCCGACGACCCGCAGGTCCGGCAGCAGGCCCTTGCCCACCGTGGCGCTGCCGGCGATCAGCCCGCCGCCGCCGACCGGGACGACCAGGGCGTCCAGCTCACCGGCCTCCTCGATCAGTTCCAGGGCCGCGGTGCCCTGGCCCGCGATGACGTGCGGATGCTCGTACGGCGGTATGAGCGCGAGCCCCCGGTCGGCGGCGAGTGCCTCCCCGATGGCGACGCGGTCGCCGGTGTAGCGGTCGTAGGTGACGACCTCCGCCCCGTAGCCCGCCGTCGCCTCCCGCTTGGAGCGCGGTGTGTCCTCCGGCATGACGATCACCGCGCCGGTGCCCAGCTCCCGGGCGGCCAGGGCCACGGCCTGGGCGTGGTTGCCGGAGGAGTACGCGGCGATCCCCCGGGCCAGCTGCCCGGCGGACAGCCGGGACGCGGCGTTGTAGGCGCCGCGGAACTTGAAGGCACCGACCCGCTGGAAGTTCTCGCACTTGACGTGCACCTCGGCGCCGACCAGGGCGTCCAGGGTGCGCGAGCGCAGGACGGGGGTGCGGTGCGCCACGCCCTTGATCCGCTCGGCGGCGTCACGGACGTCGTCCAGGGTGACGGACGCGGTCGCGGGTGCGGTGTCGGTCATGCGGGTGCCCTCCTGGCCGGTGTCGCTGCTCATCGCGTCATCCCAGCACCCCGCCCACCGGGCCGCCAACGAATTTCCCCCGCTGTTTCGCCGCCCCCACGGATGGAACCCGAAGGGCCCGTGAGCACCCCAGCCACCACCGCCACCGAGGGAGCGCCCGGTCATGCACTCGATCACCAAAGGCCTGCTGGCAGGCGCCGTGGGCACCCTCGCACCGGAGCTGGTGTCCTACGGCGGCATGCTGCTGCGCGGCCGGTCCGCCAGCGGCATCCCCGCCCAGGTCGCGGACCGTCTGGCCGGCCGCGCCCAGGTGCCGCTCGGGGACGGCGAGGAGAAGGACAACCGCGCCCAGGCGGCCGGGGCGCTGCTGGGGTACGCCATCGGTCTCGGGGCCGGAACGGCGTACGGGCTGCTGCGGTACCGCCGTCCGGCCCTGCCGATCTGGCTGGCCGGACCGCTGCTCGGCGCCGCCGCCATGACGGGCGCCGACGCCCCCGCCACCGCGCTGCGCCTGACCGATCCCACCTCGTGGAGCCCGACGTCATGGGCGTCCGACGTCGTACCGCACCTGGTGTACGGCCTGACGACCGCCGCGGCGCACCGGGCCATGGGCTGACCGGACGGGCCGGCGAGGCGGGAACCACCGGCCGGTCACACCAGAGGCGGGAAACCACGACGAGGGCGGGAACGAGCCGTGACGCTGCGCATCGGGGTCGAGGAGGAGTTCCACCTGCTGGACGCTCACAGCGGCCTGCCGGTGCCGGGTGCGCGTGCCGTGCTCGACCGGCTGACCGGACCCGGGTTCGCGCCCGAGTTCCAGAGCTGTGTCGTGGAGAGCAACAGCGGGGTGCACGAGACCCTCGACGGCCTCCGCGCCGACCTGGCCGCGTCCCGGCGCCGCCTGGACACGGCGGCCGCCCCGCTGGGTCTCGCGGCGGTGGCCGCCGGCACCGCGCCGCTGGCCCGGCTCGGCTCACGAGAGGGCGTCACCGACCATCCCCGCTACCGGCACATGGCCGACGAGTACCGCAGGGTCGCCGAGGAACAGCTGATCTGCAGCGCGCAGGTGCACGTCGACGTCCCCGACCGCGACACGGCGGTGCGCGCCATGTGCCTGGTGTCGCCGTGGCTGCCGCCGCTGCTCGCGCTGTCGGCGAGTTCGCCGTTCTGGCTCGGCGGTGACACCGGCTACGCGAGCTGGCGGACGATGCTGTGGCAGCGCTGGCCCACCGCCGGGCCGGCCGGGTGCTACTCCGGTGCCGCCGACTACGACGCGGCCCTGGAGGAACTGATCGGCTCGGGCGTCATCACCGACCCCGGAATGGTCTACTACGACGTACGGCCCTCCGCGCACCAGCGCACGCTGGAGCTGCGGATCTGCGACGCCTGCCCTCGGGTGGAGACGGTCGTCCTGGTCGCCGGGCTCTTCCGGGCCCTCGTCCACGACGCGTGCGCGCGGCTGGCCCGACCGGCCGGCCCCGCCTGCCCCGGGCACCACGAATGGCTGCGGGCCGCCGCCTGGCGAGCCGCCCGCTCCGGCCTCGAGGGCCCCCTGGTCGACCCGGTCACCCGGCGCGCGGTCCCCGCCCGCGAGGTGCTGCACGGCCTGCCGGACCGGCTGCGCCCGGCGCTGGAGGCGTCCGGCGACTGGGAGAGCGTGCGCGAACTGCTGGGCCGGGCGCTGGCCGACGGCAGCGCCGCACGCCGGCTGCGGCGGGCCGCCGAGAGCGGTGGCCTGCCCGCCGCGGTCCGTCTGCTGATCGCCGAGACCCGCGGCGACACCGGTGCCGTGGGATGCTCCGGCGCGGACGGCGGAACGCCTCCGGCGCGGTTTCGGACGCGCGCCGGCCGGGCACCCGTGCCAGGCTCGTGAGCGGGAACAGGGTGAGCGCCGCACACGGAAGCCGAGGAGGTCGGAGCATGGCCGAGGGCGACACGACGGCGGTGAACGCGACGGGCGGCGAGCCTGTGCCGCCGTCCGGGAACCTGCTGTCCGGGCCGCAGCCGAACGTGGCGGGGGCGGCCGGATACCCCGACGCCCCGCCACGCGTGGGCTTCTTCACCGACACGTCCGTGTGCATCGGCTGCAAGGCGTGCGAGGTGGCGTGCAAGGAGTGGAACGCCGTACCGGAGGACGGCCTGGAACTGACGGGCATGTCCTACGACAACACGCAGGGGCTGGGCGCGGACACCTGGCGGCACGTGGCGTTCATCGAGCAGCGCCTGCCCGAGGCCGGCGGCGAACCCGGCGGCGGTCACGAGGGCTTCGACGTGTTCGAGGCCGCCCGGAACCTCGGCACCTCCCCCGACGGGGCGATCTCGCCGGTGTCGCCCGACGGCCGGACCGAGTTGCGCTGGCTGATGTCCTCCGACGTGTGCAAGCACTGCACGCACGCGGCCTGCCTCGACGTCTGCCCCACGGGGGCGCTGTTCCGCACCGAGTTCGGCACGGTGGTGGTGCAGAAGGACGTGTGCAACGGCTGCGGGTACTGCGTGCCCGCCTGCCCGTACGGGGTCATCGACCAGCGCAAGGAGGACGGCCGGGTCTGGAAGTGCACGCTGTGCTACGACCGGCTCGGTGTCGGCATGGAACCGGCCTGCGCCAAGTCCTGCCCCACCGATTCCATCCAGTTCGGCCCGCTGGAGGAGCTGCGCGAGCGGGCCGCTGCCCGGGTGGCGCAGCTGCACGCGGCCGGTGTCACCGATGCCCGGCTGTACGGCGAGAGCCCGCACGACGGGGTCGGCGGCGACGGCGCGTTCTTCCTGCTGCTCGACGAGCCCGAGGTGTACGGCCTGCCGCCGGATCCGGTGGTCACCACCCGGGACCTGCCCGCCATGTGGCGGCACGCGGCGATGGCGGCCGTCTCGCTCGCCGCGCTGGGGGCCGCGAGCTTCGCGGGGAGGCGGCGATGAGCGAGTCGGACGTGACCCGCGGGGGCCTGCGAGGGGTGCGGCCCGGCCGGGACGCCGTGCCGGGCGCTCAGGACGCGGGGCGCTCGCGGCGAGCTCGCCGTCGCCGGGGCCGCGGCGAGCAGCCGGTGGTCCCCGAGGCGCGGTTCTCGTCTTACTACGGCCGACCGATCCTCAACAAGCCGACGTGGCAGGCCCTCGACATCGCCGGTTACCTCTTCCTCGGGGGTCTGGCGGGCGCGTCGTCGCTGCTGGCGGCCGGCGGGCAGGCCACCGGACGGCCGGGCCTGGCGCGGGTGGCAAAGCTGGGCGCGGCGGGCGCCATCAGCGGGTCGCTGGGCGCGCTCGTGCACGATCTGGGCCGGCCCGCCCGGTTCCTCAACATGCTCCGCGTGTTCAAGCCCACGTCGCCGATGAGCATCGGATCGTGGCTGCTGGCCGGGTACGCGCCCCTGACGATGGCCGCCGCTGCCGCCGACGTCACGGGCCGTGGACGCGTCGCCGGCGCGGGCGCCACGGCGGCCGCGGCCTGCCTGGGCCCGGCGGTCGCCACCTACACCGCCGTCCTGCTCTCCGACACCGCCGTGCCGTCCTGGCACGAGGGCTACCGCGAGCTGCCGTTCGTCTTCGCGGGGTCCGCGTCGAGTGCGGCGGCCGGGCTGGCGCTGGCCTGCGCGCCGGCCGGGCAGACGGCTCCGGCGCGCCGCATGGCGGTGCTCGGTGCCGGGCTGGAACTGGGCGCCTTCCAGCTGATGAAACGTCGGATGGGTCTGGCCGCCGAGCCGTTCGAGCAGGGCGGACCGTACCGGCTGCTGCGGGCCGCCGAGTTGCTGACGGCGGGCGGCGCCGCGCTGGCCGCGTACACGGGCACAGGCACGGGGCGGCGGCGGGGCCGGGCGTGCGCGGTGACGGCGGGGGTGGCGCTGCTGACGGGTTCGGCCGCGCTGCGGTTCGGGGTGTTCCACGCCGGGGTGGACTCGGCCGAGGATCCCCGGTACACGGTCGTACCGCAGCGTGAGCGGTTGCGCGCCCGTCCCGGCTGACGGCGCGGGCACCCGCCCGGCGGCGTTGGAGATGCCGTGGCGGCCCGGCTGCGAAAGAATCCGCAGCCGGGGCGACGGCCGGGGCGCGGCGCCACCGAGGAGGACACGAGAAGGATCCCGAACTGGACCCGGAGCAGGACCCGAGCGGCATCGGAAGGGCTGACGTGATGGGCGTACGTACCTGGATCGACTCCTGGCCGGTCTACCGGCAGCTGACGGGCACCGACCCCCTGGGGCGCGGTGCCGCGGCCAAGAGCGGGCCGAGTGCGCGGCTGACGCCCAGGGTGGCCTCCGCGGACCGGGTGGTGAAGTCCGTCTGCCCGTACTGCGCCGTGGGCTGCGGCCAGAACGTGTACGTCGAGGAGGGGCGGGTCACGCAGATCGAGGGCGACCCCGACTCCCCCGTTTCCCGTGGTCGGCTGTGCCCCAAGGGCGCGGCCAGCCTCCAGCTGACCACCGGCGGCGCGCGTGAGCACCACGTCCTGTACCGCCGCCCGCACGGCACCGAGTGGGAGCGTCTGGACCTGGACACGGCGATGGACATGATCGCCGACCGGGTGATCGAGGCCCGCCGCGCGGGCTGGCAGTGGGAGGTCGACGGCGTGCGCACCCGGCGCACGCTCGGCATCGCCAGCCTCGGCGGGGCGACGCTGGACAACGAGGAGAACTACCTCATCAAGAAGCTGTTCACCGCCCTGGGCGCGATCCAGATCGAGAACCAGGCGCGTGTTTGACACTCCTCCACCGTTCCCGGTCTGGGAACCTCGTTCGGCCGCGGCGGCGCGACCACCTTCCAGCAGGACCTGCAGAACTCGGACTGCATCGTCATCCAGGGCTCGAACATGGCCGAGTGCCATCCGGTCGGGTTCCAGTGGGTGATGGAGGCCAAGGCCCGCGGGGCGAAGGTGGTCCATGTCGATCCGCGGTTCACCCGGACCAGCGCGCTGGCCGATCTGCACGTGCCGCTGCGCGCGGGTTCGGACATCGCCTTCCTCGGCGGGATCATCAACCACGTGCTGAGCACGGGCGCGTACTTCCGCGACTACGTGGTGGCCTACACCAACGGTCCGGTGGTGCTGCGGGAGGACTTCCGGGACACCGAGGACCTCGACGGCGTGTTCTCCGGCCTGGACGCCGGGCAGCGCACCTACGACAACAGCAGCTGGCAGTACGAGGGCACGGAGGTGCAGGCGGCCTCCGGTCAGCGCGACCAGGAGTACGACAAGCGCACCGGCGGCGGCAGTTCGGTGAGCGCGGCGGGGCGCGGCGAGGCCCACGGGTCGGGCGGCGCCGTCATCGGCGAGGGCGAGATCGAACGCGACGAGACGATGACGCACCCACGGTGTGTGTTCCAGGTGCTCAAGCGGCACTACGCCCGGTACACGCCCGAGATGGTGGAGCGGATCTGCGGGGTGCCGCAGGACGTGTTCCGCCGGGTGTGCGAGCTGGTCACTCAGAACTCCGGGCGCGAGCGGACCACCGCGTTCGCCTACGCGGTCGGCTGGACCCAGCACACCGTGGGGGTGCAGTACATCCGTGCGGCGGCCGTGCTGCAGAGCCTGCTCGGCAACATCGGCCGCCCGGGCGGCGGCATCCTGGCCCTGCGCGGGCACGCCTCCATCCAGGGCTCGACGGACATCCCCACCCTGTTCAACCTGCTGCCCGGGTACATCCCGATGCCGCACGCGCACAAGAACGAGGACCTGGACGCCTTCGTGCAGGCCGAGGCGGCCCACAAGGGCTACTGGGGCAACATGCGCTCGTACCTCGTCAGCCTGCTCAAGGCGTACTGGGGTGACGCGGCGACGGCGGAGAACGACTTCTGCTTCGACTACCTGCCGCGGCTGACCGGCTCCCACTCCACCTACGAGACGGTGCTGGCCCAGTTGGAAGGGGTGTGCAAGGGCTACTTCCTCATGGGCGAGAACCCGGCGGTCGGCTCCGCCAACGCCCGGATGCAGCGGCTCGGCATGGCCAACCTGGACTGGCTCGTCGTGCGCGACTTCTCCCTCATCGAGTCGGCCACCTGGTGGAAGGACGGCCCGGAGATCGACAGCGGGGAGCTGCGCACGGAGGACATCGGCACCGAGGTGTTCTTCCTGCCGGCGGCCGCGCACACCGAGAAGGACGGCAGCTTCACCAACACCCAGCGGCTGCTCCAGTGGCACCACCAGGCCGTCGAACCGCCGGGAGAGGCGCGCAGCGACCTGTGGTTCACCTTCCACCTCGGCCGCATCGTCCGGCAGAAGCTCGCGGGGTCCGCCGACCCCATGGACCGGCCGGTGCTCGACCTGGCCTGGGACTATCCCACGAAGGGCACGCTGGCCGAGCCGGAGGCCGAGGCGGTGCTGGCCGAGATCAACGGCCGTGACGCAAAGGGCGAGCCGCTGGCGTCGTACGAGCAGCTCAGGCCCGACGGCTCCACGGTCTGCGGCTGCTGGATCTACTGCGGTGTCCGCGCCGACGGCGTCAACCAGGCCGCCCGCCGCAAGCCCGGCGGGGAGCAGAACTGGGTGGCGAACGAGTGGGGCTGGGCGTGGCCCGCCAACCGCCGCATCCTGTACAACCGGGCCTCGGCGGACCCGGACGGCAGGCCGTGGAGCGCGCGCAAGGCGCTGGTGTGGTGGGACGAGGCGAAGGGTGAGTGGACGGGCCACGACATCGCCGACTTCAAGAAGGACAAGGCGCCCGGCCACCGGCCGCCGGAGGGCGCGACCGGTCCCGAGGCGCTGTCGGGCACCGACCCGTTCGTGATGCAGGCCGACGGCAAGGCCTGGCTGTACGTGCCCTCCGGGCTCACCGACGGTCCCCTGCCCGCCCACTACGAGCCGCAGGAATCGCCCTTCCCGAACCTGCTGTACGAGCAGCAGCGCAATCCGGTACGGCAGGTGATGCCCTCGCGACCGGACAACCGTTACCAGCCCAGCGGCGGCGAGCCGGGCTCGGAGGTGTTCCCGTACGTGGCCACCACCTACCGGCTCACCGAGCACCACACGGCGGGCGGCATGTCCCGCTGGCTGCCCTATCTGGCGGAGCTCCAGCCGGAGTTCTTCTGCGAGGTGTCGCCGCAGCTCGCCGCGGAGCGCGGCCTGGAGCACACCGGCTGGGCGACGATCGTCAGCGCGCGGGGTGTGATCGAAGCACGGGTGCTGGTCACCGACCGGGTGCCGCCGCTGACCGTGCACGGCCGCACGCTGCACCAGGTGGGGCTGCCCTACCACTGGGGGCCGAGCGGCTACAGCACGGGCGACGCGGCCAACGAGCTGGTGCACCTGTCGCTCGACCCCAACACGCACATCCAGGAGACCAAGGCCTTCGCCGTCGACATCCGTCCCGGGCGACGCCCCCGGGGCCCGGCCGCACGGGAACTGGTGCGCGCCTACCAGGCGCGGGCCGGCATCGACGACCACACGGGCACCGAGCCCTGACCGGGCCGACGCGATGGGCGCTCGGGGCTCGGGGCTCCTCCGGGGCTCATCTCAGGACGACCGAGTGGGGTCCGCGCGGGACGAGTTCGCCGATCACCGGGGCGCCGGGGACCTCGCCCGCGACGAGCAGGCCGCCGGAGGTCTGGGCGTCGGCCAGCAGGAGGCGGGTGTCGGCGTCCGTGTCGCCGAAGTCGGTGAACGGGGCCACCCATGCCAGGTTGCGCCGGGTGCCGCCGCTGACGTAGCCGTCACGCACGGCCTGGCGGGCCCCGTCGAGCCAGGGCACGGCGGCGGTGTCGAGGACCGCGGTCACGCCGGAGGCCCGGGCGAGTTTGTGCAGATGGCCGAGGAGACCGAAGCCCGTCACGTCGGTCGCGCAGGTGGCGCCCCGGGCCAGCGCGGCCTCGGACGCGTCCCGGTTGAGGGCCACCATGGTGGCCACCGCCTGCTCGAACCGTTCCCCGGTGGCCTTGTGACGGTTGTTCAGCACACCCAGGCCGAGCGGTTTGGTCAGCGACAGGGGCAGGCCGGGCCGGCCGGCGTCGTTGCGCAGCAGTCGTGCCGGGTCGGCGAGCCCGGTGACGGCCATGCCGTACTTGGGTTCCGGATCGTCCACGCTGTGCCCGCCGCCGACGTGGCAGCCGGCCTCGGCGGCGATGTCCAGCCCACCGCGCAGCACCTCGCGGGCCAGCTCGAACGGCAGCAGGTCACGCGGCCAGGCCAGCAGGTTCACGGCGAGGACCGGACGGCCGCCCATGGCGTACACGTCGGACAGCGCGTTGGCCGCGGCGATGCGCCCCCAGTCGTACGGGTCGTCGACGACCGGTGTGAAGAAGTCGGCGGTCGACACCACCGCCTGCGCGGCGGTCCCACCGTACGCGGGCAGGGTGACGACGGCCGCGTCGTCGCCGGTGGCCAGTCCCACCAGCAGCGGGGTGCCACCGGGGACGGGTGGCGCGGTCGCCAGGCCGCCGAGCACGTCCTCCAGCTCGCCGGGCGGGATCTTGCAGGCGCAGCCGCCGCCGTGGGCGAACTGCGTGAGCCGTACGGGTGTTTCACGGGTGGCGGTCATGCCGGGTCCTTCCGGTAGCCTGGCGGGCGGTGGAGGCGTGTGGGTGCCTGGTGGCCCTCCCGGTCTTCAAAACCGAGGTGTCCGAGGATCTCGGGCAGGCGGGTTCGATTCCCGTCCGCCTCCGTCGCTCTCCGCCGTCCGGCAGCGTCTGCGCTGGTCGTCGACGCGTTCCGTGAGCCCTCGGGCGTCGAGGAACTCCAGCAGCGGCACGGCGACCCTGCGGGTGGTGCCGAGCGCCGTGCGGGCCTCGCTGAGCGTGAAGGGCTGCGGCAGCCGGCTCAGCACCCCGGCGGCCCTCTCGTCGGCCCCCGGCAGCAGGACGACGGTGTCGGTGATCCGCAGCAGCGCGCCCGCGCGGACGGCGGCGGCCACCGCCTTGCGGGTGAGCCCGAGTTCGGTGAGCCGGTCGGCGTCCGGCGCACGGTAGGGCGCCTTCTCCAGCTCCCGCCGTACGGCGTCGACGGCTGCCCGGACGGGCTCGGGCAGGTCGGGGCGGGCGCCGCCGGGGCCGTACAACCGGCCCTGACGGCACAGCAGTTCGGTGCTGCCCGGGGTGCGGGCGAGGGCGTCGACCAGGGCCCGATCGGGCAGGTCAAGCAGCCGCCGGGCGGCCTCGGCCGGCAGGCCCGGCTCCATGGGGTGCCGCCGCGCGTGGCGCTCGGCCTCGCCGGCGAGGCGCTCGCGCAGCCGGGCCCAGTGCGCCGGGTCGGCCAGCCAGTCGCCGGTGACGGGCTCGCCGGGCGCGGGCACGCCCATCGCCAGCAGGTCCGAGCGGCGTACGAGCCCCCGGCGCCGCAGCTCCGCCGCGCCGTCGGGACGGCCGGTCATCGCCGCCAGCTGCGCCGCCCTCGCCCGCCCGGCGCCCCGCCGGGTCAGACGCGGCGGGCGCACGTCGAGCACGACCACGGCGGAAGGCGGGCGTCCGCCGCCCGGTTCGCGGAGCACCGCCCGGTCCCCGACGCGCAGCGGCAGCCGCCGGCTCAGGGTCAGCCTGGCGGTGTCGTCCCCCAGCGGTCGGACGGTCACGGGGACCGCCGCGGTGCCGATGTGCAGGGTGACCGTGCGGGGCAGTTCGCCCGCGGGCTCGCCGGTGACACGGACGTCGATCAGGTCGGTGCGCAGCCAGCGGTCCGGGGCCAGCAGCACCTGACCGCGCCGCAGCTCGCCGTCCCGGTCGCCGTGCACGTTGACCGCCACGCGCGCCACCCCGCTGACGTCGGTCCGCTCCTGCTTCAGGCACTGCAGGCCGCGCACCCGCAGCACCGCCGAGCCGTCCCCGGTCACCAGCCGGTCGCCGACGCGCAGGGTACCGGCGCCCAGCGTGCCCGTCACGACGGTGCCGTGGCCGCGCACCGTGAAGGCCCGGTCCAGCCAGAGCCGTACGTCGGCGTCGGCGGGCGGTACCGGCAGCGTGCGGGCGAGCCGGGTCAGCTCGGTGCGCAGGCCGTCCAGTCCGGCGCCGGTCACCGCGCTCACCGCGACCGACGGAACGTGTCCCAGCGAGGTCCCGGCCAGCCGCCGCAGCGCCTCGGCGCGCACCGGTTCGGGGTCGGCGAGATCGCTGCGGGTCACGGCGAGGACGGCGTGCCGTACGCCGAGGGCGTCGAGGATCGCCAGGTGCTCCTGCGACTGGGGCTGCCACCCCTGGTCGGCGGCGACCACGAACAGCACGGCGGGCACCGGTCCGACCCCGGCCAGCATGGTGGCCACGAACCTCTCGTGCCCGGGGACGTCCACGAAGGCCAGGTGCTCGCCTTCCTCGTCCGGGCCCGTCCAGACGAAGCCGAGGTCGAGGGTGAGTCCGCGACGTCGTTCCTCCGCGTGGCGGTCGGGTTCCATCCCGGTCAGCGCCCGCACCAGGGCGGACTTGCCGTGGTCGACATGGCCCGCGGTGGCCAGGACCCGCATGGCGCGCCCACCTAGCCTTCCGCCACTGTGGCGGCCGCCTCTTCGGTGGCCGCCTCAGCGGTGGCCGACCGCACGGCCTCGGCCAGCCGGTCGTCGTCCTCCGGCGCCACCGCCCGCAGGTCCAGCAGGCACCGCCCCGCCTCCAGGCGGCCGACCACGGGGACGGCGCCGGCGCGCAGCACGGAGGCATACGGCTCCGGCAGGGAGAGCGCGGCGCTGGGCAGGGTCACACCGGGTGCGCCCCCGCCACCGACCGTGGCGGTGCTGGTGACGGCCCGTACGTCCACACCGGCGGCGCTCAGCGGGGCGGCGAGGTGTTCGGCGCGGCGCATGAGGTCCCGCGGGTCGGCGGTCAGGGCCTCGGCGGTGGGGGTGGCGGGACCCGTGAGGGTCGCCTCCAGCGCGGCCAGGGTGAGCTTGTCCACGCGCAGGGCGCGGGCCAGGGGGTGCCGGGCCAGGGCGCGGACGAGATCCTCGTCGCCGAGGAGCAGTCCGCACTGGGGTCCCCCGAGCAGCTTGTCCCCGCTGGCGGTCACCAGCGACGCGCCCGCCCTCAGCTGGGTCTCGGCGTCGGGCTCGGCGGGCAGCAGCGGATGCGGGGCGAGCAGCCCGGAGCCGATGTCGACGACGACCGGCACGCCCAGTGCCGCCAGTTCGCGGGTGCCGGCGGCGCGGGTGAAGCCGGTGATGCGGAAGTTGGAGGGGTGGACCTTCAGGACGAAGGCGGTGTCCGGGCCGATCGCGTCGGCGTAGTCCTCGACGCCCGTGCGGTTGGTGGTCCCGACCTCGCGCAGCCTGGCTCCGGTGGACACCAGCAGGTCCGGCAGCCGGAAGCCGTCCCCGATCTCCACCATCTCCCCCCGGCTGATGACGATCTCCCGGCCGGTGGCGAGCGCGGTCGCGGCGAGGACGAGGGCGGCGGCGCCGTTGTTGACGACGTGTGCCGCGGCGGCGGCCGGCACCCGGGCGCGCAGCGCGTCCAGGGCGGAGCGGCCCCGGCGGGCCCGGGCACCGGTCGGCAGGTCCAGTTCGACATCGGTGGGGCCGGCGGCGTCCAGCACCGCCCGCCGGGCCGCCGCCGACAGCGGCGCCCGGCCGAGGTTGGTGTGCAGCAGCACTCCGGTGGCGTTGATCACCGGGCGCAGCCCGCAGGCCGTGGACGGCAGCAGCGCCACCGCCGTGTCCGCGACCTCCTCGGGCGGGAGCGTGCCGTGGCGGGCCTGCCGCTGGGCCCGCCGGACGGCGGCCTTCACGGGTTCCGGCCCGAGCCGCGCCACCGCCGCCGCCAGGCGCGGGTCGCGCAGAACGCCGTCGGTGCGCGGGATCCGGCGTCGCGGGTCGGGACCGGGGCCGGTGCTCTCGGTCCCGCTCCGCGCTGTCCCGCCTCGTTCGGCCTCGCTCTGCTGGGACCCGTTCTGCCCCGTCTCGCTCTGCTCCGACTCGTTCCGCCCGGTCTCGTTCTGCCCGGTCTCGCTGTGCTCCGTGACCCGCTGGTCCACGCAGCCCCTCCGTTCCTGGCCCGGCCTGATGACGGTGCGGGTGCCACGCCCATGGTCTCCCGGTCCCGGCGGCCGCCCGCGTGACACGCCGGGCGAGGGTCAGGTGCTGAGGAGACGGTTGAAGAAGGCCCGGTACCGCTGCAGCGCCCTGCGCAGGTCCTCCGTGTCCACCTTCTCCCCCTGGCTCCACTGGCCCTCCAGATCCTGCTTGTGCCGCGCGAAGGTGGCGGCCAGGGTCTGCATGACGTCCGCGACGAGGGTGTCGGCGGTGTGCACCGCCTCGCGCGGGTCGTCCACGAACCTGCTCTGCACCGCGTGCCACCGGTCCCGGAAGCCCTGTTCCTCGTCCGGGGTCAGCAGCCGGGGGGTGGCCTCGTCGGGGGCGGTCGGCTCCGGCTGGGCCGGGGCCGTGCCCGTGGTGGTGCCGGTGTCCTGGCCGGTGTCCGCGGTGGTCGCGGACCGCTCGGGCCGCTCGGCTTGCTCGGGCCGCTCGGCTCGCTCGGGCCGGTCCTCGGTGGGCCGCCGTGTCGTCGCCTCGCCCGTGCTCTCACCGGGATAGACCGGGGTTCCGGTCGGGGAGGGGGTCTCCTGGGCGAGATCCTCGGTGGACAGGCCGCGGCCGAAGCGGCTCGGTTTCTCGTTGCTGTGCATGGTGTTCCGTTCCTCCCTACCGGGCCGGCGGGGCAGGCGGGGCAGGTGGGTTCTCAGGAGGGGGCGGGCTGGGCGCGGCCCCCGTCGGAGATCAGTTCGTCGAAGAGCGCGCGGTAGTGGACCATGGCGCCCCTGAGCTGCTCGGTCGTGGCCTTGCTGCTGGTGCTCAGCGATTCGACCTCGTGGGCGGCGCGGTAGTGCTCGAGCGTGCGGCCGTGCTCCACCGAGAGGTCCGCGGCCTGCTGCTCGAAGCCCTCCGTCGGGTAGCCGCGCTCGTGCATGAGCGCCGTCACCAGCCGGTCGGCGTCATGCACCGCGTCCTCGGGCCGGTCCACGAACTCCTGCTGGACGTTGCTCCACTCGCGTGTGTAGCGGTCCCGTGAGACGGCCGGCAGCGGCTTGATGTCCAGCGCGTCGTGCCGCTTTTCGCGGGCCCTGAGCTCACGCTCGCCGGCCCGCCTGCTCTCGGCGTCCTCGACCGTGCGTTCGTATTCGGGGCCGAAGCGCTCACGGAGGTGACGGCGCCTGGTCAGCAGTGCGGCCGCCACGGCGATCAGGGCGAGCACGACGACGATCGGGATGATGATCGCGAGAAGGGTTCCCGTGGACATGTGACACACCCCCTTGGGCATTGGTCCGTCTGCCCCCCACCGGCCGCATCATGCGCATGGGCGCTGCTTTGCCCCCGGACGTGCCGTGGCCGCCGCACCGGAACACACCGTCACCGGGGTGTCCCTTTCCGTCGCGTATTCCGGCCGGAACAAAGGGTGTTGCCGTGGTGCCCGGGGCACCCTCTCGAGATGCCGACCGGCCGAGGGGCGACTAGCGTCTACCGATGAGAGCCGCAAACGGGGGCACGCCCCGTCCGGCGTGGTCTCCACAGCGGGGGCCATTGCCGCAACGCTCGCCCGTGCGATCCGGCGCGGGTGGGACGTGGCGGCGTCGGGGACCGAGACGTGCTTCTCACATACGGCGGCGACACCTCAGACCGCGCCGCACCTTCTCATCCATCCGGCGGGCGCGGCCATCATCCTCGCGCGGTTCCCTTGCGCGAGACGGTGGAAGGAAAGGTACTACCCATGCGAGCACAGCGCGTTAAGCGTCTCATCGCCGTGTCCGCGGCCGGCATCGTCATGGCAGGCGGCGCCGCGATCGGCGCAGCGGGGACCGCTTCGGCTCACGACTCGGGCTATGACCACTCCGGCTACAGCTGGGGCTCCAACGACGACTGGTGGGGCGGCGGCGACCACGGCGACCACGGCGACCATGGCGACCATGGCGACCACGGAGACTATGGCGACTACGGCGACTACGGCGGCCACCACGGCTACAACGGCGGTGGGGACCACGGCGGCGACCACGGCGACCATGGCGACCACGGCGACTATGGCGACTACGGTGACTACGGCGGCCACCACGGCTACAACGGCGGTGGGGACCACGGTGGCGGCGACCACGGCGGCGACCACGGCGGCGACCACGGCGGCGACCACGGCGGCGACTACGGCGGCTACTGAGCCCTCTGGTCCGAGCACCGGGTCTCCGACCCGCTGACGCCGAGTCTCCGACCCACTCGGTCAACGAAGCCACGGTGTGCGGTCCGGGAGGACCGCACACCGCGGTGTGTTTCCGTCCGCGTGCGGCGGCTCAGCCGCTGGCGTTCTCCACGCGCATCCGCACCTGGTCCTCCAGCCGTCGCAGGCTGCCGTCGAGGGCCTCCAGGGCGGCGCGCTCGCCCGGGTCGTGACTGTCCTCGAAGAACGACAGGTGCACGGTCACCTCGCTGGCGCCGCCACCGATGCCGGAGACCTGGAGCCAGCCCGCGTAGCTGCCCTGCTCGCGAGTCCCCCATTCGATCCGCATCTGCTCGCGCTCGGCGCGTATCAGGGCCGAGGTGTCCTGGTCGCTGTGGTCCTCGTGCACGGTGACGGCGGGCGGCTCCTCGACGCGGACGTGCAGGGCGTCCGGCAGCCAGGCGTCGAGCTGGCCGACGTTGGCGGCCTGGTCGAAGACCTGCTCGGGCTGGGCGGGCATCGTGCGTGAACGCTCGTACTCGGACATCACGGCACCGTTCCTCTGCTGCTCGGGGGTCGTACCAGGAACGCGTGCCCCTTCTGCCGCCGCCGAAAAGGCGACCGCCGAACGGTTCGGGCGTCCGTCAGCCGCACAGCCAGTGCCGCAACAGGCAACGTTCGCCCCGTCGCGACGCCCGGCACTCCCCCACTGCCTTGACGGCGTGGGAGGTGCCCCACTCGCCGCACCGGGCACAAGCCCAGGAACGTCCAGTACGAGGGCTCGCACCCGGCACTCCCCCGCCTTCGGCCGGGGAGACCCCCGGAGCACGCACCGGACGCCACTCCTTGACGGGCGAACGTCGCCTGCCGCGGCACTAGGGCGGTGCGGGCCGCAGCGCCGACAGGACCGCCCAGACGACCGAGACGAACGGGACGGCGACGACGGCCCCGATCACACCGGCGACGATGCTGCCGGCGATGACGGACACGGCGACGACGAGCGGGTGCAGGCGGACCGACCAGCCCATCACCAGGGGATGCAGGACGTGCCCTTCGAGCTGGCCGATGACGACGATGAGCAGCAGCACGGCCAGCGCCGTGATCGGGCCGCGCCCGGCCAGGGCGACCACCGTGGCCACGCCGAGCGCGACCGGCGAGCCCACCAGCGGCACGAACGTCGCGAAGAACTCCAGCAGCGTCAGCGGCAGGGCGAGCGGCACGCGCAGCAGGACCAGGGCGACGCCGACCAGTACGGCGTTGGTGGCGGCCACGATGATGATGCCGCGCGTGTACCCGGCGAAGGCACGCCAGGCGGCGTGCCCGGCCCGGTCCCACACCGGCCGGGCGCCTGCGGGCAGCAGCACGTCGCGCGCCCAGCGCCACAGGCGTTCTCCTGAGTGGATGAAGAACACGGAGGTGAACAGCGCCAGTGCACCCGCGGTGACCAGCTCGACGATCCGGCCCAGGCCGCTGAGCGCGCTGTTGAGCAGGCTCGCCCGGTGCGCGGACAGGTAGGCCAGGAGCTGGTCGTGGAGGGCGGTGAGCCGTCCGGGACTGATCCGGAACGGCGGGCCCTGGAGCCACCGCTCGATCCGGTGGATGCCACCGCTCAGCTCCTTCGCCAGCTGTGTCCACTCCCCCGCGACCGCCTCGCCCACGAAGGCGAGCAGGGCGGACGCCAGCAGCATGCTGCCCACCAGGACCACGGCGACGCACAGCGGCCGCGGCAGCAGACGGTTCAGCAGGTCGGCGAGGGGGCGCAGGACCGAGGTGACGACGAGCGCGATGAAAACGGCCACCGCGACGAGCTGGAAGCGGCCGAGGATCGTGAAGACGCCGTACACGACGATGCCGACGAGGATGAGCCGCCAGGCGTAGGCGGCGGCGACGCGCAGCCAGGGTACGGTGCGCTCGGCCCGGGGGTGCTCGGCGGCCGGGGCCGCCGGGCCGGAGCGGGAGCGCGGCGGCAGCCGCACGGAGTGCGCCGGCCGGCTGCCCGGCACCACCCCGCCCGCCCGGCGCCCGCGGCGCCGCCCGGACGCCGGACCGCCCGCTCGCGTCACCGCGCCTCCCGTTGCCGCCCGACGGTCACGTCCACAGCACGGTACGGGCCGCCCGGACGGGTGTCCGGGCGCAACGCGCCAGGGCGCCGGTCATCGGGGGACACGGCTTCCCGTCCGGCGCAGGTGGGCGCCGGTCACGGCGCGGGATTCTCCAGCAGGCCCGGCCCGTTGTTGCGGACGTCGTTGACGGCCGGGGAAACGGGCCGTGCGTCCAGATGGCCGTCCCCCGGAGGGCCGAGCAGCGCCCGCAGCCCGCCGGGGTCCTGGTGGCCGGGGTCGAGCCAGGCGTCGTAGTGGTCCGGGGTGAGGGCGAGCGGCATGCGCGGGTGCACGCGGCCGGCCGCGTCGGTGGCCTCGGTGGTCAGGACGGTGCAGGTCGTCACCCAGGCGGCGGGGTCGTCGTCCCGCGCCACCTCCGGGTCGCGCCAGTACTCGTAGAGGCCGGCCAGCGCCATCACCCCGCCGTCCTCGGGGCGGATGAAGTACGGCTGTTTGCGGGTCCTGCCGGTGTCCTTCGCCCTGACCTGCTGCCACTCGTAGAAGCCGTCGGCGGGCAGCAGGCAGCGGCGTTTGACGAAGGCACGGCGGAAGGCGGGTTTCTCGTGCACGGTCTCGACCCGCGCGTTGATCAGTCGTGCGCCGATCCGCAGGTCCTTCGCCCAGGACGGAACCAGCCCCCAGCGCAGCGCCCTCAGCTCCCGGCGCACCGAGCCCGCGTCCCGCTCCTCCCGCGGGGTGCGCTCCAGCACGGCCCACACCGGGTCGGTGGGGGCGACGTTCCAGCTCGGCTCCAGCGCCTCCTCCGGACGCCACTCGGTGACCCGGAAGTGCCGGACCAGGTCTTCGGGGCTGCGTGTGGAGACATAGCGACCGCACATATCAAGCCACCTGCGGAATAGAGTGCCCCGTATGAGCGCGAACAGTGACGAGGGCGCGAAGAACCCGGAAGAAGGCGGACAGAGCGAGGACGCCGCCGAGCGCCGGGCGACCGAGAAGTTCATCGGCGACCTGCTGGCGCGGGGCGAGGCGGTGTTCGAGGGAGAGGAGCCGACGCCGAGAACGACGCACGTCGTCAGGCGCGGGGACGACGGCCGGCTCACCGTCCGCCGTCTCCGCTTCTTCCACTGATCCAGCCGAATCCACCGGTACCGCTACCTGCTCAGTCGAAGCACTTCCGCACCAGGGCGAGACCCTCGCCGGCCGAGCTCCGCGTGATCTCGTGCGTCTTGAGCCGGGAGGGGTTGTCGTCGCTCAACGACACGTCGGAGCGGTGCTCCTCGGGCACATGGACACGGCCGCGGCGGAAGAGGTCCTCGAGATACGACGCGGCGACCCGCTCGGGGTCGGCAGGCCGGAGCGTGCCGCCGGCCGGGTCGGAGCCGGCGATGCCGAACCGTCGTTCCTCCGCGGGGGCGGAGAGTGAGAGATTACGGATCGCGGAATCCCCCCAGGGAACCTTTGGCCAGGGGTCCCTCGTGTTCAGTACGAGGCCCTGGCAGCCCGCTGTCAATCCCGACACCGGGGGGTGAGGCTCCACTCCGGCCGGTCGTGGCGGCGGACGAACGGGCGGGCACTGTGGCCCATGGCCAGTGTGTACGTGGCGGCGGACTGAGCGACGGACAAGCGGCCGAACGGGTGACGAAAACCGATCCAGGTATTCGACGGCCCCCCAGCTCCCACGTTCAGCGGCATCTGGATGGCGATGCCATGGATCAACGGTGACGATGAAACCCGAGCCCGTGGCGCGGCGGCAGGTCTCCTGGGTCCGTGCTTCGCACGTGCGGTTCCCCTGGTGCGGTGGCCGCAGGAGGTGATCGCTTGAAGACTCCCCCCAGGCCTCGCTCCAACTCGCGCCTGAAGGTGCGCCGGCCACCGCCGAGAACCCCGCGGTCCCGGGTGACCATGGCGGTGATCGTGCTGGTCCTCCTCCTGACGACCCTTCCGCTGAGTCTGTTGGGCGTTGACGACCTGTTCCACGCCCTGACCTTCCCCGGGCGTATCACCGGCGCGGTCCTCATCGCCGTCGCGCTCACCACCTTGCTGGGGGCCGCCGCGGCCTTGGACCACTGGCTCTGGCGCAGCTTCCCCTACTCCGGCGCGATCGTGCTGATCGGAGCGTTCGCGGCCTTTTTGACCAACCTCTTTCTCCTGGTCGAGACGACGAAGTACGGCGATTCCACGACCTACTCAGCGCTCTTCGCCGCGCTCACGGCGGGTTCGGCATGGGCTGTCGTCGCGGTGTGGCGGACATCGGTCGTGATTCCGGCTCCGAAGCGAGTGGCCGCGGCGGTGATCGTCTCCTCGGTCATCACGATCGCCAATTTCGGTTACCAGAACCTGTACCAGCCGAACCAGCGTGAGACCAGACCCCTCCTCAAGTTGTCCACGGGTAAGCCCGACGTGAGTCAAGACGGAAAGGCATTTGCCATACCGGTCGACATCACGTTCGAGAATCACGGCGCCGTGGCTTTCTACGTGCTGGGCACCGAATTCCATGCCATGGCCGAACACGTGCCGCTGAGCAAGACAGACAGGCTTCGCCAGCAGTGGCGAGCCGATGCCGAAAAGTGGGCCATCTCCCAGGAGAAGAACCCGCTCTCCCGCCGGGAGATCCACCAGCCCGGTCAGCTGGTGCAAGCGCAGCCATGGATCGACCCTGGGGCGTGGATCGATCCGGGCGATGTGTTCTCCATACGAGTAATGGTGCAACTGCCCATCGACACGCCCTACGACCAGGTGGCGATGTATGCCAGCGCGAGCCTCGCCCGCAAGGACCGGCTGGGCCTCAAGTCACCGCTTCAGTTCAAGGCATATTCCTGGAAGGGGAGCAACGTGCCCGTATGGGTGAAGAAGCAGGAGAAAAGCGGCCTCGACACCCTCGTCTACCAGGCCAGGGTGGACGAGAACAACTCGATTGACAAGTACACGAGGGACCCGCGGTACGTGACCGTCTACTGGGAATTCGGCGCGCACGGCTCCAGTGTCTCGTCAGTCGTTGCACCAAAGGGTGAGGAGGGCCACCAGGTGAACGGGGAGGAACAAACAGAGCTGAACAGCCGGTACGGTCTCGTGGACGCCTTCGCGGGCCCGGTCGAACGCACCCTGTGGGACATCAAGAGCCGGCAATGACGGGAACGGCCGGGCGGACCGCGCCGGAGCGCCGGTCCAGGCGTTCCAGCCACATCACCAGAGCCAGCGAGCTGTTCACACGATCGCAGGCGTAGGAGTCCCCGATGCCGAGCTGGGCCTCCCGCACCGCCTGGCACAGCGTCTCGACATCGAACATTTCCGGGATCAGCGGATGCCGGGCGGAGCGGCACAGGTCGACGAGTTCCTCGCCGTGGGTCCGCAGGCCGCGGACATAAAGCTCGTTGAACGGGGTCTTGACCGCCCTGCTGTGGATCCGCGCCGGGAGCAGGTCCGCCATCGCCTCACGCAGAAGCACCTTGGGACGACCTGGATCGAATGCGACGTCGACGGGGAGGCGCCGCATCGTGGCGACGACCTCCGGGTCAAGGAAGGGGTGCGTGAGGAAGAATCCGTCCTGTCGCGCTCGGTGCCAGGACAGCGGGTCCGGAGCGGCGAGGTAGTTGGCCGCGTCGTAGAGCGACTGTTCCGGCTTGCGCCCGAACACGAAGCGGCTCTCCGCGATGCTGGCCTCACGATAGCCGTGAGCGCGCGCGAATCCGGAACGCAGCCACCGGGGACGGTTGAAGGTGCCGACACCGCCGAGCGCCGTTCCGCCGCGGACGAGCGCTGTGATCCGTTCGGCTGCCAGCGGAAGTGCCGGCTGCACGACGTATGCCTGGACGATGTCCCTCGAGCCCCGATCGCTCCCCGCGGCCCAGGCGCGCGCCTGCCCGGCCAACTGTCGGAGCCGTCCCGTGCGGGCGAGTCTGTGCAGGTGAAACGGGTTGGCGTCGACAATGGGATCGGCCCCGCAACCGGTCAGCAGGGTGTCACAGCCCAGCTCGGCGGCAGCGGCGTGAAGCCGGGCCCAGAACGGGGCGCGGAAGGCGTGCCCATGAGGCTCGTCGGTGTCTCCCGCGTGGTGCTGGAAGTCGTCGAAGTCGGCCACGTCGTCGGCATCGACGAGCACCGGTCGGGCCGCCGGGGCGTGACGGCGGATCGCCTCCAACGCCGCATGGAGGTACGGCTGCTCCCCCGCCAGCTCTCCCCCGGAGAAACGCCCGGCGAGCAGGACAAGCTCCCCGGGGTCCGCCCGTCCCGCGGCCGGCAGGTCCGCGGCGAGCAGCGCGACACTGGTGGAGTCGGTGCCGCCGGACACGTGGCATGCGGTATTCGTGCCCATACGGCGGCCGACGGCGTTCTCCAGAGCGAGGCGCAGATCCTGGGCGGCGGCCCGGCGGGCGTGGGGTCCGTCCGCTGCCGGCGCGGGCGGGTCGGGGGCCCAGACCCGACGGTCGCCTCCCAGCGTCCGGCCGCGTATGCGCCCGGTGACCGAGAGCTCCACCATCTCGCCGCCGAGGACGCGGTGCACCCCGGCGAACGGGGTGAGGTCCGTGTGCTGTTGCGCCATGTTCCCGGTGAGGTATCGGCAGAAGTAGCGCGGTTCCAGCTCAGTGACGCTCCCCAAGGCGCGGGCCGAGGTGCCTACGGCGCTCACGCGGCCACCGGACTCCCTGAGGAACAAGGGGATGCGCGCCTGCTCGTCCCGCATCACCAGGATGCGGTCGCGGCACGCCAGAACGGCCGCGTAGTCACCACCCGCCGGCAGCGGGAGGGCGGCGCCCCGTCGGCCGAAGTCCTCGAGGAGGCGGCGTGCGCACGCCATTCGGTCTCGTGCCGAGCCGACCCAGCCGACGACGGCGGCGACGGCGACCCGCGAGGTGACCGTCGTGACGAGTCCCTGACGCTCCATGGTCTCGTCGGTCCAAAGCTTCGGTGCGCCCCCCACCCACTCGAGGCGGAGCGCATCCATGTCACTGTCCTCCGCAGTCGATCGAGAGCACCGGTGTGAACGCGTGCCCGCGCGGGTCGGCGTCGGGGATGCTCAGCCCGGCCGAGGTCGTCCAGGCGTGCATGGCGAAGGGGTGTTCGCGCACCCCGACGTGGAGCGTGGCCTTCAGCCCTCGCCGGCGCAGCAGGACGAAGGCCGTCACGGCCTCGGACTTGCAGTCGCCGTTGACCAGCCAGCTTCTGCGGCTGTGGGACTGCACCGCTCGTTTCAGTCGTAGTACCTCTTCTGCGGGGGCAGGGTCCGCACGGATGTAACCCGGAGCCGCCAGGGACAGCAGCCGAAGGGCACCACCGAATCCCGTGGTCCGGATCAGCAGATGTATTCCCCGCAGCCAGGACCCGACGCCGATGTCCGAATGCTCCTTCGGGCGGTGGTCAGCGCACCCGGCGCGAACGAGTTCGGTGACAAGTTCACCGTGCTCCCCCGGACTTGCCTCACCGAACGTCTGGACATCCGCCGTCGTCATCCCGAGAAAACGCGTCCGCTTCCAGTCCGCGATCAGCACACCGCTGGACATCCGGGTGACACGGCAATGCGGTGACAGAATTCGTGCCATGGCCGTCAGGGCATCGGTGTCGGCATCGGCGTCTTCTGTCACCGCACATCCTCCCGGATTTCCGTCCTGAACGGTGTCAGCCGTGGTACCCGTGACCGTCGTAGAATCCACCGCTGAAGCCCCGGATCCGACGGCCGTTGCCGAGACGGACGAGCCGATGCGGCTTGTGAAGCCGCAGCAGTCGGAGAAACATTCGCCTACCTCCAGAATCAGGCAGAGGCCATCACTTCCAGGCTCCCTCCGCGCCGATTGTCCCGCAAGCGCGATGCGCCCGGGGCCGTTTCATGGCGTCCGCCGGCGTTGTTGAACGGGTCACTACCAGGCGCCACGCGGTAGTTGCGACGCCGTAGCAGCGGGAATAGGCTTTTGCAGAGCGCGCGTGTATCACCGCATCACTGATACCACCACCTCACTGAAGGGTGCTCAGCCGGCCCGGACAGCATCCGATGGTCCCGTGATGTGCGGTCGGCGCGAGGAGAACCATCATGACCACTGCGGGTGCGGCAGCACCGCACAGGACTCCTGCCGGGCTGAAACTCGGCGGCGTGGAGTCCGAGAACCACCCCTGGAAGATACGCTTGGTGGATCACCCCAAGCGCTACGAATCGGCTTACTTCTGCGCGGCCAAGAAGACCGCACACAAGATTCTCGCCGACATGAGCGATGACGACCTGCCGTATGGGCACCAGCCGTCCGGCACCCAGCATTGGGAGATGCACCACGGCGGAAGCCTGTGGGTCAAGGGGAGCAACGGCTGGCGAATGTACCGCGCCAGGGTCGGAATCGAGTGGAGCATGCAGTTCTGCGCCGAGCCGTCGAAGGTCGACCGGCTGCGCCGGGACGCGGCCGAGCTGGTCGACGCCTTCCCGCTCACCCTGTCCGCTCTGGCGGCGCTCGGCTACGAGGAGGCGGCGGACCTGCTCCGCACTCCGGTCACGGACGCCGACGGCGTCGAACGGTGGACCGACTGCCTGTTCAACGCCTGTGTGCCGATGAGCCACGGCAACCACCAGGGAGTCCTGCCCCAGGTTCCCGGGGAGCACCACTACCCCTGGCCCGTGAAGGGCGCGGACTTCGTCCGGTACGAGGACTTCGAGCTGTGGGTGACGCTGCCCGACGGGACGCACGGCGCCGTCGCCCCGGTGGACCGGCGGGGCTCGGGCGACGGTCACGTGCGCCTGGTCCACGTGCCGGAGGAGAGCGAGGCGGCAGGGGCGTTCCTGCAAGCGCAGGAGCAGGGGAAGATGGCGGTGCTGCCGCCCAACAGCTCTGTCGCGCTGGAGGCCTTCGCCCAGCAGATCGAGCCCGAGCGGCGCACTGCGACCGGCCCGCTGGTCACCTCGCGGCGGACTCGGGCGCCCCGGCGGGCCTCCGACCGTTCCGGGTAGTCGAGGAGCGGAGATGCCGCGCAGTATCGTCATCTGTCTCGACGGCTCGGGCAACCAGGTGGGGGCCAGTCACCCCACCAACGTGGTCAGGCTGTTCGAGATGCTCGAGGCGGACCGCCCCGAACGGCAGCTGCTCTACTACGATCCGGGCGTGGGGACCATGTCGGCGGGCACCGCACGCGGACCGGCCGGCCGCCGGCTCTCCCGCATGTGCGGACTCGCGTTCGGCACCGGGCTGAAGGCCAACCTCGCCGAGGCGTACACCTACTTGATGCAGCACTGGCAGCCGGGCGACCGGGTGTACGTCTTCGGGTTCAGCCGCGGCGCGTACACAGCTCGCGCACTGGTGGGAATGCTCAACAAACCCGGACTCATGCGCCCCGGCTCGGAAAACCTGGTCGCGTACGCCGCGGGGAAGTACGCGTTCAACCAGGACATCGAGGCGAGCCAGGAGCAGGTCGCCCGTTTCTCGCACGCGTTCTGCCGAAGGACCGAGACCGAGCCGCTGTGGGCCACGGTGAAGCAGAACGACCCGCGGCAAATCTCACACCACGCACTGCCTGTCGCATATCTCGGCGTATGGGACACGGTGAAAGCGGCCGGTCTGCTCCGCCTGGGCAATCTGCACTGGCCCTACACCCGTCAACTGCCCAACGTGGCACGCATCCGCCATGCCGTATCCCTCGACGAAAAGCGCCGCCCTTACCGCGAGTACCTCATCACAGCACGCGAAGGCCCTCTTCGGGACACGGCTCAAGAGGTGTGGTTCGCCGGGGCCCACTCCGATGTGGGCGGCACCTTCGCACATGCCGCGGGCGCGCCGTTGCTCTCCTCCGTATCCCTGAAATGGATCGTCGACGGTGTCCGTCAGGAGCTGGACTTCGTCCCCGACGCGTACGACGAAGCCTGCACCCTGACCGAGGACTTCGCCGACGCACCCGTCCATGGCAACGGACTGCTGTGGACACTGGCGGGCCGACGCGCACGCCCCGTGCCGAAGGACGCGCTGTTGCACGCGAGCGTCAGGGTGCGGCGCGAGCGCGATCCCGGCTACCGCCCCGATCTCCCCGGTCCGCAGGAGACAGGACGCTGGGCCGACCTGGAGTGGACCAAGAACACGTGTGCCCATACTGCCACCTGACGCTACGGCAGGTGACGCAGCCGGTCCTGCGGGAACGTCGCGAGGCCGAGCTGGTGAGCGGCGTGGTGGTGGGGCCTTACGGAGTGATGACGTGACCGGCGCGTTCGTGCGGTGCGGTGCCGTCGGCGGCCTAGCGTGGGCCGTATGCGCGTACTGGTCACCGGCGGTGCCGGGTTCATCGGGTCCCATGTCGTTCAGGCGCTGACGAAGCGCGGGCACGAAGCCGTCGTGTTCGACGTGAGCACGGCCGCGGGTGCGGATGTGCGGAACCCGGAGGCGGTCGGCCGTGCGCTGTCGGGGGTGGACGCCGTGTGCCACCAGGCGGCGATGGTCGGCCTCGGCAACGGCGTCCTGGACGCGGCGGAGTACGTCTCCCGCAACGATCTCGGGACCGCCGTCCTGCTCGCCGCGATGGCCGAGGCGGGCGTACGGCGCCTGGTGCTGGCCGGGTCGATGGTGGTGTACGGGGAGGGACGGTACGAGTGCCGGGAGCACGGCGCCGTACGGCCGGGTCCGCGGGCCGTGCGCGACCTGGACGCGGGCCGGTTCGAACCGGTGTGCCCGAGGTGCGGGCGGGAGCTGCGTCCCGGACTGGTCGGTGAGGACGCCCCGCCCGATCCGAGGAACGTCTACGCGGCCACCAAGCTGGCCCAGGAGCACCTGTCGGCCGCGTGGGCGCGGTCGACGGAGGGGGCGGCGGTCTCGCTGCGCTACCACAATGTGTACGGGCCCCGGATGCCCCGTGACACCCCGTACGCGGGCGTCGCGTCCTTCTTCCGCTCCGCGCTGGCCCGGGGCGAGGCGCCGCGCGTGTTCGAGGACGGCCGGCAGCGGCGCGACTTCGTGCACGTACGGGACGTGGCCGCGGCCAACGTCGCTGCGCTGGAGGCGGAGCCGCCGCGGGGCGCGCTCACCGTCTACAACACCGGCAGCGGGGAGCCGCACACCGTCGGCGCGATGGCGCGGGCCCTGGCCGCCGCGTACGGCGGGCCCGAGCCCGTCGTCACCGGCGAGTACCGCCTGGGCGACGTACGGCACATCACCGCGGACTCCTCACGGCTGCGGGCCGAACTGGGCTGGAAGCCCGAGGTCGGCTTCGAGGAGGGGATGCGGGAGTTCGCCGACTCGCCCCTGCGCGACGAGAAACCGAACGGCCGCATGCCGTAGCCGGGCGGCTCCCGCGCCGATCGGGTGGGCCCGGTTCAGCTCTCCGCCGTGGGGAGGGTCACCTCGAAGCGGCACCCGCCGGGGATGTTGCGTACGGCGGTGTGGCCCTCGTGGGCCTCGACGATGCCCCGGACGATGGCGAGGCCCAGACCCGCGCCGGCCGGAGGCGTGCGGGCGTGGGTGCCGCGCCAGCCGGTGTCGAAGACCCGGGGCAGGTCCTCCTCGGGGATGCCGCCGCAGCCGTCGCTGATGGACAGGACGACGCCCTCGGGCGAGCGTTCGGCGGCGACGGCGACCGTGCCGTCGGCGGGTGTGCGGCGGATCGCGTTCACCAGCAGGTTGCCGAGCACCCGGCTCATCTCCTTGCCGTCCACCTCGACCGGCACCGACTCCACCCGGTCGCCCACGAGGCGCACGCCGTGCTCCCTGGCCAGCGGGTCAGCCCCGGCGAGGGCGTCGCCGACCAGGTCGTACAGCGAGATCCGGGAGCGGGTCAGGGCGAGGCTGCCGGCGTGGATGCGCGAGAGCTCGAACAGGTCCCCGACCATGTCGTTCAGACGCTCCACCTCGGCGCGCATCTGCTTCAGGTAGCGGTCCGGGTCGGTGGCGACCCCGTCCTCCAGCGCCTCGGACATGGCGCGCAGTCCGGCGAGCGGAGTGCGCAGGTCGTGCGAGATCCAGGCGACGAGCTCCCGGCGCGAGGACTCCAGGGCGCGCTCGCGCTCCCTGGACTCGGCGAGCCGCGCGCTGGTGGCGGCCAGCTCGCGGCTGAGGGACTCCAGTTCCGCGGTCGCCGGGGTGCCGGGCGCGGCGAAGTCGCCGCCGTCGCCGAACGAACGGGCGGCCAGCGCGAGTTCGCGGCTGCGGGCCACCACCCAGCGGCCCAGCAGCAGCGCGGTGACCAGGGACACCACCGCGGCCATGGCCGCCACGGTGGTGACGACGGACAGGTCGTGCTGGGAGAGGAACATCGCCTGCGCCACCACCAGGGTGCCGGCGAGCATCGCGCCCACCGCCACAGCGGCGACCACGGCGAGCGAGACGGTCAGGGAGCGCCGGCGGATCAGCCGCAGCACAGCGGCCCCGGCCAGACCGGTCGCGGAGGCGCCGAGGAAGGCGTACAGGGCGATCAGCAGTATGTCGCGCACGGTCAGCTCCCTTCGCCCTCGTGTGCTTCGCCCTTGTGTGCTCCGCCCTCGTGCGCGGTGGGGCCGAAGCGGTAGCCGACGCCCCACACGGTCTGGATCAGGCGGGGCCGGGCCGGGTCGTCCTCCACCTTGCCGCGCAGCCGCCGGACATGGACGGTGACCGTGGACAGGTCGCCGAAGTCCCAGCCCCACACCTCGTGCATCAGGTCCTCGCGGCTGAAGGCGCGGCCGGGGTGCCTGAGGAAGAAGGCGAGCAGGTCGAACTCGCGCAGGGTGAGGGCGAGCTCGGTGCCGTTCTTGGTGGCGCGTCGGGCGGCCGGGTCGACGGCGAGGCCGGCCGCGGCCGGTGGCCGCGACACGGCGGCGGGCCGGGTGCGGCGCAGCACCGACTCCACCCGCAGGACGAGTTCGCGGGGGCTGAACGGCTTGGTCACATAGTCGTCGGCGCCGACCTCCAGCCCGAGGATGCGGTCGTCCTCGTCGCCGCGGGCGGTGAGCATGATGACCGGCACCGGGCCGCGCCCGCGCATCCGGCGGCACACCTCCAGGCCGTCCATGCCGGGCAGCATCAGGTCCAGCACCACCAGGTCCGGCCAGTGCGCGGCGGCGCGGGCCAGCGCGGTCGGCCCGTCCCCCGCCCGGTCCACGACGTGGCCGGCACGGTCGAGGTACCCGGAGACCACCTCGGCGACGGTCGGGTCGTCCTCCACGACCAGGACACGGGCGGCCGGGGCCGGGCGGCGTCCGGCGGTGCCGGGTGCGGTGCTCCGGGGTTCGCCGGTCCGGGATTCACCGGTGCCGGGTTCGCCCGTCCGGGGTTCGCCGGTTCCGGCGTCGTGACCGCCCGCTGGGGGCTCGTACGGCTGCTGCATGCGTCCAGCCTGGCACCACGGCCGCCGTGGTGCCGTCGCCGGTGGCTTCGCGGCCTCCGACGTCCGCGTTTCGTAAGGAGCCGACATCCCTTATGCCCGTTTTGCGTTCGTAAGGTGAGAGCCGTGACGACCTCTCCCACACCACCGGACGTCGACGTGGTGCTCCCCTGTCTGAACGAGGCCGGCGCCCTGCCCTGGGTGCTCGCCCGCATCCCCGAGGGCTGGCGCGCCCTGGTCGTGGACAACGGCTCCACCGACGGCTCGGCCGAGCTGGCGCGTGAGCTGGGCGCGACCGTCGTGTCCGAGCCGCGCCGCGGTTTCGGCGCCGCCTGCCACGCGGGGCTGACCGCCGCCACCGCCGACATCGTGTGCTTCTGCGACTGCGACGGCTCGCTCGACCCGGCGCTGCTGGTGCCCTTCGTCCGCGAGGTGCGCTCCGGCGCGGCCGACCTGGTGCTCGGCCG
Organism: Streptomyces sp. MK7; assembly: GCF_032658145.1. NCBI lineage: Bacteria > Bacillati > Actinomycetota > Actinomycetes > Kitasatosporales > Streptomycetaceae > Streptomyces > Streptomyces sp. MK7. The sequence goes on from NZ_JAVACL010000017.1 coordinate 90,216, forward strand.
CCGCCGGCCGCGGGGCCCGGGAGCCTGGCCCGCGCACGCCCGGGTGGGGAACCTCGTACTGGCCCGGATGCTGCGCCGCCGCACCGGTCTGCGCCTGCACGACCTCGGCCCGCTGCGGGCGGCGCGCCGGGCGCCGCTGCTCGCCCTCGGCCTCACCGACCGCCGCAGCGGGTACCCGCTGCAGATGGTGGTGCGCGCCGCCGACGCGGGCTGGCGCGTCACCGAGCACGACGTGCCGTACCTGCCGCGCACCGGCGCCTCGAAGGTGACGGGCACCTGGCGCGGGACCTGGCAGGCGGTACGGGACATGCGCCGGGTGCTCGCCGAACCGGGCCCGCACAGCGCCCCGGGCGCGCCCGCGGCCCCGCACGCGACCCGAGGAGTGCCCCGGTGACCACGCTGCTCATCATCGCCAAGGAACCGCTGCCGGGGAGGGTGAAGACCCGGCTGACACCGCCGTTCACCCCTCGGGAGGCGGCCGAGCTCGCCGAGGCGGCCCTCGCGGACACCCTGCTCGCCGCGGCCGCGACCCCTGCCGACCGCCGCGTTCTCGTCCTCGACGGCGCGCCCGGCCCCTGGCTGCCGCCCGGCTTCGACGTCGTACGGCAGTGCGCGGGCGGCCTGGACGAACGGCTGGCCGCGGCCTTCGCGGGCTGCGCCGGTCCGGCGCTGCTGATCGGCATGGACACCCCGCAGGTGACCCCGGAACTGCTCAGCGTCGACTTCGCCGCCTGCGACGCCTGGTTCGGCCCCGCCGAGGACGGCGGTTTCTGGGCCCTCGGACTGGCGGAGCCGGATCCCGAGCTGCTGCGGGGCGTGCCCATGTCGACGCCCGTGACCGGCGCCGTGCAGCGGGACAGGCTCGTCGCGGCGGGCCTGCGGGTGCGCGACCTGCCGCTGCTGCGCGACGTGGACACCGCCGCCGACGCCCGCGCCGTCGCCGCCCGCGCCCCGCACGGCCGCTTCGCCGCACGGCTCGCCCGCTGCACGGCGGTCACCGGCCGATGAGCACCGCACACGAGATCGCACAGCCGACCGGTACGGCCGGCGCCGGGGCGGCCGCACCGGCGTCCGGTGCCGAGTGGGCCGCGAGCGGCCGCCCAGGGCGTCGCGCAGAGGGCACCGGAACGGCCGACGGGCCGGCGGGGACCGCGGACGGACACGCAGGGACCACGGGTGGCGGGCCCGCGCCGGCCCGCGAGCGGCGCACGGGAGCCACCGACGCACCCAAGAGAAGCCCGGACGGGCACACAGGAACCACCGACCGACCCGAGTGGACCGCCGACGGGCCCTACTCCGCCGCTCTGCGTGCGGGGCGGGGGCCGCTGTTCCTGCGCCGGACCGACGGGTGGCTGCTGCCTCTGGAGGTGGAGCGGTGGTGCGCGGAGCCCGACGCGGTGGATCTGGAGGTGCTGGGCCGTTGCGAGGGCGCGGTGCTGGACGTCGGATGCGGGCCGGGGCGGCTGGTCGCGGCGCTCGCGGCGCGGGGACGGCCCGTCCTGGGCATCGACGTGAGCGAGGCCGCCGTCGCCCGCACCGTGGGACTCGGCGGTCCCGCGCTGCGCCGCTCGGTCTTCGAACCGCTCCCCGGTGAGGGCCGTTGGGACACCGCGCTCCTCATGGACGGCAACGTCGGCATCGGTGGTGACCCGCGCGTCCTGCTGCGCCGTCTGGCCCGGCTGCTGCGGCCCGGCGGTCTGCTGATCGCCGAGGCCGCGCCCGTGGACATCGACGAGCGCGTCGAGGTCCAGGTCGTCCACCGGAGCGACGTGGCAGGCGGCGCGGGCGCCCCCTTCCCCTGGGCGCGCGTCGGCGCCCCGGCCCTGCTGCGCCACGCCGGGCGCGCGGGCTGGCGGTCCGTCGATCAGTGGACGGCGGGCGGCCGGTGCTTCGCCGCCCTGCGCAGCCGCACCACGAGGACCAGCGCCGAGCCGCCGAAGAGCACGGCCGTGATCAGCAGCCAGCGGGCGAGGTAGCCGTCCGGCGACAGTCCGGTGGCCAGCCGGTAGCGCCGCCGGTCCACCTGCCCGGCGATCAGCGGGAACCACACCAGGAGCAGCAGTCCGGACAGGACCGCCGGGACCCGGACGTACGCCACCCACGCACGGCGGCCGGCCCGGCCGGCGGCCCGCAGGGCGGCGCGGTCGGCCGCCGCGTACAGCGGCAGCAGCACCAGGTCGTGCAGCAGCGCCGCCCCCACGAACCACAGCGCCACCCCGAACCAGTCGCCGGCGAACAGGCGCACGCCCGCGTATCCGGCCAGCGCGAACGAGCAGGCGAGCAGCACGAGCTGCAGCGGGCTGCCGAGCGGGAGGCGGACGGGGCGGAGGGGGCGGAGGGGGCGGAGGGTGTGCAGGGGGCGAGGGACACGCGGGGTCATCACAGGTCTCCGAAGGTCAGCCGGGCCACCCACTTGGTGTTCATCACGCCGGGTGCCGCGGGCACGATGACCCGGGCCGGGTAGCCGTGGTCCGGGGTCAGGTCCTCGCCGTTGACCTGCAGGGCGAGCAGGGAGAGCGGGTCGCGCACCTGGTTGGCGCGCAGGCCGGCCCGGCGGAAGGCACCGTGCCGCTGGAGCGACTCCACCAGCACGTCGGGCACGCCGGCCGGGTCCTCGTACCCGACGAGCGCCGCGAGGTCGCGCAGCCGGACGCCGCGCCACCACTGGTCGGAGGTCGACCAGCCCTCCACGCAGGCGATGGGCAGCGCGGAGCTGTGCAGGGGCAGGCGCAGCAGATCGGCGCGGGCGAGCCGGACGGTGCCGGTGCGGCCGGTGACGACCAGCCGCCACGCCTGTTCGCTCGTCTCGGCCGCGTCGATCCCGGCGTACGCGGCGGTCTTGTTGATCTGGAAGCCGCCCGGTCCGCTGCCGGGCTCGGGTCCGCCGTGCGGAGCCAGCACGGCCGTCCGCCGAAGCGGTCCGTCGAAGCCGCGGCCCGCCGTGGTGGCGAACAGCAGCAGCGAGCCGCCCCCGACCAGCCACAGCGCCCCACGGCGCGACACGCTGGGCGGGTCCGGCCGCGGGGACACCAGGTCCCCGCCCTCGCGCGGCGGCGCGGGCTCCGCGCCCGTTCCCCGCGCACGGCGCACGTTGCGCAGCGCCGCGGGCAGCTTCAGGGCCACGTGGACGGCGAAGGCGGCGAAGAACACCCAGGCGCCGTAGAGGTGCAGCGGGTAGAAGGAGCCGGGGAAGACGTAGTCCAGCTGGACGTTGAGCACCCCGGTGGTGAACTCGAACAGGACGCCCCCGACCAGCAGGAGCAGCGAGATCCGTTCCAGGGCGTGGGTGAGGGACCGGGCGGGCGGCAGCGCGAACAGCCGGGGCACCACCGACCACAGCTTGGCCAGCAGGACCGGGATCAGCGTGATCCCGAGCGTCACGTGGACGTTCTGGGTGAGCCGGTACAGCCAGCGCGGACGCGTCGGCCAGTCGAAGAGGTAGAACCCGAGGATCCCTTTCCCGGGGGTCTGGTCGTTCACGGGTGTGAGGCCCGGGTTGTAGGCGGCGTAGGACACCAGGCCGGTCACGAAGAGCGCGGTGATGCCGACCAGCAGGACCAGCCCGAGCACCGAGGTGAACCAGGGACCGCGCAGCGGGCTGCGCCAGAAGCCGGGAGAGGTGGGGAGCCGTCGATCGCTCATGTCCCGACGGTAGGCCGCTTCCGCCCGGGAAAGTGGCATGCGACCCATGACGAAATCCTGACGTCCGGGCCGCCGACCCGCGCGTACGCCGTCCGCCGCCCTAGCGTTCCGGTGTGATCCGCACTCATCTCCGCGACCTGCGCGTCCCGCGCGACCTGTACGCCGTCGCGGCCGCCGTCCTGCTCGTCACGGCGGCGGTCCTCGTCGGCCGCCCCATCCAGTCCGCCCATCACACGCTGTTCGTCCACTGGCCCCCGCTGCTCGCCGAATGGGACCCCCACGTGGGACCGGGCACCCCGGCCGCCGTGCTGGTGGCCGCGGCGGTGGTGATCCACGGGCCGGCGCTCGCCCTGCGGCTCCCGTGGCGGGCGCTGCTCGCCGCCGCCTGGGGCACGGCCATGGCCTGGACGTGGTCGCTCGCCCTCGTCGACGGCTGGCAGCGGGGCGTGGCCGGCCGGCTCACCACCCCCAACGAGTATCTGAGGGTCATCGGCCGCTTCCACGACATCCCGGCCACGCTCCACGACTTCACCCACCACATCGTGATCGGCTCCCCGTCCCCGTGGCCGGCCCATGTCTCCGGCCATCCGGCGGCAGCGACGCTCACGTTCGTGCTGCTCGACCGCGTCGGGCTGGGGGGCGGCGGCTGGGCCGGCGCCTGGTGCATCACCGTCGGCACCACGGCGTGCGTGGCGGTGCTGGTGGCGGTGCGAGTGCTGGCCGGGGAGAGCCTGGCGCGCCGGGCGGCGCCGTTCGTGGTGGCGGCGCCCGCCGCGGTGTGGGTGGGCGCGTCCGCCGACGGATACTTCTCGGCCGTCGCCGCCTGGTTCGTGGCGCTGCTCGCCCTGGCGGTGCGGGGAGGGGCCCGCCCCGGATGGAAGGCGGCCGCGGCCGTCGGGTCGGGGCTGCTGTTCGGCCTGACCTGCTATCTCTCCTACGGCCTGACGTTGTTCGCGCTGATCGGGGCGGGCGTGGTGCTGCTGGGGCGGGCACGGCCGGGCACGCTGCTGCGGGGGCTCCCGCTGTTCCTGGCCGGGCTGGCCGTCGTCCCCGTGCTGTTCACCGTGGCCGGATTCGACTGGTGGGAGGCGTACCGGCTGCTGGTCACCCGCTACTACCAGGGCGCGGGCGGCATCCGGCCGTACGGCTACTGGGTGTGGGCCAACCTGGCGTGCACCGTGCTGATCACGGGTCTTGCGACGGCGGCCGGCCTGGGCCGGGCGTGCGCCGCGCCGGCCCGCCGGCGCGTCCGCGCCACCGACGGCGACGACAGTGGCAGGGGCACCGACTGCACCGACAGCACCGACAGCACCGACAGCACCGACAGCACCGACAGCACCGACAGCACCGACAGCACCGACAGCGACTGCGCCGGTGCCACCGCCGGTTCCGTGACCGGCTCAAGGCCCGGCTCCAGACCCGGCTCCCTGATCGGCCCCGTGATCGGCTCCAGGGCCGAGGCCCGGCTCGCCGTGCTCGTGTTCTCCGCCCTGCTGGCGCTCCTCGTCGCCGACGTGTCGGGCATGAGCAAGGCCGAGACCGAGCGCATCTGGCTGCCCTTCGCGATGTGGCTGCTTCCGGCCTGCGCCCTGCTGACTCGCCCCCGTGCATGGCTCGCCGCCCAGACCGTCCTCGCGCTGCTGCTCAACCACCTGCTGCTGACGGGCTGGTGACCGCCCGTCGAAGAGGGTGGCGAAGAAGGTCACGAATACGTATCGGACATTCCACGCCTCAATCTTCACACCAGGCACACATGTTCGCTAGGTTGGCGCCCAGGCCGCACGATTGCCTCCGGCGAGTCCCGTCGGATCGTGCGACCTCCGCCGAGTCCGGTACGCCTCCACGGCGGCCGGAGCCGAGCACCCGATCGACATCGTGGTGAGTCGGGCCACGTGCGGCCTACGGAAGGAGCACGTCTTCCTTGGCGCCGGAACGCATCTCGCGCTCGGGAGGCAGCGGCCTCCCCGGTCCTCGTGACTCCTCCCCGTCGACGGACCGGAACGCCGACGGGCCAAGCCGCGCCGAGGTCCAACGGCGGGTCAGCAGCCTCTACGACCAGGCCGAGACCGCCACCGGCAACTACAACGCGACCCGCGCGATGAACCAGGGACGGCGCCCGGGGGGCTCCCCCGCGCCGCAGGACGCCTCCGGGCCGTCCACGTCCGCGCTGGACGGCGTGGCCAGGCGCTGGTTCGACACGGCCCGAGCCCAGCTCGGGCCGTCCGTCCCGGCGGCCCTGCCGCCCGACCGCACGCCACGGCCACGACCCCGTCCGGTCAACTCCCGTACGGCGGAGGCCGGGAGCGGTCCGGGTGACGGCTCGGGTGGTCTGCCTGCCCTCAGCAGCAGCGGCCGGCGGGGCGCCGACTCGCCCCTCCTGGAGCTGACGGCGGGCGTGGCACCGTCGGTGACACCCAGTCAGCTTCCGGAACTCACCATGGGACTGCCGACCCAGGCCCAAGCCTCGGCCCCGGCTCCGGCCCCGGCGAGTGACGTACGGGAGTTGTCCGCCGCGCCGACCGCGGAGCCGTCGGCCGCGCCCGGCGCCGGCCCCGAGACATCCCGTGCTCTGTCCGGCTTCGTCGCCCGGCCGCCGCAGCCGGCGCTGCGACCCGCCAAGGACCGGCTCCGCGGGAAACTCTCCGACGCACGCGACCTGCTGTCCCGGCAGGCCGCGCTCCAGAGCGCGCCGACCGCCGTCGAAGCCCGGCCGGCCGAGGACCCCTGGCCCACGACGCCTCAGGACCCCTGGCCCGCCCCCGCCTCGGAGTTCGCACCCGCGGCGCCGGAGACGAATCCGGCCCTCGCCGCCCCGGACACCTGGGCAGACGCAGGCGCGGACACCGGGATGGCCACCGGCGCGGACATCCGGCCGGACGCCGGCTCGGGCGCCGAACCGACGTACGACCCGGCGTACGACTCGGGCACCGGCTCGGCCTACGAGCGGAAGGCAGCCCGGGCGCTGGCGTTCGCCCGCGCACAGGTCGGCAGGCCGTGCGTCTGGGGCGCGACCGGGCCGGGCTCCTACGACTGCTCCAGCCTCACCCAGGCCGCCTGGCGGGCCGCCGGGGTGGCGCTGCCGCGCACCGCCCAGCAGCAGGCCACGTCCGGCACGGCGATCGACCTCGCCGGACTCCGGCCCGGAGACCTGGTCTTCTTCTACGGCGACGCCGGCCATGTGGGGCTGTACACGGGCAACGGCACGATGGTCCACGCTCCGGCCCCGGGGGCGCCGATCCGCGAGGAGTCGATCTTCTTCGCGGGCCCCCAGGCCATCCACAGCGCGAGGCGGCCCGCCTGAGGAGCCGGCCCTTGGACCGCACCCTCGCCCGCGGTGTTCACCGGCTCTTGCGCCCGGCTCCCGCGTACACCCAGTACCGCGACGGGTTCTCGGGGACGTCCTCCTCCCGGTCGGGGCGCCACAGCGGGACGTGGACGAGGCCCGGTTCGACCAGGTCGAAGCCGTCGAAGAGGGATGCGATCTCGCCGTGGGAGCGGGCGGTGACCGGGGAGGTGGCCCGGTCGCGGTAGAGCTGCCCCACGGCGGCGGCCGTGTCCGGGCGGTCCTCGTCCGTGGCGTGGGTCAGGGCCAGCCAGCTGCCCTCCGGCAGCGCGTCCCGGAAGGCCGCCACGATCCCGGCCGGGTCCTCCTCCCGCGTGATGAAGTGCAGAATCGTGATCATCAGGACGGCTACCGGCTGCTCGAAGTCGATGAGTTTCCGTACGCCGGGCGAGGACAGGACGTCGGCGGGGCGCCGGATGTCGGCGGACACGATCGTCGCGTCCGCGTTGTCGGCGAGCAGTGCCTCGCTGTGCGCGACGGCCACCGGGTCGTTGTCGACGTACACCACCCTCGCGCCGGGCGCGCCCGCCTGGGCGACCTCGTGGACGTTGCCCTGGGTGGGGATGCCGGAGCCGAGGTCGATGAACTGGCGCACGCCCGCATCGACCAGGAAACGCACCGCACGGCCCAGGAAGGCACGGTTGGCGCGGGCCAGGGTGCGCACCTGGGGGTCGATCGCCGTGAAGGCGGCCACCGCCTCCCGGTCGATGGCGAAGTTGTGCTCGCCGCCCAGCATGGCGTCGTACATCCGGGCCACGCTGGCCTTGCCCGGATCCACGTCCCGCGGCAGCACGTCCTCGTCCCGCATCGCCAATCAACTCCCTTGATTTTCCACTGTACTTGACAAGGGATCATATAGTTGCCCGCGGCACACTCCACCGCTACCGGCCCACCCGGAAGGCAAACGACCCTGCGTAACACCGAACGCAGTGAGCCCACGGAACCCGACGGCACTCCCCTCGTGGCGCCGCCTCGTCGCCGCGGATACCACCGCGGGTACTTCTCGCCCGCCGCCGACGCCATCGGCAGCGAGCTCGACCTGCGGCTGACCGGCCGTCATGTCGTGCACGCCCTCGCACCGGGCTTCTGCGACGCGGCCTCGGTGTGCCTGCTGCAACGCTGGCTGCTGGAGGAGCAGCCGCACAGGACGGCCGATCCGCCCCAGATCGAGGCCCGCCGGCTCGCGCTGCGCGTGGGGTCGGACGCCTCGGAGGAGTGGGAGCATCTGCTGCCGGTCGGCGAGGTCCTGGTCTTCCCCCGCGAGACACCGTACGCGCGGGCCGTCGCCTGCGGGCAGTCGCAGCTGCTCGACGGTGTGGACGGGCACACCCTCGAACGGCTGCGCAAGACCGGTCCCGGCGACGCGGGGGTGGAGTCCCTGCTGAACTGCGTGTCCTTCCTCATCGTCCCGCTCCGGCTGCGCGGCACGGCCGTCGGTTTCATCGCCTGCACCCGCGGCCCGGACCGGGAGCCCTTCGCTCGCGGCGACGCCGTCGCCGTCGAGTCGCTCGGTGCCCGGGCCTGTGTGGCGCTGGACAACGCCCGGCGCTACGAACGGGAGCGCCGCACGGCGCTGGCCATCCGCCGCAGTCTGCTCCCCGACACCGGTCAGGCCTTCGCGGGCTGCCGGGTCGCCCACGGCTACCGGCCCGCCGGGCAGGACAACGTCATCGGCGGTGACTGGTACGACGTGCTGCCCCGGGCCGGCCGCAGGCTCGGGATGGTGGTCGGCGACGCCATGGGCCACGGGCCGGAGTCCGCCGTCGCCATGATCCAGCTGCGCACCGCCGTCCGTACCCTGGCGGCGCTGGACATCGGCCCGACGGAACTGATGCACCGGCTGGACGCGGTCGCCGGCGCCACGCCCGGCGCCTCCTTCGCCACCTGCATGTACGCGGAGTGGGACGCGGATCTGCGCACCTGCACCTTCGTCGGGGCGGGCCACCCGCCCCCGCTGGTCCGCGGGTCCGGCGGCCCGGCGGCGCGGGTCGAGCTCACCACCGCGGGCCTGCCTCTCGGCCTGGGCACGGACCGATACGAGCCGACGGTGCTGCACCTGTCCGAACCGGCCCTCGTGCTGCTCTACAGCGACGGGCTGGTGGAGTCCCGCACCAGTGACATCGACGAGGGCATCTCCCGTCTCGCCCGGACCCTCGACGCCGGCGCCGCCACCGTGCCGGACCTCGGGCACGCGGACGCCCTGCCGTCCCTGTGCGCGCGGCTGTTGACGGAGTCCGGGGCCGGCGACGGCGGCGACGACCGGACGCTGCTGCTGGCCGAGCTGACTCCCGGGTGAACGAGGCGATCCGCCGGGCTGCTTGTCGCATGAGCGGACGCGTCCGTTCGAGCGGTCTCCTCACCTGATGCGGTGAGGGAGCGGGCCACGGCGCGTACGGACGGGGGGTGACCGGCGTTGCTTCGGCATGGACAGCACTTCTCGGGCCGTGCCGCCCTCCTTCGGCCACCCGCCGGCGGACCGGCCCTACGCGGAACTGACCGGCGGCCCCCATCCCTCCGGAGTGCTCTGGGCGTCGTTCGCGGAGGCCGGTTCGTCTCCGCCGTGCGCCCCCGCGGGGCGCGAGCCCGGCCGGCCACTGCTTCGCCCCTGGGGCACCGGAGCGGGCGGACTCCTGCCGGACAGGGGCAAGGGAACGGGCGCGGGAGCAGGTTCGGGATCGGGGGCGCGAGCGGCGGCGGAGGCGGCGGCCGGGACCGTGCCCGCGGTGCCGGTACCGCGCGGGATCCCGGTCCCGTGAGGCCGGCCGACGTGACAGCGGTGCCACGACGGCGCCCGCGTACGTCGCCGTGGCCGCGTCCTGTCGCCGAGCACGGCAGGAAGCCGTGGGAGGACGGGGACTGCCCCTGGTGCCGTGCGCTGCTCGGCCCGGGACTCGCCCTCGCCGAACCGGGTATCGGGCACGGGAGCGGCCGTTCCCGGTTCCGGCGGGCGGGCCTGCCGGCCTGGGTGCACCGCGCCCGCCTGGTCATGGTGCCGATGGCGGCGCTCACGGTGGTGGCCGCGGTCCTGGTGGCGCTGGCCTGACGCCCCGGACCGGCCGGCCGGCGCGGTCACCGTGCACGCTCTGCACGCCCTGCCCTGGGCGCCGCTCCTCGGTCGCCCGGGGTCCGTCTCGGTCACGGAAGCCGATGTGCACGTGATGCGAGGTGGGTACGGGGTTGTTATGACGCCAGTCATGACGCATGCTGCTCCGAAGCCGACGAACGGAGTTGATCCGGCATGACCGACGTCCTGGCACGGGCGCTGTGGGAGCGCTACGAACCGGTCCACGGCCTTGTGTACTTCGCGCCCGAGGCCCGCCGGGCGGCGGACGCGCTGGGGCTGCGCGGCTTCTGGATGGGGTACTTCGCGCTGCGCGCCGCCCCGCTCGGCGCCGTGCCCGCTCCCGTCGTCACGAGCTCCTTCTACGTCTTCCACCCGGACCGTGTGGCGCGGGCCCTGCCGGACGCCTGGCGGTACACGGCGCCGGCCGACGCCCTCGCGGCCCGGCAGGAGGCGATGGACGCCGCCCTGACCCGCCTGCTCGGCCGGGACGCCGTCACCGGTGCGCAGCTGACCGAGGCGGCGGACCTGGCGTGGCGGGCGGCCACGGCGGCCGACACCGCGGGACGGGTGCTCGGCGCCGCCAACCAGGCACTCGACCGGCCCGCACCGCCGCACGTCCGGCTCTGGCAGGCCCTGACGACCCTGCGCGAACACCGGGGCGACGGACATGTGGCCGTGCTGGTCGCCCACGGCCTCGGCCCTGTCGCCGCGATGGTGCTGAAGTCCGCCGCCGGCGAGTCCGACGCGACGCTGCTGCGGGAGACCCGCAAGTGGGACCTGACGGCCTGGCAGACGGCCGAGGACGATCTGCGCGAACGCGGCTGGCTCGCCGGGGACGGCACGCTGACCGCGGCCGGAACCGCGGTCCACACCGAGGTGGAGGCGCGGACGGACGCGGCGGCCCGGCAGCCGTGGAGCGCCCTGGGCACCGACGGCGGCGCACGCCTGGCCGATCTCCTCGAGCCGCTGGCCAAGACGGTGCTGCACACCGGCCTGGTCCCGGCCGGCAACCCGGTGGGTCTCACCGGCGCCCTGTGGAACGCCTCACCCGCCGCCACCGGGGCCGCCGGCACCGACGGCGGGTGAACTGCCCCCGGCCGGGGGCAGTCAGCGTCGGTCGGCCCCGATCGGCGTCAGTCCGTCTTCCCGCGGCCGGACAGCGCGTCCCTGATCCGGTCGACCATGCCGGCGCCCGGAGCCAGGAGCTTGTTCGCGGGCGGTGTGTCCGGGGCCGCGGGGTGCGGCCTCGTCGGGGCCGTCTTCTTGGCGGTGCGCACCTTCTCGCCGAGCTGCTCCAGGTCCTCGGGGGCCGCGGCCTGGCGCAGCTGCGGGAAGAGGTTCTGCTCCTCGTCCGTGACGTGTTCCCGGATCTCCCGCATCAGACGGCCCATGAGCTCGTCGAACCGCGCCTCGTCGGGGCGGCAGCCCTCCAGGTCCTTCATCGTCCGCTCGGCCTCCGCGTGGTCCTGGATCTCCCGGTCGGCGATCGCGTCGCCGTCCGGCACCCACCGGCGGACCGCCGGGTACAGGTACATCTCCTCGGCCACGGAGTGCCGGACCAGTTCGATCGTGGCCTGGTCCGCCAGGTTCTTGCGCCGTTTGTCGCCGGCCGGGAGGGCCTCGATCTGGGCGAAGATCTCCTCGACCTCGCGGTGGTCGGTGGTCAGTTCGTTGATGACGTCTCCGCCGTGTCCCATGTCAGCGCTCCTTCGTGTTCGAGGGTGGCGTGTCGGAGGGTGTGTCCCCCGGTGGACCGCCGGTCGGGTTCCCGCGCCGGTCCGCGCCACACCGCCGCCCGCCGCCGCGGTCGCCGTCGTACTGCGGTCCGGTGCGCGTACGCCGCTGATGACGAAGCCGCTGCGCGGACGCGCCGGAACGCGGCGCAGCGGGATCCGGAGGTCCTGGTCGGGGACGTCGTACTCCAGGCGGGCCAGGCGCACCGCGAGGGACTCCAGCAGGCCGAGCACCACCCCCTCACCGGGACACCGGTGACCGGTCCACGGGTCACCCCCGCCCTGCGGGATCAGCACGTCACGCTGGGCCGGGTGTTCCAGGAAGCGCTGCGGCCGGAAGGCGTACGGGTCGCCCCAGAGGTCCGCGTCGTGGTTCTGCCCGTAGACGTCGAGGAGCACCATGGCGCCCTCGGGAACCGGCTGCCCCTGCCAGGACAGGTCCCGGACCGCCAGGCCCCCGAGGAAGGGGGCGAACGGGTAGAAGCGGCGCACCTCGTGGGCGAAGGCGCCGGCGTAGGCGGCGTCGCCCTCGCGCAACCGTGCGCGCGTCTCGGGCCGGCGGAGCAGCGCGTGGGCGGCGAACGCGACGAACCAGCTGACGGCGGCCGTGGGACGGAGCACGTTGAGCAGCTCGACCGCGGCCGTCCGCGGTGTCAGCGACTCGCCGTCGCCGTCGCGGTGTCGGACGACCCGCTCCAGCATGGAACCGGCCGGGGCCGGGGCACGGCCCGAACGCACGTCCCGTACCAGGCGGGCCAGCCGCTCCTCCTGCCGGGCGCGGGCGCGCCGGGCACGCCAGTGGCGCGGTCCGAGGGTGGCGAAGCCGTCGACCATCGCGATCAGGTCGCGGGCCGTCGCCGCGGCCTCCGCGTCCGCGTGCGTCTCCGCATACGTCTCCGCGTCCGCTTCCGCCAGGGGGACGCCGGCCCAGCGGCAGACACCGCGCGTGAGCACCACGGCCGCCTCGTCGAACAACACGACGCGGTCACGCCGCGCCCAGCCGGCCACGGCCTCGTCCCATGCCGCCGCGGCCTCCTCGACGACGCCTGCGATCCGGTCGGCGTGCAGCAGCGGCAGGAACAGCCGCTTGCGCTCCCGGTGTTCGTCGCCGTCGAGCGTGTGTACGGCGCCCTGGCCGAAGAGCGTGTCCAGGACGGGTTCCGGGATCGCGTCGTGCCGGCGGACGTTGCGCTCGTCGTAGAAGAAGTGCACGGCGTCCGGACCGCGCACGGCGAGGGCGGGGCGGCCCATGAGCCGGGTCCGCACCGCCCGCTCGGTGACCGCCCGGGGCTGCTCTCCCGCATGCGCCCTGGCAGCCAGGCGTAGCCCCCGGCGAACAGGGAGAGCGTCTGGTCGGTCAGGGGCCGTGAGGGGCGTCCATGCCGCCCGAGTGCCCAGGGGGCCCTGCGGGAAGCACGTGCGGGATCCAGGCCCGGAACGGTCAGCAGGCGTCGGCAGACGTCAAGCGAACGTCAGCAGACGTCAGCGGACGAGCCTCAGATCGGTGATCTTGCGGGTCTTCAGGTCGGAGCGGACGTCGATCTGCGTCACCTTGGCGTCCCTGCGGTCGCTCCAGACGAGCGTCACCCTGTGGGTGGCGTGACCCGCGCCCGACCCGGTGTAAGCCACCTTCCACTTCACCGGCACGTTCTGGGCGAACAGGACTCCGTCCGCGTGCTCCCTGGCCTCGTAGGCGGCCACCCTCCGGCGGGCGTCGGCGGACAGGTAGAAGCTCTTCAGCGCCTTCAGACTCGCGCCGGCGGCCGGGTCCTCGCCGTCCCACACGGTGTCGATGTAGGTGCCGTAGAAATCGGCGACCCGCTGGGTCACCCCGCGCGGGTCGCCCTGGGCCGTGGGCACGGCGGCCGTACGGCCGGCGCCGTGGGTGGTGTGGGTGGTGCCGGTCCCGGCCAGTGCCGGCGTCACGGCGGCCAGGCAGAGGGCCCCGGCCAGGGCGGAGGCGGTGACGAGACCGCGGCGGCTGCGCACACGCGTGGACATATGGGTGTTCCCCCAGCGATTGGCGGGCCGGCTGATCCCGGCCCTGGTCGGCAGGTAAGACACGGCTCGGCACACGCCGGTTCCGAAATATCCGGAAAATTGCGCCTGTCCCGAAACGTGAAAATGGTTGTACTACATTTCGGCCGCCCACAGACCGAAGCGCATCCCCTGCGCGTCCCTTTGGCCCCTTCCCGCGGCTTCTTTTCGCCCCTTCGTGTACGCCCCTGTCGCCCTTTCGGTGGACACCCTTCCGGCCGGTCCTTCTCGATTGCGCGCCTCCGGCGCGGGAACTCGGCGAATGCCGTACACCGATACGCCCCGCGCCCACACCCCTTGGAGAGGACCATGAGTCTGCTGCGCATGGCCGGTCGCCCCCTGCTCGCCTCCATGTTCGTCGTCGGAGGGATCAACTCCGTCCGCAGGCCCCAGGACGTCGCCCCGGCCGCCGAGCCCGTCGTACGGCCGATCCGGGAGCGCATGCCGGTGCTGCCGGAGCACACCGAACATGTCGTGCGGCTGAGCGGCGGCGTGCAGGTCGCCGCTGGTGTCATGCTGGCCCTGGGGCGGCTGCCCCGGCTCTGCGCGCTGGCCCTCGCCGGCACGCTGGTGCCGACCACGGTGGCGGGACACCGGTTCTGGGAGGCCGACGAACCCGCCGAGCGCTCCCAGCAGCTCATCCACTTCCTGAAGAACCTCTCCATGCTGGGCGGCCTGCTGATCGCCGCGGACGACACCGGCGGTGCGCCCTCGTGGCTGTGGCGCGGCCGGCGCACCGCCCGTGAACTCCACCGGGAGGCGGGCCTGGTACGCCGCACCGTCCGCGCGACCGCGGGTCCGGCCGCCACGATCGGCGGCATCCGGGCCAAGCTGCCCGGCTGATCGCGGGACACACCATGAACGACCAAGGACGCTCCGCACCCTTCCTTCCGGGGCTCGCCGGGCAGAGCGGCTACACCTTGCTCGGGATCTACCTCAACGACCATCTGGCGGGCGCGACCATGGGCGCCGAGCGGGCCCGGCACCTCGCCACCGCGTGCCGGGGGTCCGAGCTCGGTACCGCGATGGCGCCGATCGCCACCGCGGTCGCCGAGGACCGCAGGAGTCTGCTGGCCGTCATGCGGCGGCTCGAACTGCCGGTGCGACGTTACAAGGTCTACGCCGGGCGGCTCGGCGAGCGGGCCGGACGGCTGAAGAGCAACGGCTCCCTGCTCCGGCGCTCGCCGCTGAGTTCCCTGCTGGAGCTGGAGCTGCTGCAGGTCGGCGTGCAGGGCAAGATCTGCGCCTGGGAGACGCTCCGGGCGCTCGCCGACCACGAGCGGCGCCTCGACCCGCACCAGCTCGACGGGCTCCTGGAACGGGCCCGGGAACAGCTGCGCACCATCGACGACCTGCGCGCACGTCAGGCGGCGGAGACGTTCCGCGGCCTGTGACCGGTATCTGCGCGGACATCACCCTGCGCGGGCATCGCCTTCGCCCACCGACGAACACGCGTCTCACCCGATCCGCCCCCGGCCATCGCGGCCATCGCCCCCGCCCTCTCACTCCCGGTCGCCGCACCGGCAGGCACAGGTGGGCTGTCCGGGCAGTCTGCGGGGGTGGCGGCGTGCGGTGCGGAAGGGGTCGCGGTGCCAGTCGAGGACGGCGATCGTCAGGGCTGCCAGCATGGCGACGAGGGCGGAGCCCACCGAGAGCGCCACGGCCTCCCGGAAGTCGCTGCCGCTCGCGCCCAGCACCAGGTAGAAGAGGCCCGGGAGGGCGGCCGTGCCCACGGCGCCGCCCAGCCGCTGGCCGGTCTGGAGGGCGCCGCCCGCCGCCCCGGCCATCCGCACCGGCACGTCGCGCAGCGTCATCGTCACGTTCGGGGAGATCACGCAGCCACTGCCCAGCCCGCCGACGAACAGGGCGGGCGCGGCGAGCCACGCGACGACGTCGGGCGGGGCGGAGCGCAGCACCAGCGCTGCGGCGCCCAGACCCGCCATCACCGTCACCATCCCCCAGACGGTCAGCAGCCGGCCCAGCCGCTCCACCAGCCGTCCGGCCACCACCGCCGCGGCGGCCGAGCCGATCGCGAACGGCGTCACCGCGAGACCGGAGCGCAGCGGCTCGTAGCCGAGGCCGTTCTGGAAGAACAGGGCGAACACCAGCCACACCCCGCTGAACCCCACGAAGTACAGCGCGCCCAGCGCCGTCCCCAGGGCGTAACCGCGCGTGCCGGTGAGCAGCCGGGGATCCAGCAGGGGCCGGCCCTCGTGTGCCGACACCCGCCGCTCCCAGAGCGCGAAGCAGGCCAGGAGAGCCAGGCCCACCGGGAACAGCCACCACAGCCGGCGCAGTCCACCGCTCTCGGCGAAGACCAGCGGCAGCATCCAGGCCAGGACCCCGGCGCCGAGCAGGGCCACGCCCGGCAGGTCGAGGCGTTCCCGGCGGCCGGGAACGACACGGGGCAGCAACCGCAGCCCCAGCAGCAGCGCGACCGCGCCGACGGGTACGTTGACGTAGAAGATCCAGCGCCAGCCCTGCGCGCCGTGCGCCAGCGCGAGGATCAGGCCGCCGGTGATCGGTCCCACGGCGCTGGAGACGCCCACCGTGGCGCCGAAGAGCCCGAAGGCCCGGCCGCGTTCGGCGCCGCGGAACATCTGCTGGATCAGCGCGGAGTTCTGCGGGGCCAGGCATCCCGCGCAGGCGCCCTGCGCGAGCCGGGCCACGACGAGCCAGGCGATCGTGGGCGCGGCGCCCGCCGCGGCACTGCACACCACGAAGGCGGCCAGGGCCCACAGGAAGATGCGGCGTCTGCCCACCGCGTCACCCAGTCGGCCCGCCGGCACCAGGACGAGGGCGAACGTGAGGGCGTATCCGGACACCACCCACTGCACGGAGGACGCCGAGGCATGCAGGTCGCGCTGCATCGACGGCAGCGCCACGGCCACGATGGTCACATCCAGCAGGCTCATGAAGCCGGTCGTCAGGGTGACCCACAGGGCCTTCCAGCGTCTGGGGTCGGCCGGGCCGGCCCGCGCGCCGCCGCGTCGGCCCGGCCGCGTGTCCCTGTCCACGAACGCTCCTCCGGTTGCGGCCCCGGCACGCACCGTTCGTCACGTTCCGGCGTGCCGAAGTGGCGCGTTCCCCTGTGGCCGGAGGTGGAACACCTCACCTGGAAAGGGCGGCGTCACTGCTCCACCCGGACAGACAGCGGCTGCCGGACGGCGACGGAGGTGTTTTCCTCGTGAGGTGAAGGCAACTCGGCCCGCGCATCCGCACAGTGCCGTCCCCCGACCGCAGCCTGCTCCACGGAACGGGAGTTCCGGATGACCACCTCACCGCACCGGACGCCCCGCTCACGGGCCCCGCGCATCGGCCTGCTGGGCTCCTACGGCGGCTACAACATCGGCGACGAAGCCGTCCTCCAGTGCGTCCTCGGCTGCCTGCGCGGCCACCGCCCCCGGGCCCACCTGGTCGTCTTCAGCCGCGACGCCGAGCACACCCGCGCCCACCAGTCGATGGCCGACGAGGTGGTGCCCTGGGAGGGCGTGCCGCAGAGGCAGGTCACCGACGTGCTCTCCGGCCTGGACCTGCTGGTCCTCGGCGGCGGCGGCATCCTCTACGACGGCGAGGCGCGCCGCTATCTGAAACTGGTGCGGGCGGCGCAGCTCCGCGGCGTCCGTACGTTCGCCTACGCGGTCGGCGCGGGCCCGCTGCACGAGGGCGACGACCGTGAGGCCGTGCGCACCGTACTGGCGGCCATGGACGAGGTGGTGGTGCGCGACCAGGAGTCGCGGCTGGTGCTGGAGGAGGTCGGGGTCGAACGGGACCTGGTCGTCACCGCCGATCCGGCGCTGCTGCTGCCGCCCGAGCCGTTCACCGCCGAGATGATGCGGCAGGAGGGCGTGCCGGCGGACGCCCGGCTGGTGGGGATGTCCGTGCGCGAGCCGGGCCGGGCCGCGGAGAAGCTGGACGAGGGCGACTACCACGCGCTGCTCGCCGACGTGGCCGACTTTCTCGTGCGCCGCTTGGACGCCCATGTGGTCTTCATGCCGATGGAACGCCACGACGTCCGCCACGCGCACGCCGTGCTGTCCCGGATGACCGCGCCCGACCGGGGCCGGATCCTGCACAGTGCCTACACGCCCGGACAGGTCCTGGGCCTGATGAGCCATCTGGACCTGGTGGTCGGCATGCGCCTGCACTTCCTGATCTTCGCGGCCGTGTCCGGCCTGCCCGTCCTGCCGCTGCCCTACGCGGGCAAGGTCTTCGACTTCGCCCGCCGGCTCGGGGCTCCGGCCCTGGTGGGCGTGGCCCGCGAGCAGGTGGGGCTGCTGCTGGCGGAGGTGGACCGGTTGTGGGACGAGTTCCCGCAGCGCCGGGTGGATCTGGGCGCCCGCGTCCGTGCCCTGCGGGAGCTGGCCGGGGAGACCTGTGCGCGTTGCGGGACCCTGCTCGACGCCATGGACCGGGAGGACGACGACAGGGTCCTCGTCGACACCCCCGACATCCCCGGGGGCGCCCCCGACAGGCCCGCGGACGCCTCCGTCAGGTCTGCCGGTGCCGGCCCCGGCAGACCTGACGGCGCGGGCAGTCCCGCCGACCCCGCCGAGCCCGGCAGCAGCACCACCCGCCTCGGCAGCCCGGCCGATCCCGTGGGCGCGGACAGCGCTCCCGTGGGCGACACCCCGGTGTCGGCGCCCCACGGACTGCACCTCCTGCGTCCCGCCCACGGGCCCGGACCGGGGTCCGGACCGGGGCCCGGGACCGGGCCAGGTGCCGCACCCGACCCGGAGCCCGGCGCCGGCGTCGTACCGGATCCAGGGGACGGCGCGGTGCGCAGCGGCGGCGCCGGGCAGGAGGCGTGATGCCTGTTCTGCGCCGCCCCGAGCAGCCGCGTACCGTAACCCTCCCCGCGCGCTCGGCCCTGCACGGGGGCCGCACGGACGTCCTGGTGGTGGGCGGCGGACCCGCGGGCACCGCGGCCGCGTGGGCGGCGGCCGAAGCCGGGGCGGAGGTGGTCCTGGTCGAGCGGTACGCCTTCCTCGGCGGCAACGCCACCGTCGCGCTGGTGATGCCGCTGATGTCGTTCCACAACGAGCACAAGCAGGCGGTCTTCGGCGAGGACGGCGCGGGCGACCGGCTGCTGCCCACCGACCACGGCGAGGGCGAACCGGTGGTCGCGGGCTTCCTGTGGCGGCTGCTGGACCGGCTCACCGCGCGCGGCGGCGGCATCCCGCCGTCCCTGGAGACCGGCTACACCGTGCCCTTCGACCCGGAGGTGTTCAAGCTGGTCCTGCTCGACCTGCTGGACGAGGCGGGGGTGCGGCTGCTGTTCCACTCCTTCGCGTCGGCGGCGCTGCCCCTGGACGACGGCTGGCGGGTGGTCTTCGAGACCAAGTCGGGCCCGGTGGTGATCGACGCGGGTGTGGTCGTGGACGGCACCGGCGACGGTGACGTGGCCGCCTCCTGCGGGGCCCCGTTCGAGGTGGGGCGCCGGGAGGACGGGAGGGTGCAGCCGATGACGCTGATGTTCCGCATGGCCGACTTCGCCCGGCCGGGGTTCTCGGAGTACGTCCGGGCCCACCCCGACCAGTGGCGGGGCGTCCACGGACTGTGGGACATGGTGCGGGAGGCCACCGAGGCAGGCGAACTGCGGCTGCCGCGCGAGGACATCCTGTTCTTCGGCACCCCTCACCCGCGCGAGCTCGCCATCAACAGCACCCGGGTCACCGGCGCGCTGGGCATCGACGTGTGGGACCTCAGCCGTGCCGAGTGGACGGCCCGGCGCCAGCTGGCCGAGATCGACCGGTTCCTGCGCTCGCGGGTGCCGGGGTTCGAGGAGGCGTACACGGTGCAGAGCGGCACCCAGATCGGGGTGCGGGAGACCCGCCGGGTGATGGGCGACTACCGGCTGACCGGCTACGACATCCTGGACGCCCGGTCCTTCCCGGACGTCGTCGCGCACGGCGCCTACCCCATCGACATCCACAACCCGGAGGGCAGCGGTACGGTCATCAGGCGCGTCCCCAGGGGCCGGTTCTACGACATCCCGCTGCGCTGTCTGCTGCCGTCCGGCACCGACCGGCTGCTCGTCGCCGGGCGCTGCATCTCCGGCTCGCACGTGGCGCACTCGTCGTACCGGGTCATGCCCATCGCGATGGCCACCGGGCAGGCGGCGGGTGTCTGCGCCGCGCTGGCCACCCGGCTGGGCCGCGGCCCGCGGGGCGTGCCGTACGCGCTGGTCCAGGAGGAACTGACGCGTCAGGGCGCCCGGCTGCGGGTGCCGGAGGGCGGTCGGCCGCCGACGGGTGAAATGAGCCGACCGGAGAAATAATGGGTGTGAGGTTCCCGGAGGGGGGTACACGCTCCGAAGCCCGTCTTGATCACGAGACGGTCACGGCAGGCCACGCATCGGCTCAGAGGGAGGACACGCACTATGGCGGTGACCACAGAGGCGCAGGCGACTCCGGCCCGGACGGAGCTGCCGGAGGTGACCGACCCCTCACAGGTCGCGCCGAGTGACGCGCGGGCGCTGTCCCGGCTGTTCTTCGAGCGGCTGGCGACCCTGGAAGAGGGCACGCACGAGCACCAGTACGCCCGCAACACGCTGATCGAGATGAACATGTCCCTGGTGCGCTACGCCGCCGGACGCTTCCGCAGCCGGGGCCCCCAGGAGATGGAGGACATCGTCCAGGTCGGCATGATCGGGCTGATCAAGGCCATCGACCGGTTCGAGCTCTGCCGCGAGGTGGAGTTCACCTCCTTCGCCGTCCCCTACATCGTCGGCGAGATCAAACGCTTCTTCCGGGACACCTCCTGGGCCGTGCACGTGCCGCGCAGGCTTCAGGAGGCGCGGGTGGAGCTCGCCCGGGCCACTGAGGAACTCGGCAGCCGGCTGGGGCGCAAGCCCACCACGCGGGAGCTGGCCGAGCTGATGAACCTGCCCGAGCAGGAGGTGGTCGACGCGATGGTGGCCTCCAACGGCTACACCTCCGCCTCACTGGACGCCGCCGTCGGCGGCAGCGAGGAAGGCGAGAGCGTCCTGGCCGACTTCATCGGCGCCGAGGACATGACCATGGAGCTCGTGGAGGACGTGCACAGCCTGGCCCCGCTCCTGGCGGACCTCGACGAGCGGGACCGGCAGATCATCCACATGCGGTTCGTGGAGGAACTCACCCAGGCACAGATCGGAGAGCGGCTGGGCATCTCCCAGATGCACGTGTCCCGTCTGCTCAACCGTCTGCTCGCCCGGCTGCGGCAGGGACTGCTCGCCACGGGCTGAGCGGACACCGGGCCTCACCGGACACCACGGCCTGGGCGCACACCGGGTCCAGGGGCCGGACGCCGCCGTCCTGGGGAGGTGGGCGGTGTCCGGCCCCGCTCCGTGCGCCCACCGAGGCGTGGCGGGGAGGTGGTCGAGCGTCCGGTGGGTCAGCGGCCGGCCCGGGTACCCGTGCGGCCGTCGCCGACCAGGGTCTGCTGGGCGTGCGGGACCACGCGCGTCAGCCGGATCACGCCCCACGCGATGAGCCCGGCCCCCACCAGCTCCGGCAGCAGCCACACGCCCGTACGGACGTGCTCGCCGAACAGCATGACGCCCAGCAGCAGACTCACCGTCGCGTCGCCGATGGTCAGCGCCGGCTGGGAGGCCGCCAGCGACCCGGCCTGGAGGGCGTTCTCCAGGAGCAGCAGCGAGCTGAGGCCGACGACGGCGAACCCGTAGGTCTGCCAGGTGGTGAGGAAGGCATCGAGTCCGTCGGCGTCCAGCACGCCGCTCGCGGACTTCAGCATGGCGGCGGTCAGGGCGTTGCCGATGGCCGCGGCGGCGGCCAGGACGGCGGCCCGGAAGAGCGGGGGACGCCCCGGGCGGGCCAGGACGACCGCCGCGGCCATCGCCCCCAGGCACAGGATGAGCGCGGGGACCCAGCGCACCATGGACGCCTGGTCCTTGGAGCCGGAGGGCGAGGCCGCGACCAGGACCAGCACCAGACCGCAGACGACGCCGGCCACGGCCCACCATCCGGCGCCGGGCAGCCGGCGGTGCATCAGGGCGCCGGCGGCCAGCAGGGCGAACGGCAGTTCCATGATGAACAGCGGCTGCACCAGCGCCATCGGCCCGTTGACCAGCGCGAGCGCCTGGAACATGGCCGAGGCGAGCACTCCGCAGATGCCGGCCAGCCAGACCGGCCGCCGCGCCAGGGCGAGCAGCAGGCGCAGTCCGCCGCCCTGCGCGACGGTGGAGGCCGCCTTGCGCTGGAAGGCGGTGCCCATCGCGTTGCTGGCCGCCCCCAGGACGGCGAAGCCCACGGCCAACCCGATCACAGCTCCACCATGCCCGACGGAACGCGTCCCGTCCTGCCGCGGCGTCGCCACCCATCACGGCGACTTTGCCAACCCATAATCGAGCCTTATGACCTCATAGACCGGACCCCCGTACCAACTTAGGTTTGCCTTAATTTAGGGTTGCGATGAGTCGCCTGTCACCGCTCGAAGGGAACCTGATCATGCCCCGCCCCCTGCGGGTAGCCATCGTCGGAGCCGGTCCCGCCGGTATCTACGCCGCCGACGCCCTGCTCAAGTCCGGCGTGGCCGCCGAGCCGGGCGTGTCCATCGACCTCTTCGAGCGGATGCCGGCGCCGTTCGGCCTGATCCGCTACGGCGTCGCCCCCGACCACCCCCGCATCAAGGGCATCGTCACGGCCCTGCACCAGGTGCTCGACAAACCGCAGATCCGGCTCTTCGGCAACGTCGACTACCCGGGCGACATCACCCTGGACGACCTGCGCGCGTTCTACGACGCCGTGATCTTCTCCACCGGCGCCACGGCCGACCGGGCGCTGCCCGTACCCGGCATCGACCTGGACGGCTCCTACGGCGCCGCCGACTTCGTCTCCTGGTACGACGGCCACCCGGACGTGCCGCGCACCTGGCCGCTCGAGGCCGGGAAGGTCGCCGTGCTCGGGGTCGGCAACGTCGCCCTCGACGTGGCCCGGATCCTGGCGAAGACGGCCGACGAACTCCTGCCGACCGAGATCCCGCCGAACGTGTACGAGGGCCTGAAGGCCAACAAGGCACTGGAGATCCACGTGTTCGGCCGGCGCGGTCCCGCGCAGGCGAAGTTCAGCCCGATGGAGCTGCGCGAGCTGGACCACTCCCCGAACATCGAGGTCATCGTCGACCCCGAGGACATCGACTACGACGAGGGCTCCATCGCCACCCGGCGCGGCAACAAGCAGGCCGACATGGTCGCCAAGACGCTGGAGAACTGGGCGATCCGCGATGCCGGAGACCGGCCGCACAAGCTGTTCCTGCACTTCTTCGAGTCCCCGGTGGAGATCCTCGGCGAGGACGGCAGGGTGGCCGGCCTGCGCACCGAGCGCACCGAGCTCGACGGCACCGGCAACGTCAAGGGCACCGGCACCTTCAAGGACTGGGACGTCACCGCCGTCTACCGCGCCGTGGGCTACCTCTCCGACCCGCTGCCCAAGCTGCCGTGGGACGACGAGACGGGCACGGTTCCCGACGAGGGCGGCCGGATCATCGGCGAGAGCGGCGAGCACGTGCAGTCGACGTACGTCACCGGCTGGATCCGCCGCGGCCCGGTGGGCCTGATCGGCCACACCAAGGGCGACGCCAACGAGACGGTCGCCAACCTGCTGGAGGACTACGCGGCGGGGCGCCTGCACACCCCCGCCTCCCCCGGCCCGGAGGCCGTCGACGCCTTCCTGGCCGAGCGGAACCTGCGCTTCACCACCTGGGAGGGCTGGTACGGCCTCGACGCCGCGGAGAAGGCGCTGGGCGAGCCGCAGGGCCGGGAACGGGTGAAGATCGTCGAGCGCGAGGACATGCTCCGGGCGAGCGGGGCTTAGGGGTCCTTGCACTATGAGCGTCCGATCAGGTCGCGTGGTCTGGTGGTGGGGGTACCTCCCGCGCCGTTCAGGCAGTGGGAGAGCATCGCAAGGCGCCGGAGCGCCCTGGTAGCGGAGCTACCTGGGCGTTTCGGCAACGCGGCGAGGTGCGGTGCCAGGCCGCGCGACCCGGGCGGGCATAGTGCAAGGACCCCTCAGCGCCGGAACGGCCGGGTGCCGCGCACACCCCGTACCCCCGCGCACGGGGTGTGCGCGCCCCACCCGGCCGCGCGCCCGCACACCTGTGTCGCCGGACGGTACCGGCGACCACAATGGTCGGCGGACGGGGCCCGCCCACCATCCGCATCGGGGCGTGCCCCGTCTCCGGTGCCGGAAGAGCACCGGACCCCCGCACGCGAACGAGCCGTACCACGGCATCGAGGTACGGCTCGTTCGGCTGCTGCCCGTCGGGGGCTCCCTTACTGGTTCGCGCACGCGTTCCCGGCGGCGGGGTTGAGCAGACCGATCACGTCGATCGTGTTCCCGCACAGGTTCAGGTCGAGGTCGAGAGGGACCTGGATGACGTTGCCGGAGAGCAGGCCCGGGCTGTTGGAGGCGGTGCCGGTCGCGGTGGTGTCCGCGGCGGCGGTGCCCGCGCCCGCCACCAGTGCCGCACCCGCCAGGACCGCGGCGGCCGTCATTCGGATCCTCATGTGAACTCCTGTCGCTCGAAGTAGCAGGTGCCTACACAGTGAGGGTGTCAACCGCCGCGGGACCATCACCCCACGGCCGAACGGAGTAGACATGTCAGCCTCCCCGGGCGCCAGTTGGACCGAACGGGGAACGGGTGTGCCGCCGTACGGGCGACGCCGCAGGCAGATCGGGCGCGCGTCAACGTCACGCCGCGGTGCTCCGGGCCGACCGGCGCGCCGTGCGGGCCCCAGCCGGCCGATCATGATCCTCTCTGGTTGATACTGGAAAGCACACGCCGTCCCCCGCCCGCAGATTGGCCCATGTCGAACTCTTCCTCCTCCCGTCCCGCGGCCCCGCCCACGGTGTGGTCGGCGCGCGGCCGTCACACCGGTCCAGGCGCGGCGGACGCCGTACGGCGCCACCTGGAGAAGCTCAAGGCCGACGACGTCATCCACGGTCATCTCGAACCCGACGACACCGACCCCGCCCGTGAACACGTCTTCGAGGCCCGCTGGCAGGCGCCCGGCGAGGTGACCGTACGCGCCCGGCTCGCCCTGTCGCCCCGCCGCGGCTCCGCCGAGGAGCAGGACTGGGTACTGGTGGCGGAGGCGGAACGGATCTGGGACCCGCGGTGGCCGTCCCCCGCGGCCGTGTTCTGGCCGCAGCGGCCCGGCGCCGGCTGGGACCGGGAGGCGGTCACCGGCCTGCGCCTGGGGGACGTCAACCCGCTCCCGGACGACGACAAGGAGCTCCGGCGCGTGCTGCGGCACGCGGTGCGCGACACCTGGTGCGTGCATGTCGTGGTGCACGAGGCCATGACTCCCGACGAACGCGGCCGTGCGACGCTGCTGGGGCCGCTGCCGGAGGGACTGCGGCACCGGGTCGTGGAGCACCGTGCCGCACCGCACCGCCTCAGGGCCGTCAACTGGGTGCTGGACGACTTCGGCACCCGGGTGCCCCGCGGCGGGGCCGTCGTCCTGCCCGGCCACCCGGCGGCGCCCGGCTACGAGGCGCAGGAGTTCTCCGTGCGCAGCGTCTTCCTGGACGGCACCGAGCCGACCGAGCTCCTCGACGCGATCACACGGTTCGCCGCGCTGCGACGGCCCCTGCCGGACGGTGCCGACGACGCCCTGACCGCGCTGCGGGAGCAGTGGCACCTCAGGACGACGGAGGAGGAGCTCGCCCACGCCCGTGAGCTGGTGGCCATGTACGCCGAGGCCCTGGAGGCGATGACGAAGTCCCGGGACCTGTACCGCGAGGCGGCCGAACGGGCCCACGAAGCGCTCACCGTCCTCCGCGAGGGCGGGGCCGAGGGCGTGCCACCCGCGCGGAAGCCGGCCCGTGCGGCCACGGGCTCCCCGTTCCGGCAACTGGCGCGCGGCCTGGAGCGGCTTCGGGGCTCGGCCCTGTCGCCGCGCCCGGGCACGGTCCCGGAACAAGAGGACGCCGGGGACACCACCCCCACATCCGGCCCCTCGGACCGCCGCACCGAGACGTGACCCCGCCCTCCGGCCCGCCCGCAACGGCGTTCCGGCTCAGCCGGAGGGCCGTGGAGCCGGATGCCTCTCGGCCACGTGCACCATCAGCAGCAGGGAAAGGGCGGCCAGCGAGGCCAGGGACGCGCACACCGCGGTGAGCCCGGCGCTCGCCGGCGGAGCCAGAGTGATCGCCAGTGCCCGGGACAACTCCGCCGAGGCGAACCGGCCTTCGACGTACCCGAGGGCGGCCAGGGCACCCGGGACCACCGCTCCCGCGACCAGCACCGCGACCCCGGGCCGCAGGGTCAGCGCGAGGGCGAGCGCCCCGCACAGCGCGGAGGCCGCGAGGGCCGTGCCGTAGGCGTAGACCGGCGCGCCCTCGCGGCGCAGCGGGAAGTGGGCCGCGCCGCACACCACGAGCGCCGCCGCGGCCAGCCAGCTGGGCCAGAACGCCAGCCGGCCCTTCCACCCGCCGGGCCGCCTCGTGCCGCTGTCCGTTCCTTCGGCCTCGGGTTCGTCCGGGGCTCCCGAGTGGTCGCCGGGTCCGGTCGGCCCGGTCATCGGCTCCTCACCGGGGAGCACCGGCGCCCGGTCTGCACCGGGGGGCCGCGCGGGGTCCCGGTCGCGGGCGAGCCGGCCGATGAGTTCCACGAGGTCCTCCGAGCTGCGGGCGTCGGCCGCCGCCCGGACCGCTTCCCGGCCGCAGTGCGGCAGTTGGGGTTCCCGGTGCAGCAGGGTCACGAGCCGGGTGACGTCCTCGACGCAACGGTGTTCGACCGCGGCGCGGATCGTGTCGTCGGCACTGTCGGCCGGATACGGCGGCCGGGTCAGCTCGGCGACCAGCCGGGCCACCTCCTCCACGGGACGGTCCACCGCGACCGCGCGCAGCACGGGGCCGGCGGCGTCCGCGTACTCCGGCGACTCCCGGAGCAGGGTGACGAGCCGGGCGACCTCCTCCACGCTGCGGTCGCCGACGGCGGCCCGCATCAGCCCGCTTGCCGCGTCGCCGTCCGCGCGCTCACCCGCACCCTCGCCGCCGCCCGCCGTCCCGCCGGGCGGTCCGGCCCAGGGGAACTCCTCGGTGAAGGAGATGACGGACTGGTCCGACTGGGGTGGTGAAGGGCGGGTGGTCATCTGGGCTCCAGGGGAGGGGTGCGGCCGCTCCTGCACCCCCGAAGTGCGGCACGCGACTTACCCTGACCATTACAAGAGCGGGCTCTGCCCGTTCGCCACCCGGGTGCGCCACAGGGGTGAGCGGGCCGCAGGGCAGGCTCGCGCGGGTCCCGGGCGCCATGACTACGCTCCGTAAGGAAACCATTCACCCGTTCGATTCGTATAAGTCTCGGGAACCCGAAACGAAGTCAGCGGGCCAAGCGACGCCGCAAGGACGACCACCGCTTGATCGCGGCTGCACCGACAGGGGAGAGACGATGCAACCGTTCGCGCTCAACTACGCACGTCCGGCCGTGGAACGCGAGGCCGCCACGCCGTACGTCTACGACTCCGGACTGCAGCTGAACGTGCTCCTCGACGGCCGGATCGCCGCCTGCGACCACGCGCTGCTGAGGGAACTGGGCACCACCACCTCCACGGCGGGCTCCAAGACGCACTTCGACGACTGAACACGGCCGGCGACGATGACCGTACTCATCCTCACCGGCGAGGAGGACGTGACGGCGGACATGGTGGTGGTGCACCTGAACGCCTCCTCGGTTCCGGTGGTCCGGCTGGATCCGGCCGATCTGACCGCGGGCGTCGCCCTTTCGGGCGAGTATGTGCACGGCTCCTTCCGCGGCCATCTGTCCGCCGGGGGACGGCTGGTGAGCATGAGCGGCCTCCGGTCCGTCTGGGTGCGCCGGCCGGGAGTCCCGGCCGCCCGGGCGCCCGAGCCCTCGGCCTGGCTCACCGAGGAGGCGTCACAGGCGCTCTACGGCATGCTGCGCGGCAGCGGGGCACGCTGGATGAACCACCCCGACGCGGCACGGCGCGCCCGGCACAAGCCGTGGCAGCTGCGGCTGGCGCAGCGCTGCGGCCTGCCGGTGCCGGCCACGCTCATCACGACCTTTCCACAGGTCGCCCGGGAATTCGCCGAGCGGTTCCCGGATCTGGTGGTCAAGCCGGTCTCCGGCGCGCATCCGCAGGACCCGCCGAGGGCGGTGCCGGCCAGCCGTGTCGCACCGGACGCGGACTTCGCGGCGGTGGCCTACGGCCCCACCCTGCTGCAACGGCGGATCGCCAAGCGGGCCGACATCCGGCTGACCGCGATCGGCGAGACCCTGCTGGCCGCCCGTAAGGCGACCCCGGCGGACGCGGACCCGGACGAGGTGGACGTCCGCTTCGCCTCCTCCACCACCGGCTGGCTGCCGGTGGAGGTCCCGCCGCGCGTGGCGGCCACCGTGCGCCGCTATCTGAAGGAGGCCGAACTGGCGTACGGCGCCTTCGACTTCGCCGAGGACGCCGACGGGACCTGGTGGTTCCTGGAGTGCAACCAGTCGGGTCAGTTCGGGTTCGTCGAGGTGGAGACCGGCCTGCCCATCGCCCGCACCGTCGCCGCGTGGCTGGCCCGCTCCGCCCCGGGAGAGCCCGGGTATGTCGACGACCGGCGCACCGTCGCCCCTTGACCGGCGGCGGTGCGCCGCGTCGGCACGCAGTGCCATGAAGTGCCGCGGAAGTCCCGGACTTTCGCTCCGGACGTCACACGGCCAGGGAGAGGCCGTCCGCCCCGTCGGGGTCCGTGGGGGCCTGTGCCGCCCGGCCCGCGTCGAGCAGCAGCGCGTCCGCCCGGGCGATGGCGTCGTCGATGCTGGTGGCGCCCATCATGACGCACAGCGTGTAACTGACGTCCTCCAGCTCCCGAGCCGTCTCGGCCCGCTCCCTCTCCGCCTGAGCGATCTTCAGCGATGCGTACCGAGTCAGCAACGTCCTGACGACCTTCGGGTCCGGAACCAGCACGGAGCGCCCCTCTCTCGAATTTTTCCTGCGTATGCCCCAGGCACGCCGTGCCATGCACACCGACCGTCCAGCGGCACATGATTGTCCGGATTCCATCGATTTCCGGTGGATCACCAGTGGATCGACGCCGGGGGGCCGTCGGCCGTCATCGGCGGCGGTCCTCGGATCTGCCGCGCACCGTGGCGCGGCGCTCCCCCGCGGTCATGCCGCCCCAGACGCCGTCGTACTCGCCGTTGCGCAGGGCGAAGGTCCTGCACTCGCGCAGTACGGGGCACCGTCGGCACACCGCGCGGGCCTCTTCCGTCTGCCGCAGCGACAGAACGCCGTCCCCGAGCGGGAAGAACAGTTCGGGGTCCTCGAAGCGGCACGCCCCGCGCTCGCGCCAGTTCATGGCCACTTCTCCGTCGCACCGCTCGCGGCGCGGGACGCGTGGAGCAGCGCGCGATGGACTCGCGCGCCGCGCTCGATTCCTTGGGTGATGCTCACCGGGGCCTCCGCTGAACACTCGGCCGCACATGTCCGGGCAGCTCCCGTCTACGGCGTCTCGGCGCCGCACGACCCGGCAGAGGTATCCGCAATATAGGTGCTTTGAGAGCCTTCGGCCAAGATTGGGTCAACGGCACGCAGCAGGCGGGCAGGAGAACGAGCGGTCATGAGCCGCCCAGGGCGCACGGCTTGCGGCGACGGCGGCGGTTCGGCGGGGAAATCTCCGCGCCCGCGCGGGGAGCCGAGCCGTCCGGGCGCAGGAGGAGGTGCCGGGCCGGTGTCAACGGTGAGCTGCCGGGGCCCGGTCGGTCGGCGAGGGCGTCGGCGTTCGCTCGGTCAACCAGGGCGTCGGCGCCCGGTCAGTCGGCGAGGGCGTCGGCGAGCTCGATGGAGACCCGGGTGATCTCCCGGTCCTGTTCCGCCAGCAGCGTCCGCAGGGCTCCGCGTCGGGCCCGGACGGCCTGCCGCGCCCTGCGCTCCCACACCACGGGATTCTCGCGGCGGTTGAGGAGTTTGGGGTAGACGGCGGCGACGGACTCCCACTGGCGGGCGTCGGCGATGTTCTTGAGCAGCTGGATGATCTGCGCCCGGCAGGTCACGTGCGGCAACTGGGCCAGCTCCCACAGGAACGGGACCGTGGCGGCGGTCGCCTGCTCCACCACGAAGCCGTACTGGCAGATACGGGTGCGCAGATCCTCCAGTGCGGCCCGGGCACTCTCCGCATCTCCACGGGCCACGCTGCGCAGCAGCTGGGGGATGGCGCTCGCGGGGCCGGTGGAGTCCCTGATCTCGCTCCAGGGCACCTGTCCGAGAGCCGAAAGAGGCGTGGTGGCGGCCACGCCGGTCGGGGTCGTCGCGCGGTCGGTGCGCTGTGTGCTCGGCTGCTCCGTCGGTGCGGTGCGCATGGCGTCGGGCCTTTCCGCGGCGGGCGTACGGGGGAAGGGTCGGTCAGCGGGGCGGGCTGGTCGGCAGCCTGGCCCAGACGGTCTTGCCCTGCGGCGGTCTCGGGGTCCAGCCCCACTCCTCCGCCAGGGCCTCGACGATGCCCAGGCCCCGGCCGTGCTCCGCCAGGCCGGGTCCGGCCGGGCGGGCCGGCACGGGGCGGCTGCCACAGGGGTCGGAGACGGTGAGCAGCAGATGAGCGCCGTCGAGGGCGAGCCCGAGCCAGACGTCCGTGCGGCCCTCAGGGGCGAACGGCACCGCGTGCGTCGCGGCGTTGGCCGCGAGCTCGGTGACGACGACGGCGGCATCGTCACCGCAGTGGTCGAGCGACCAGTCGGACAGCGTGCGGCGCGTGAAGGCGCGGGCGCGGGCGAAGCCCTCCCGGCCGCACTCGATGCGCAGCGCCGCGGCCGCGAGCGCGCCGGCGACCAGGTCCGGCTCCCGGCCGGACGGGGGCCCCGGCGGAGCCGTCACGTCGCGCACCGGCCCGTCGGCTCCGGCCGGTGCGACGGACCCGGCCGCCCACGGCGCTGCCATGGTCGGCGCGCTGGGCGTTCCGAGCTGCGGGCTCGCGGGTGAAGGCACGGCATCTCCCTGATGCGTCGTCACCGTGTGGCGCCCACCGAGGGGTTGACGCCACGGCTATTATCCACGCTGACAGCGTCCGCGTGCAATTGCACGCGAAATTTCTCGTGAAAGTGCTCGGCGACGGGAAGGGTCCGGTGGGACGCGGCCGGCCCCGGCAGCGGGCCGGGCACGCCTCACGGCGGAACGTGAACAGCAAGGAGAATGCGGTGCCACCAGTGCGCAACGGAGTGCGGGCCAGTTCCCTGGACACCCGCTGGATCAAGAGCAGGCACAGCAACGCCGAGGGCAACTGCGTGGAGGTCGCCGCCCTCGTCGGCGGGCACATCGCGCTGCGCAACTCCCGCGACCCCGACGGCCCCGCCCTGGTCTACACCCCCGCGGAGGTGGCCGCGTTCCTGGCGGGCGCGAAGGACGGCGAGTTCGACCACTTGCTGTGAGCCGCGCCCCCTGACCCGGTGAAGCGGAAGGGGCCTGACGACTTGCACTGACGGATGCGCTCCGCAGCGGGACGGTGCGATAGTGTAAACCTCAAGTCTGCCGGTCCACTGGGGAGTCAGGATGTCAGCCGAACCGCATCGCCTCTCCCGCCTCGAACCGTATCTGGACCGGTCAGAGCCGGCCCCGACGCTTTTGAAGATGCTGGTCGGCGTCCAGCTGGCGGGTTTCCGCGAGGACGCCGGCCTGTCGCAGGAGCAGGCGGCACGCGAACTGGGGTTCAGTGCCGCCAAGCTCTCCCGCATCGAGTCGGGCAAGGGCCGCCGTCCCCCGGCGGAGGCCGATGTCCGCGCCCTGCTGCGGTTGTACGACACCGACGACTACGAGTCCTCCGTCCTGCTGAAGCTGCTGCGGCGCGCGGGCGAGCCCGGCTGGTGGCAGCGCTACGACAAGCGGCTGATGCCCGAGTGGTTCGACCGGCTGGTCGGGCTCCAGGAGGCGGCCGCCGCGATCCGCACCTTCGAGATCCAGTACGTTCCCGGTCTGCTGCAGACCCCGGCGTACACCCGGGCCGTGGTGGAACGCGGGCTGCCGACCGCGTCCGCCGGTGAGGTGCAGCGGCGCGTGGAACTGCGCACGCGGCGCGCGGAGTTGATCACGCGCAAGGACGCACCCCAGCTGTGGGCGATCATCGACGAGTCGGTGCTGCTGCGCGTGCTGGGCAGCCGGGAGGTCATGCGCGACCAGCTCACCCGTCTCGTCGAGATGGCCCAGCGCCCCAATGTGACGCTCCAGGTCGTACCGTTGGACGTGACGAACGCGTCCGCGCCCAACGTCCCGATCACCTATCTCCGCTTCGGCGGGCTCGACCTGCCCGACGTCGTCTACCTCGAGCACATCCGGAGCGCCAACTTCCTCGAGGACCGCGACGAGACGGAGGAGTACCGGATCGCGCTCGACCGGCTGGCCGACGAGGCGCTGACGCCCCTGGAGTCCCTCGCGTTGCTGCGCAAGACGATGAAGGACCGCTACGCGGCGCCCTGATCGCATCGACTCGCATCCTCGACACCCCGTCCGTGCGCCGGAGCCGGCCGTTCCCCGGCCCCGGCGGGATCCCTAGCGGATCAGGCCCAGGCCGCCGAACTCCACCCACTCCTGGGTGAGCTGACGGGGTGCCACCTCGGTGTCCGGCCGCCAGGTGGACACCTCCACCAGGCCCGGTTCGAGGATCTCCAGGCCGTCGAACCACTCGTGCACGTCCTTCTGCTCGCGCACCCGGCCCCAGTGCCCCTGCGTGGCCTGGTCCATGAAGTTGGTGACGAAGTCGCGGACCTCGGGGTCCTCGCTGACCAGTTGGCACATGAGCATGATGCTGCCGGGCGCGAGATGCGAGCGGACACGCTCGACCACCGCGAGCGGGCCGTCGGTTTCGCTGTCCGGGATGCAGTGGAACACCGAGTTGAACAGCACGGCGACCGGTTCGGAGAAGTCGATCAGCCGCTTGGTGTCGGGGTGCGCGAAGATCTCGTCGGTACGGCGCATGTCGGCGTGGATGACCGCGGTGCGCTCGTCCTGTTGCAGCAGGGCGCGGCCGTGGACCAGCACCATCGGGTCGTTGTCCACGTACACCACGCGCGCATCGGGCGAGACCCGCTGGGCGACCTGGTGGACGTTGTCCTGGGTGGGCAGGCCGGAGCCGTGGTCGAGGA
Source organism: Streptomyces sp. MK7 (assembly GCF_032658145.1). Taxonomy (NCBI): domain Bacteria; kingdom Bacillati; phylum Actinomycetota; class Actinomycetes; order Kitasatosporales; family Streptomycetaceae; genus Streptomyces; species Streptomyces sp. MK7. The sequence continues at coordinate 123,112 of NZ_JAVACL010000017.1, forward strand.
ACTGCCGGATGCCGTACTCCTCGGCGATCACCCTTACGGCCCGCTGGAGGAAGCGGCGGTTGTTCAGGGCGAGCCGGCGCGTACTGGGGACGACCTTGTCGAGTTCCTCGCACGCGGCGCGGTCCGCCGCGTAGTTGTCCTTGCCGCCCAGATAGTGGTCGTACATGCGCGCGGCGGTCGGCACGTTCTCGTCGATCTTCGTGGACAGCTGGTTCTCCGTAGGCATCGATCCCCCAGATTCGCCGAATCCACCGCGCCAACTGGGCCGGTCTGACAGAGAGTACATCCTAGGGAAGCCGTGTTCGGCCGAACCAGTCCACGAACGAACGACAGCACGGAACATCCGCCCGAACTGCCCGATCGTCACGAAGTCTTCACTTCGGAAGGCGCTCGACGAGGTTCTCAACAGGGCTGTTTTCGAACGGACTTGCGGTGCTCGGCCTGTCCGGCGTCCCCGCCGCTGTGACACGCTCGGTCACGAAAGGCCGGGAGGGGCGGACCCGGTTCCGTCCCCTCGTTCGACACCACGGAGAGGCAGCGGTATGCGCATAGGACTGCTCGGCACCGGCCCCTGGGCCCGGATGGTCCACGCTCCCGCCCTGAGCGGGCACGGCGAACTGGAGTTCGCCGGCGTGTGGGGACGGCGGGCGGACGCCGCCAAGGAGCTGGCCGGACGCCACGGCACCCGCGCCTACGACGATGTGGACGCCCTGCTGGCCGAGGTGGACGCGGTCGCCGTCGCCCTCCCACCGGACGTGCAGGCCGATCTGGCGGTGCGTGCCGCGCGCTCCGGGTGTCATCTGCTGCTGGACAAACCCCTGGCCACGACGGTGGTCCAGGGCCGCGCCGTGGTCGAGGCGGCCCGGGAGGCCCAGGTGGCCTCGGTGGTCTTCTTCACCACCCGGTTCCAGACCGGGCCGGAGTCCTGGATCGCGTCGCAGGCGGAGCAGGAGGGCTGGTTCACGGCGCGGGCGCAGTGGCTGGGCGCGGTGTTCACCGATGACAGCCCCTTCTCCGACTCGCCGTGGCGGCGGGAGAAGGGCGCCCTGTGGGACGTGGGCCCGCACGCGTTGTCGGTGCTGCTGCCGGTACTGGGCGACGTACGCCGGGTCTCTGCCGCCGCGCACGGGCCCGGGGACACCGTGCACGTGGTCCTCGAGCACACCGGCGGCGCCTCGAGCACCCTGACCCTGAGCCTCACCGCGCCGCCGGCGGCGGCAGGGGCCGCCGTGGAACTGCGGGGCGCGGCGGGGGTGACCACCCTTCCCGAGAGTTCCGAGGAGGCGGTCGACTCCCTCGCCCGGGCCGCCGACGCGCTGCTCACCGCCGCGCGCACCGGCCGCCCGCATCCGTGCGACGCCGCGTTCGGCCTGCGGGTCACGGAGATCCTCGCGGCGGCGGAGTCACTGCTGGCGCGCTGAAGGGTGGTGCGGAAGGCCGAGCGGGCGGGCGCCCACACAGGATTAAGGGGCTCTTAAGCGCGGATTAAGCGCCGGTCGCCGCCGACCGCGTTACCCAAGTAGGCGCGGATTCAAGAACTTTGGGCCGGCGCCGCGGCGGTTGCGCGTTCCGCGGCGCTGCGTAGCATCGGGGACCCCGACGGCGGTGAGAGCGCTCTCACCACCTGCCGCCGTCGCTCCCCCCCATGCACGTGTCGCTCCAAGGAGGCACCCCCACATGGCCCCTCGCCATCAGCGCACCCACGGCCGCAGGAAGTTCCTCGCCGCTCTCGGCGGCGTGGCGGTGGGCGCGCCCGCCGCCGCCGTGATCGCCCCGCACGCCCTGGCGGGGACGACGTCGCGGACCACCGCGGCCACGGCCGCGGACACCCTTCCGCTGACGATCGTCAACAACACCGGTTCCTTCGGCAACGCCTCCGTCCACGTGTACATCGTGGGCAACCGGGACGGCCGGCAGGTCAGGGTCACGCCGGAGGGCACGCTCGCGCCGATCGCCGTCTCGGACAACGGCGCGGACGGCTTCACCGACTACGCGATACCGCTGGCCGGCAGCGGCGAGACACGGCTGTCCCTGCCGCGGATGTCCGGCCGGATCTACGTCTCCCTCGGGCAGAAGCTCAAGCTGCGGGCCGTCACCGACGGGGCCGGCAACCCCGCCCTGCAGTACCCGGCGGGCTGGGTGTCCTCCGACCCCAACTATCCGGTGCTGCACGACTGCGCCGAGTTCACGTACAACGCCTCGGGCATGTTCTGCAACACGACCATGGTCGACATGTTCAGCGTGCCGCTGAGCATCCGCCTGACCGGCGCCCGGGACCAGACGACCGGCACCCTGCGCGACGGCGGGCGGGCGGCGGCGTTCGCCGCCGTGCGGCAGGCCGAGGGGTTCGGGAAGCTGGTCGTGGACGACACCCGGGTGATCGCCCCGGGCCACGGACTGGACGCCGGGCTGTTCGCCAAGGACTACTTCGCCCCGTACATCGACGAGGTGTGGAGCACGTACACGGGCAAGGACCTCACGGTCGCCACCGCGGCGGGCACGTTCACCGGCCGGGTGCGCGGCGGGAAGCTCACCTTGGCGGGGCCGGCCGCCGTCTCCTTCGACCGGCCGTCCACCCGGGACGTGCTGTTCTGCGACGGCGCGCTCGCCGCGCCCAACGACGGGACGACCGGTCCCGTCGCGGCGGTGCTCGGTGCCGGTTTCAACCGTTCCACGCTGCTGGCCTCCGCCGCCCAGCCGGTCACCGACGCCTCCTCCTTCTACCGCACCGCCGTGACCAACCACTACGCCGCCGCCATGCACGCGGCCACCGCGGACGGCAGGGCGTACGGCTTCGCCTTCGACGACGTGGCGGACTTCGCCTCCTACATCCAGGACACGGCCCCCACGGACATCCGTCTGACCCTTACCCCCTTCTAGATTCCGCCTTCTGGATTCCGCCGGGGGTCTCGACGTGCGGCCGGGGTGGGGGCGTAGCAGCGTGGTGGTGTGGTGAAGGTGCCTGTTCCGGCGGCGCGCCGGGATCCGCACCAGCGGGGCTGGCTGCGAGGCGCGCCGCCGCCTCGCTGGGTGCGGCTGCTGCCGCTCGCGCTGATCGTGGTCGTGGGCTCGGCCACGCTGGCGAGCCCGAACCCGATCGACATCGGCTTCCTGCTGGGTGCGATCCCGCCGCTGGCCGTGATGTCGTACGGTCCCCTGGCGACCGCGCTGCTCGGCTGCGTGGTCGTGGCCCTGCTCACCGTGCCGGTGTTCGGGCTGAACCACCCGGGCGACACCGACCTGGAGACGATCTGTTTCGTCGCCGTGCTGAGCGTGTTCCTGTCCTATGTGCGCTCCCGCCGGGACGCCCAGCTGAGCCTGGAGCGCATGGTCGCCGAGGCCGCGCAGCGGGCCGTCGTCCCGCCGCTGCCCGAGCGGGTCGGTGCGGTACGGTGCGCGGGCCTGTACCGGGCCGCGCAGCTCGGGACGCTGGTCGGCGGGGACTTCTTCGACGTGCGCCGGGGCCCCGCGAACGGCGTACGGGCGGTCATGGGCGATGTGCAGGGGCACGGCCTGGCGGCGGTGTCCACGGTCGCCGCGCTGCTGGGGAGCTTCCGGGAGGCGGTGCTCGACCGGCCGGACCTCACGGCGGTCGCCGCCGCCCTGGACCGCCGGCTCGTGGTGGACTCGGCGGAGAAGCGCAACGCGGAGCTGTTCGCGACCGCGGCACTGCTGGAGTTCTCCGGCGACGCGCGGTCCGTGCGGGTGGTGACGTGCGGCCATCCTCCCCCGGTCCTGCTCCGGGACGGGAAGGCCACGGAGATCGAGCTCGTGCCGTGGACACCCCTGGGTCTGGGCCTGTCCGACGGGGTGCCGCAGCAGGAGGGGCAGGTCCTGCCGCTGCGGCCGGGTGACATGTTGTTCCTGGCCTCGGACGGGGTCACCGAGGCCAGGGACGCCCACGGCGCGTTCTATCCTCTGCTGGACCGCCTGCCCGGCCTCGCCGACCGGGACCCGGCCGTTCTCGCCGGTCATGTGCTGGCCGATCTGCTGGCGCACAGCGGCACGCTCCGCGACGACGTGACCATGCTCGTCCTGACCCCCTGCCCGCCGGACGCTCCCTGACGGAGCCGGTCCAGGCGGCAGCGATGGAGCCGGTCCAGGCGGCAGCGATGGGGCTGGTTCAGGCCGCAGCGGCGCAGCCCGCGGCGCAGAGCTCGCCGTGTCCGGGAGCGGTGCAGTCGGCGGGGACGGGCCGCGACGGCGCCGGGCGCCGCGCGGCCGGTACGGTGCCGCTGATCGTGACCGGCAGCACGCCGGCCGCACGCTCCGCGGGGGCGCGGCGTGCGCGGCGTGCGCGGCGGTCGCGCAGGAGGGCGCCGGTGCCGATGGCGCCGGCGATGAGGACGCCGCCGATCACCAGGGCGCCCCTCGCCCCCGCGGTCTGCATCAGCAGGCCCAGCAGCGGCGGGCCGACGAGGCTCCACCCGGTGCTCGCCGTGCGCCACACGCCGAGGACCCGGCCGCGCATGTGCGGCGGCGGGTCGGTCTGCAGGACCGTCGTGCCGGCGGTGTCCGAGACGGACTCCACCACGGCCATCGGGGCGACGAGCAGCAGCAGGACCCACAGGGCGGGGGACAGACCGGCGGCGATCTGGAGCACGGCTCCGGACGCGGCGAGGGCGCCCACCAGGCGTACGGAGGGGCTGCGCAGGCGTCCGGCGAGCACCGCGCCCGCCACACCACCCACGGCGAGCACGCTGGAGACCGTGCCGAAGGCCCCGGCGGCGCCGCCGAGCGGTCCGGTGACCAGCACGGCGAGGGTCAGGCCGTAGTTCCGGCCGAAGACGCTGCTGAGCGCGGTGATGCCGGCCAGGGCCATGAGCCGCGGACGGCGCAGGAAGAAGCCGATGCCCTCGCGCGCTCCGGTGCCCTGCCGCGCGGGCGACGCGGCGGCCGCGTCCTGCCGGGAGCCGTCGGCCGTCCGCCTCCGCCGCCGGGGCGCCGCGGCCGGCGCCTGCCCTGCCTCGGGGTGCGGGCGGAGAAAGGGGATCACCGCGGCGACGGCCAGGAAGGACACTCCGTTGGCGGCGTACGCCGCTCCGGGTCCCCACAGGCCGACCACGACGCCGGCCAGCGCGGTTCCGCCCACGCGGCCGGCCCCGCTCACCACCGAGCCCAGGGCGATCGAGGAGGGCACGTCCTTGGTGGGCACGAGATCGTTGCCGAGCAGAGCGCAGGCGGGCGCGTCGACGGTGGCGATCAGTCCGGTGACGGCGGCGAGCACCATCAGGATCGGCACCGTCAGGTGGCCGGTGACGACCAGCCCGGCGGTGAGGAAGCCGACCAGGGCGAGCAGGGCCTGGCTCACCGAGGCGGTGAGCCGGCGCGGCCAGGCGTCGACGGCGGCGCCGCCGAGGAGTCCGAGGAGCAGCCCGGGCGCGGCCTGTGCGGACAGCGAGAGGCCGGTCGCCGCCGCGGAGCCCGTGAGGTGGAGCACCAGCAGGTTCTGCGCGGTCAGCTGCATCCAGGTACCGGCGTTGGACACCAGGTTGGCGGCCGACCACCAGCGCATGCTGCGGTGGCGCAGCGACCGCCACGGGGCACGGTCCTCGCCGGCTGCCGCCCGGCGGTCCGGGCGGCGGAGAGAAGGCAGGAGCACGCGGCGCGGCGCGGTCGAGGGCTGGGGGGAAGGAGCAGTGGTGGAAGAAGCCACAGAAAGACGTTCTCTGTAGGAGGCCGGACGGCTTACCGTGCTGTGCCGCCAGGGGCGGCTCGACGGTGAGACGTGGCCGGGCACAGCGGCTGCCCATCTTCGCCCAAGACAGGGGACAGTCGACGATCACACCGTCTCCCGGTGGCCGGTGTGCACCCCAACCGACGTCCACCGCAAGGGAGTTCGCGGTGTGGTGGTGTTCCTCACAGGCCGCGCCGCGGACAGAGACCTGGACCACACCGCCGTACGGGACGAGGCTCCGCCGTGAGATGCGTCCCTGTACCGTCCCTGTGTCCGGTGGAGGCCGGACCGGTCCCCCGCCCCGGTCCCGCCTCCGCGGTGTGTCGAACCTACGTCGCTCTCCGCAGCCGTCGACATCGCGCCGGTGCCCTCTCGGCCGGCCGGAGGGCTCACCCGTGCACAACTGAGTCCGCTATGCCCTCGTTCGTGCACACCGGCGTCCTCGTGGTCCTCATACGGGCCCGTCGAGGGCGGGCGGTTCCAGGTCGCCCACCACGAGATGGGCCAGGACGACCTCGTACAGATCGCTGCCGGTGTCGAGGAGCCGTCGTTCCAGCACGGGCTCGACGCCACGGACATGCTCCCGCACCGTCTGCGCGTGGACTCCGAGCAGCCGTGCGGCGTGCTCGGCGTTGCCGCCGGCGGCGATCCAGGCGCGCAGGGTGCCGCGCAGGTCCCGTGAGTCCGCCGCCAGCCGCCCGAGGAGCTCGTGCGCCCAGGTGCGCAGCGCCGGCCCGGACAGCAGATCACCGAGGTGTACGGCGCGGTCGCGCGGCGCGGGGACGGCGGCGGTCTCGTCGCGGAGGCCCGCCTGGGTGTTCAGGGCCAGGTGGACAGCGGCCCGGACGGTCAGCGGGGAGAGGTCGGTGCCGAGCAACCGCTCCAACCGCTCCATCCGGGCGCGGACGGTGTTGCGGCTCACACCGAGGATCCGCGCGGCGCTCACCGCGGTGAACTCCAGCCCCAGCCGCGCGGTGGCGACCAGCTCGGCCCGGGTGTGGTGGGGCAGGGCGTCCAGCGGCCGCAGCAGCCGGTCCGACCAGGCGCGCAGCGCCCCGGCGTCCATCAGGCGCTCGGGGTGGGTGCGCTCGGCGTACACGGCCGTGCCGTCCGGGCGGAACCGGGCCAGGGCGAGGGCGCTCACCGCCTGCCCGTACGCCGTCGCGGTCCGGGCGAGACTGTGCCGGGTGCTGCCGCCGAGGAAGGTGTGAGGGCGCCCGCCGACCAGCGAGCGCAGAGCCGGGCCGGTGGTCTCGCCGGGGGCGACCACGATCACATGGCCGTCCACCGCCGGGCAGCGTACGACCAGGGCCTGTCCGCCGGTGGCGTCCAGGCAGTCGGCGGTGAGCCGCTCGCGCTCCTCGCGATGCGTCTCCAGGACGTAGACGTGCGCGGTGTCGGTGTCGAGGAGACCGGGCCACGGGCCGGCGGCCACCCGGCGGGCCGAGACGGTGTCCTCCACCATCAGCAGTTGCAGGACCGCCAGCCGCAGCGCGGACGTGGCCTCCTGGAGCCGGCGTCCGGCCTCACCGCTCTCGTGGGCGCGCAGCAGCAGTTCGACCACTCCCGACGTGTGGCTGAGCATGTCGGCGGCCTCCCGGTCGAAGGGCGCGGCGCGGGAGACGGCCAGCACGCCGGCCGGAGGCGAGTGCGGGTCCCCCACGCGCACCACGCGCAGGTGGCGCCCCTCGTCCTCCAGCGCCGCGGAGGCGAACCGGCCGGCGGCGACGTCCGCGACCAGTTCCTCGGCCGGCGGCAGGGGCCGGCCGGCGAGGAGCGCGCCGCTGCCGTCCAGGAGGCAGGCCGTGCCGTGCACGGCCTCGGCGAGCCAGGCCACGACCTTGCCCACGTCACGCCCGGCCGGCCGCAGCTGGCCGAGGAGCTCCTCGGCCCATGTCGTACGGCGGCTCTCCCGCCCGCCTGCCGTGACGGCACCGTCCTCCTGGCCGGCCATGTCGGCCCCTGCCCCTCTCGTCATGCGCCGCGCTGACCTCGACGTTCTCGGTCAGGGACGTTACCAGCGCCCTTCGCCGACCGCCCGGGCCGAGCGCTGTGACGCATGCCGGGGGCGGCGGGGAGCGCGGGAGGAAGGAAGGGGCTTCGCCGGCGCTGCACGGGGGGAGGTGACCGGCCGGCGAAGCCGCACGCCCGGGGCCGGGGGCAGCCTCCGAGCGGTACACAGCTCTGGTTCCCCGGTACGGGCCGCGTAAGCACGCGAAGTTGACGGCGTTTCGGCGTGTCGCACGAGCCGCGGGCGGGTGGCACGTGTCATCGGGCGCGCCGCACCCTGTCACCGAGCCGATCACACCTGTCACCGGACCCGGTGAACGGCCACGGGGCGCGGGGCGTAGGCAGGCAGCGCAGGCGCGAGGCATGCCGCGGCGCGGCCCAGGCACGAGACGCGAGACGAGGCACGGCACAGGCACGAGACGCCAGGCACGGCACGGCACAGGCACGAGACGCCAGGCACGGCACGCTGAACGGCCGGACGCCGGTCTGCACGGCGCCCGCCGGGTGCACGGCATAAGCTCGGCGGATGGCGAAGTACTTCGACGTGCACCCGGACAACCCCCAGCCTCGCGCCATCCGCCAAGTCGCCGACGGCGTGCGCGAAGGGGCGTTGATCGCGTATCCGACCGACTCCTGTTACGCCCTGGGCTGCCGGCTGGGCAGCCGCGACGGCATCGACCGGATCCGCGCGATCCGACAGCTGGACGACCGGCACCACTTCACGCTGGTGTGCCAGGACTTCGCCCAGCTCGGCCAGTTCGTACGCATCGACAACGACGTGTTCCGTGCGATCAAGGCCTCCACACCCGGCAGTTACACCTTCATCCTGCCCGCCACGCGCGAGGTGCCGCGCATGCTGCAGCACCCGAAGAAGAAGACGGTCGGGGTGCGCATCCCCGACCATGTCGTCGCCCAGGCGCTGCTCGCGGAGCTCGGCGAGCCGCTGCTGTCCAGCACGCTGCTGCTGCCCGACGAGGACGAGCCGATGACCCAGGGCTGGGAGATCAAGGACCGGCTCGACCATGTGCTGGACGCGGTGGTCGACTCGGGCGACTGCGGCACCGAGCCGACCACGGTCATCGACTTCTCCGGCGGCGAGGCCGAGATCGTCCGGCGCGGCGCGGGCGACACCTCACGGTTCGAGTAGCGCCACGGCCACGGGGCCGGCGCGGGACCGCGCCCAGTGGCGTGCGGCGGCCCCTCGCACGGCCCCGCGCCGAAGGTCACGGGACGTCAGCGGGCCGCGTCACCAGGGGAGTTCGCCCCGGGATGGCGGGTGCGCTGATCGCGGGGCCCCCTCCTCGGCGCGGCCACGGCGTTGTTACGGTGCACCGCGTGTCTGACTCCTCACGCGATACCGTCGAAGGCGCCGGCTGGAGCCCAGCCGAGCGCGGCACCTACCGGGAGCTCATGCCCGCCCGGGTCGAGAAACTGTCCTGGCTGAACCCCCGGACGCTGTGGGCCGCGCGCAACGGCGTGGTCGCGTCCTGGTTCGGGGACCCCACGGGCCGTGTCCGGAGCCGCTGGGTGGCCCAGCGGGCCGCGGCCGGGGCCCCGGCGGACAAGGTCATCCGGCGCACGGAGGCGGATCGCTTCTCCTTCATGGTCGTCGGGGACACCGGCGAGGGCGACGACTCCCAGTACGCCGTGGTGCCCGGCTTCCTGAAGGCCTCCGAGGGCACGGCGTTCGCCGTGATCGCCAGCGACGTGAACTACCCGGTCGGCAGCACGGACGACTACGGCACCAAGTTCTTCCGGCCCTACCGGGACTACCCGGCGCCGATCTACGCCGTCCCCGGCAACCACGACTGGTACGAGGGCCTCGGCGCCTTCATGCGGGTCTTCTGCGACGACGCCCCGCCGCTCGCCCCGGAACCGAGGCCCCGCCCGCTGAGCCGCGCCTGGTGGCGTGCGCTGCTGTGGCACCGGCCGCGCCCGGCGGACGAACAGCGCCTGGCCGACGCACGGAAGCTGCGCTCCGCGCCGGGGCAGCAGGCCGTCCAGCCGGGCCCGTACTGGGCGATCGACGCCGGGCCGGTGCGGATCGTCGGCATCGACACCGGCCTGCTCGGCACCATCGACGCCGAGCAGGGCGCCTGGCTGCGGGAGGTGTCCCAGGGGCCCCGCCCGAAGATCCTCGTCACCGGCTCACCCCTGTACGTGGACGGCGAGCACCACCCCTGCGCGATAGAGGGCGGCGGTACCGTCGACGACATCGTCCGCGCCCCGGAGCACCACTACGTGGCGGCGATAGGCGGCGACATCCACAACTACCAGCGCTACCCGGTGGACGTGGACGGCCGCACCGTCCAGTACGTGGTCTCCGGTGGCGGCGGCGCGTTCATGCACGCCACCCACACCATCCCGCGCGTGTCGATCGGGAACGTCACGGAGTCCGACTTCCGCTGCTATCCGCTGCGCGGCGACTCCCTCGCCTTCTACAGCAGGCTCTACGGCCGCCGGCTGCGCATGCCCCGCCTGTTCACGATCAGCGAGGCCGAGGGTATGGCGGTCATCACCGAACGGCTCGGCATCCCCCTGACCCGTGCGCAGAGCGGCCCCGTACGGGTCACCCGGCGGGTGCGCCTGATCGCGAGCCTGCTGGGCGCCGGCCGGCGCCCGGACCGCAGGGCCCGCGTCCGCCTGCCGGTCCGCAAGCTCTACACCCGGCTGTTCTCGCCGGGCTCGGCCACGTACAGCCCGCCGTTCTTCAAGTCGTTCCTGCGTCTGGACGTCACACCGGAGGCGGTCCGGCTGCGCTGCTTCGCCGCGACCGGCAACCTCGCCCAGGAGCTCGACCCGCCGGTCGAGGACGAGGTGACCATTCCGTTGCGCTGAGCTGCGCCCGGTCCGTCACCAGCGGCCCGGCTCGCTTCCGGTGATCGGCTCGGAGGCCTTTCCGTCCACCCCGACCGGCACCTCCCCCGAGAGCATCACCCGGTGCATGATCCGGGGGAAGCCGAGGTGGGCGTTGTCGCTGGGCGCCAGGTGGATGGTGGCCCGGTTGTCCCAGAAGGCCACGCTGCCCGGCTCCCACCGGAACCTGACGGTGTACTCGGGCCGGACCGCCTGTTCCAGCAGCATCTGAAGGACCGCGGCGCTCTCGGCGCGGGAGACGCCCTCGATCCGCTCGACGTAGTAGCCGTTGACGAACAGCACCCGCTCCCCCGTCTCCGGGTGGACGCGCACCAGCGGGTGCACGGTGGCGATCTGATGGTCCAGCAGGTGACGGACGTACGCGTCGTCGCCGGGCCGCGGCTGGTAGCCGACCCCGAGCCGGTGTTCGGCGCGCAGCCCGTCGACGAACGCGCGGACCGGGGCGGACAGTCCCGCGTAGGCGGCGGCCAGGTTGGACCAGGTGGTGTCGCCGCCGTAGGGCGGGACGGTCTCGGCGCGCAGGACGGTCGCGGCGGGCGGGTCGACGCGCGCCCCGTGGTCGCAGTGCCAGCCGCGCAGCAGTGTGTGGCGGCGCCGCTGGAGCCACTCCTCGTGGTCCATCCCGAACCGCCCGCCCAGCTCCAGCCGGTCGGCGGTCGTCTCCACCTCGGGAACGTCCGGCGGTGACGCGCCGCCGCGCCTCCGCAGCACCACGGGCTCGCCGAAACGGCGGGCGAACGCCACATGGGCCGCGTGGTCCAGTCGCTGCCCGCGGAAGAACACCACCTTCCAGCGCAGCACCGCCGCCCGGATCCGCGCGACCACGGCGTCGTCGAGGTCCGCGGCGAGATCCACTCCGGTGATCTCGGCGCCGATGTGCCCGGCGACCGGCTTCACCTCGATGCCCTCGGTGCTCTCGATGCCCTCGATCCCCTCGGTGCCGCCCCGCGCGCCCGCGGTCCCCTGCGCGCCCGCTCCGCCCGTGCCCGTCGTGGTCATCTGCGCTCCGATGGTCGCCCGTCAGGTTCCACGGAGATCGTGACAGGCTTTCCGGCGGGCTGCGACAGGGCGCCGCTACACCGAGAACTCCCGTATCACCGTGTTCCGGAACACGGCCGTACCGCCTACGGCGAACAGGGCCAGCCGGTCGTCGATCAGGTACGGGAACACCTCCGTGGAGTGCACATGGCGGCCGTCGTCCACGAACATCTCCACCGAGGTGCGGTCCACCAGGATGCGCAGCCTGACGGTGCGCGCGGAGGGGTCGAAGGGCGTGCGGCTCTCCTGGCAGGCCCCGGAGACGTCGGGGTTGACGGTGGCGCGGCGGTTGAGGAAGGCGTAGTCGCCCCAGAGTCCGGCGTCGATGTGGCGGTTTCCGTCCGGGGAGCGGCGCAGTTGCAGGCCCGCTCCGGTCAGCCGGTCCCAGGTGATCTCGCAGCTCACCTCGTAGGAGATGCCCCGGTGGTCGAGCACGCGGGTGCCGTCGACGGTCAGGTCGCCCAGGTGCGTCGTCCGGGAGACGTAGGAGTCCAGCGCGGCGACGGGCCGGGAGGCCAGGTAGTACGTTCCCGAGGGGTCGCGCTCGAGCGTGACCTCGCGGACGATCGAGTCGGTGCCGTTGAAGCCGTCGCAGTCGATGGTGGGGGCCGTGTGGGCGTAGTCCCAGTTGTTGAGCCAGCCCAACGCGTACCGTGCGAGCGGGTCGGGGGTGCCGTCCGGCCGGTGCTTGTCGAAGGTGACGGCGGCGTACCAGTCCCAGCCGTGGTCGAGCCACTGCGGTTCGGTCGTGTCGGCGGTGAAGGAGCCGCCGTCGAAGGAGCCCGTCCAGTAGGCGTAGGTGTTGGGCAGTCCGGCCGGTTTGCCGTTGGCGCTCAGGCCCAGGACCCACTTGTCGGTGCCGTCGCCGGCGGTGATGCGGAACAGGTCGGGGCACTCCAGGACGCCGAGCCCGTCGTGCGTGAACGTCCCGGCGGACGTCCACGTCCTCAGGTCCGCGGAGTGGTGGACCGATGGTGCGGCCCTGGGCGAGGGCCATCACCCAGCGGTCCCGTTCCTCGTCGCGGATCACCTTCGGGTCGCGGAAGTCGGCCACGCCGGGGTTGGGCAGGACCGGTTCGGTGCCGTGGTTGGTGAAGGTGCGGCCGCCGTCGGTGGAGTAGTACAGGAACTGCTCCTGGTGGTCGGTGCCGCCGCCGGGTGACATGGTGACCAGGACGACCACCGCGCCCGCGCCGAAACCGGCGGTGTCGTGCGTGTCCACCACGGCGGAGCCCGACCAGACGTCCCCGTTGAGCGTGGTGTCCTTGGGCACGGCGATCCCGCGGTCGGTGAAGGAGACCAGGTCGGTGCTGGTGGCCAGGCGCCAGGCGGTGCCGACGGCGCCGGCGAGGTAGTCCGCGTTGTACAGGTAGTAGTAGTGGTACTCGCCGTCGATCCAGACGGGACGCTGGGGGTCGTTCTTCCACTGGTCGGGGACCGTGAAGTGGTAGCCGGCACGGTAACTCGCGCAGGTCCCCTCGGACTTCGGCTTCTTCGTGGCCGGTGCGACCGATGCCGCGGGTAGGGACGGCGCAGCCGGTGCTGCCGGTGTGGCCGTGGACGGCGCCGCGGGCAGCAGCGCGCCGGCCGCGCCGGCGGCCGACCCTGCGAACAGTGCCCTCCTGGACATCCCACGCATCACAAAGACCCCTCTCGTCGCGACGGCTCGAACGGACCAGGAGGACTGTAGACCTAACTCGTTAAAGATCAAGGGGCGCACCACCCTTGACAGAGGCCGAGCGGCGTTCCCATCATCTGGGCACCGAACATCTAACACGAGTTAGGCATCCCCGATGAGCGACTCGCACCTCTCCCGGCGCACCCTGTTGCGGTACGGCGCCTACGGCGCGGGGGCCGCCGCCCTGGCCGGCACCGCCGCGAGCTGGGACCGGCTCACCGGAGCCGACATCCCCGGCCGGGACGACGGCGCCCTCGTCGTCGCCACCCTCGGCTCCGCCTTCGACCCGGCCGCCGTGCGCGCGATGCGCGAGGGCTTCCGCGCCCTGCACCCCGACATCGACGTGCGGGTCAACGCGGTACAGGCCGTCGACTGGTCGGACTTCTTCGCCAAGATCCTCACCCAGATCGCCGCGGGCACCGCCCCCGACCTGGTCTACGTCGCCACCGAGGGCGTCCAGCTGTTCGCCCGGCGCCTCGGCGTGCCGCTGGACCACTGGGTGAAGCGGGACGCGGCCGAGCTGCGCGAGTACTTCGCCGACGTCCACCCCTCGCTGGTGGAATCGATGATGTACGAGGGGAGCCTGTACCAGCTCCCGGTCGAGTTCAACGCGGCCGACATGTACCTCAACAAGCAGGTGCTGAAGCGGGCGGGGGCCGAGTTGCCGCCGGCCGACTGGACCCGGGACGACTTCACCGCGCTGCTGCGGCAGCTGAAGCGTGCCGGCGACTCCCACTTCACCCCGTACTTCTGGACCAACCGGCTGTGGGGCGGTGTCGTCCCCTGGCTGTTCGCCAACGGCACCGATCTGCTCGCCGAGTCCAAGGCGCCCGGCGGAAACTGGCTGTGGGACACCTTCTACCCCGCCGCCCAGCGCGCGGGCCGGGGTGGCGGTTTCCGGTGGACCACCCCGCAGGCCACCGACGCCCGGGTGGAGGAGGCGTACGACTATCTCGCCTCCCTGGTCCAGGAGGACCTGTGCACCCGCCCCGAGGGCGGCAACGGCAGCAACCTCGTCGGTGTGTTCTCCACCGGCCGGGTCGGGATCACGCCGGCCGGCGGTTTCTGGGCCGGCGGACTGCACCTGGCGGGGATGCGGCCGGCCGACTACGACGTGCAGTACTTCCCGCGCTGGCGCACCCAGCGCCACCAGTTCGGTGCCGCGGGCTACGCGCTGCTGCGCACCTCCAAGAAGCAGGACGCGGCCTGGGAGTTCATCAAGTACGCCGTGCGCCGGGACACCCTGACCCGGCTGTTCCGCGCCAACCAGACGACGCCGGCCCGGCGTTCGATGCTGACCGAGGCCCGCTACGCGCAGACCGGTCCGGCGCACTGGCGGGTCTTCTACGACACCCTCGACCGCTTTCCCGACACCGGGCCCATACCGGCCCCGCCCCAGGTCGCGGAGGTGACGGAGGTGCTGCTCAAGCACACCGGAACGGCTCTCGCCTCCCCACGCGCGGTGCGCCCCGCGCTGCGCCGGATGCAGAACGACCTGGAGAAGGCCATGGAGCGTGACGTATGACGAACATCCAGATCCCGGCCGTACGGCCCCGGCCGGCCGCCCCGTCCGCGGTCGCCGCCCGGCGCCCCGCCCGTGACCGGGGCACCCGGCTGCTGGCCGCGCTGTTCCTGGCCCCGACGGTCGTCGGCATCGTGGTCTTCACGGTCGTGCCGATCGCCGGCTCGGTGGTGCTCAGCCTCTTCCACTGGGACGTGATCGACTCCCCGTCCTTCGCGGGCGGCGCCAACTACCGTGAGGTGTTCGGCGACTCCACGGTGCTGGTGTCCTTCCGCAACACGCTGGTGTTCATGGTGCTCGCGGTCGCCCTGCAACTGCTGATCGCCCTCGTCCTCGCCCTCACGCTCAACGGGCGGATGCCCACCTGGCTGCGCTCGGTGTTCCGCTCGGCGTTCTTCTTCCCGCTGGTGCTGTCCGCCGCGTCCATCTCGGTGGTGATGAAGTACCTGTTCAACCAGGACTTCGGGGTCGTGAACTGGCTGCTCGGGCTGGTCGGCGTCGCCCCGGTGCCCTGGCTGACCTCGGAGCACGCGGCGATGGCCACCGTGATCCTCGTCTACGTCTGGCAGCAGTTCGGCTTCTCCTTCCTGCTGTTCGTCGGCGGTCTGAACAACATCCCCAAGGAGATCCACGAGGCCGCGGCCCTCGACGGGGCGACGGGGCTGCGCAAGCACCTGGCCGTCACCCTGCCGCTGCTGTCGCCGACCCTGCTCGTCGCGTCCGTGGTCGGCATCATCAACGCGCTCCAGGTCTTCGAGCAGCCGTACGTCCTCACCAATGGCGGGCCAGGCGACGCCACCCGCACCGTCGTCATGGTCATCTACGAGAGGGCCTTCGAGCAGCTCCGCTTCGGCGAGGCCTCCGCGGTGGGCGTGCTGCTCTTCGTGCTGATCATGGCGGTCACCGTCCTGCAGTTCCGGCTCAGCCGGCGCTTCGTCCACTACCAGTGAGCCGGGTGAGTCCCATGAGCCAAGCGACCCTGTCCCTCAGCCGTGCCCGGCACTCCCTCGCGCCGTGGGCGCGGATCGCCGGTCTGACCGTGTGCGCCCTTTTGACCCTCGGGCCGGTCGTCTGGACCGTCTCCACCTCGCTGCGCACCCCTGCCCAGTCCTTCGACCTGCCGCCGCGGATCTTCCCCACCCACCCCAGCGCCGCGGCCTACCGCGGGGTCTTCGACCAGCTCGACGTGTGGCTGCTCGCGCTGAACTCCACGCTGGTGACGGCGCTGATCGCGGCCGGCCAGATGGTCACCGCCGGGCTCGCCGGATACGCCTTCGCCCGCCTGGAGTTCCGCTTCAAGAAGCCGCTGTTCGGGCTGGTCCTGGCCACCATGATGGTGCCGTTGCAGGTCACGATCGTCCCGGTGTTCCTGGTGCTGAAGTCGATGGGCCTGACCGACACCCTGCTCGGCCTGATCGTCCCGGCCTTCCCGACCGCCTTCGGCACCTTCCTGATGCGGCAGTACTTCCTGGGCATGCCCAGGGATCTCGGCGAGGCGGCCATGCTGGACGGCGCCGGCCCCTGGCGGGTCTTCCGCTCCGTCTACGCCCCGCTGGCCGCGCCCGGTCTCGCCATCGTCGGCGTGCTGGCCTTCAACTACCACTGGAACGAGTTCTTCCGCCCGCTGATCCTGGAGACCTCCGGCCAGAACTACACGCTGCCGCTGGGTCTGGTCTCCCTCCAGGGCAACCTCGGCACCGGCTCCGTCTCCGTGGTCCTCGCCGGTGTCGTGCTGTCGATGATCCCCACCGTCGCCGTGTTCGTCGTCGGCCAGCGCCCTCTCCGCGAGGGCATCACCTCCGCAGGAGTCAACCGTTGAGCCTCGCCGCTCCGTCCACCGCCGGTCCGCACGCCCCGCGCTTCCGGGTCCGTCCCGCCGCCCACTGGACCAACGACCCCAACGGTCCGTTCCGCTGGCGCGGCCGCTACCACCTGTTCTACCAGCACAACCCGGACGCTCCGGTGCACGGGAACATCCACTGGGGCCACGCCTCCAGTCCCGACCTCGCCCACTGGGAGCATCATCGCCCCGCCCTGACGCCGACGCCCGGCGGCCCCGACGAGGCGGGCTGCTGGTCGGGGTGCGTGGTCGACGACGAGGGCACACCGACCGCCGTCTACACGGGCATCGACCGCGATCACACCGGTATGGGCGCGATCTGCCTGGCCCGGGCCGCCGACCCGGACGACCCACGGCTGCTGGACTGGCGGCCGCTGCCCGAACCCGTGGTGCCGGGACCGCCGGAGGACCTGGACGTGGTGATGTTCCGCGACCCGTTCGTCTTCCGGCACGCGGGACGGCGCTGGGCCCTCGTCGGCGCCGGACACGCCGGCGGTACGCCGTCCGTCCTGCTCTACGACTGCGACGACCTGACCCGCTGGCACTTCGCCGGGGTGTTCCTGGACGGCCACGACCCGGTCGCCCTGGACGCCTTCGGCGACGGGGCCGTCGGCTGGGAGTGCCCGCAGCTGCTGCGCACCGCCGACGGCACCTGGATGCTGGTCGTGTCGCTGTGGGACGGGGACCCCTGCTCCACCGGCTGTCTGACGGGGACGCTGGCGGCGTCTTCCGACGGCGGGCCGCGTTTCGAGGCGCGCGCCGCGGGCCGGCTCGACCACGGCCGTGACTTCTACGCTCCCGCCGTGCTGCAAGAGGATGACCGGGCCCTGATGTGGGGCTGGTCGTGGGAGGCGCGCGGACAGGACGAGGTGGAGCGGGCCGGCTGGGCCGGGGTCCTCACCGCGCCGCGGGTCGTCGACGTCGGGCCGGACGGCTCGCTGCGCGTGTCCCCGGCGCCGGAGCTGGACCTGCTGCGCGCCGCCGAGCCGTTCGTCGCGGCACCGGACCGCCCGGACCGCCCGGTACGGCTCCCGGAGGCGTACGACCTGACGCTCACCGCGCGCGCCCGGACGACCGCGACGCTGCTGCGGTCCGCCGACGGGCGCGCGGACCTGAAGGTCCGCATCGACCCGGACGCGGGAGCGGTCACCCTCGACCGCGGCACCCGTCCCCGCGCGGGCCGCGAGGGCTCCGGCCCGATCACGGTGCGTCTGCCGCGGCGGCGCGAGGTCACCGTCCGCGTCCTCGTCGACGGCTCGCTCGTCGAACTGTTCGCCGAGGACCGGGCCATGGTCACCGAACGCGTCTACCGGCGGCCGGACGACGTGGCCGAACTGGTGGTCGAGGGCACGTCGGCCGCCGTCACCGGATGGGAGCTGGTCCCACCGAGGCACGGCTGACCACCGGGCAGGCCACGCGGCGCGTGGTGGCCGGCGGCGTGCGGCCGGTGCCGATGGCGTCCAGGAGCAGCCGCGCCGCCGCCTCGCCCATCGCCCGGTGCGGCAGGGCGAGCGAGGTGAGCGGCGGGGTGAGGAAGGCGGCCATGTGCTCCTGGTCGTCGTAGCCGACCACCGACAGATCGGCGGGTACGTCGATCCCCAGCCGGGTCGCGGCGTGCAGGACGCCCGCCGCGACCCGGTCGTTGTAGCAGAAGACGCCGGTGGGGCGCTCCCGTGGGTCGGTGCCGGCGAGCAGCCGGGTCGCGCCCTCGAAGCCGCCGGAGATCTCGCCGCCGGTGCGGACCACCCGGTCCCGGGGCACGGTGATGCCCTCGGCGCGCAGCGCGTCCCGGAAACCGCGCAGCCGCTCCGCCGACGCGATGTCGTCGAGCCCGCCGACCACCGCCAGCCTGCGGTGCCCCTGGTCGAGCAGGAGCCGGGCGGCACTGCGGCCGCCGGCGCGCTCGGCGGGGACGACGGCGGGCAGCGAGTCGTCCTCGGGCAGGCAGTTGGCCAGCACGGAGTGGGTGCGGTGCAGGCCCTCGGGGACGCGGACCCGGCGCAGCGACATGGCCGCGTAGATGATGCCGTCGACGCGCCGGTCGAGGAGTTCGGCGACGGCCGCGTCCTCCTTGGCCGGGTCGCCGCCGGAGTCGATGGTGAGCACGAGGTGGTCCTCGGCCCAGGCGGTCTCCATGGCGCCGCGCAGCAGCCGTCCCGCGAAAGGCGAGGAGGCGATCTCGTCGGTGACCAGGCCGATCACGGCCGTACGGCGGCGACGCAGGCCGCGTGCCACGGGGTCGGGACGGTAGCCGAGCCGGGCGGCGGCCTGCCGGATGCGCTCCTGGGTGGCGGGCGAGAGGTTGCCCTCGGCCCGGCCGTTGAACACGAAGGAGACGGCGGTGTGCGAGACTCCGGCGAGCCGGGCGACGTCCCGTGACGTGGGCCGGGACGCGGGCCGCCCGCCGCCCGTGCCGTTCCTGTCCTCGGCGCTGGTGCCCATGCCGTCCGCCGTCCTCATCCCCGTTCCCCGCCCGTCCGGTCGATCGCCCTCACCCTATCGGCGACGGAGCCGGCGGCGCCGGGCGGGAGGGGCCGCCCATACTGGCCGTACGCCACCGCCGACGGGAAGGTTCCGACGTGATCAGCATCCCGGCGCACACCCTGAACGACGGCACGCGGATCCCCGCGGTCGGTCTGGGCACCTGGCCCATGAACGACGCCGAGGCCGAGCGGGCCGTGCACGACGCCCTGGGGCTGGGCTACCGGCTGGTCGACACGGCGGCCAACTACCGCAACGAGACGGGCGTCGGCCGCGCGGTCGCCCGCAGTGACGTGCCCCGCGAGGAGATCGTGGTGACGACGAAGCTGCCCGGCCGGCACCACGGGTACGAGGAGACGCTCGCCTCCTTCGAGGAGTCCCGCCGGCGCCTCGGCCTCGAGTACGTGGACCTGTACCTCATCCACTGGCCGCTCCCCCGCGTCGGGAAGTACGTGGACTCCTGGAAGGCCATGATCAAGCTCCGTGAGGACGGCCTGGTGCGCTCGATCGGCGTCTCCAACTTCACCCGCGGGCACATCGAGCGGCTGGAGATGGAGACCGGGGTCCTGCCCTCCGTGAACCAGATCGAGCCGCACCCGTTCCTCCCGCAGGAGGAACTGCGCGCCTTCCACGCGGACAAGGGCATCGTCACCGAGAGCTGGAGCCCGCTGGGCCGGGGTGCCGGGCTGCTGGACGATCCGGCGGTCGTCGCGGTCGCGGAGGCGCTCGGTGTGACGCCCGGCCAGGCGGTGCTGCGCCGGCACACCCAGCTCGGCGCGGTCCCGGTCCCCAAGTCGGCGGACCCGGGGCGGCAGCGGGAGAACCTCGGCCTCTTCGGCTTCGAGCTCGCCCCCGACCAGTTCGACGCGCTCACGCACGAGGCCCCGCGGCGTCTGGGCGGGGACCCGGAGACGCACGAGGAGTTCTGAGCGGCGCGGCCCGGCGTCGCTCCGGCGGCGCCGGGTACTCGGGTGGCCGTGACGTGCGCGGAGCGTGCGGAGGAGGTTCAGGTGGCTGCGGACGAACGGCTGCGGGAGTACCGCGGCAAGCGGGACTTCGGGCGTACCCGGGAGCCCTCGGGCCAGGGGACGTCCGGCGGTGCCGGGCCACGGTTCGTGGTGCAGATCCACGACGCGCGCCGGATGCACTTCGACTTCCGGCTGCAGGTCGACGACGTGCTCAGGTCCTGGTCGGTCCCGAGGGGGCCCTCGGACGACCCGCACGACAAGCGCCTCGCGGTACCGACGGAGGACCACCCGCTGGAGTACGAGGACTTCGAGGGCGTGATCCCGAAGGGCGAGTACGGCGGGGGCACGGTGATCGTCTGGGACCGGGGTACGTACGAGCCGCTCAGCCACGACCGCAGGGGGCGGCCGGTCGGCTTCGCCGAGTCGCTGGAGCGCGGGCACGCCACCTTCCGGCTGCGCGGGTCGAAGCTGCGCGGCGAGTACGCGCTGACCCGCTTCCGCGGCGGCCGTGACGGCGCCGAGGAGGAGGCGTGGCTGCTGGTGAAGAAGGGCGGCGGCCGCAGCGCCGGGCACGGCACGCCCGACCCGCGCCGCGCCCGCTCGGTGCGCACCGGCCGCACGCTGGCCCAGGTCGTGGCGGAGGACGGCGAGGGCTGATCCCGCGCCGGGCACGCCCGCCCCTGGAACGCGGGAGCCACGCCCGGCCCCGATCCCGGAGAGGACGCACGCCCCGACCCAGAGCCGAAAGAGGCGCACGCCCGACCCAGAGCCTGGACGACTCACGGCGGGTCCAGACCGGCGCGGGGCATCGCGGGTCCAGACCGGCGCGAGGCACGGCAAGCCCGGGACCGGCGCGGACCACGGCAGGCCCAGAACCCGGACGGGGGCGCGCCCGGTCCGGAACCTGAACGGGAGCACACCGGGGACAGAGCCCCGACGGGGGCGCCGGGGCTGGAACGCGTACGGGCCTGCTCGCTGCTTCAGCGGCGGAGGCGCTCGACGGCGACAGCCCCGGCTGACACGCTCGTCGTGTGGACCCCGGACCGGCGCTCCGCCGCTCCAGCTCACGCCCGCCGGGGCGCGGCGGCAGCCGAGTCCATGCCGGTGCGCTCGCTGCTCAGTCCCCTGAGGCGCCCTCGCTGCCGGACCCGAGCCGCGGCAGGCCCGGCACCGCACTCCGTGCGGGGCGCGCTCGGCGTCGCGACCAGAACCGGACTCCCTGGGTACCGCAACCCGAACCGGGCGCACTGGGCACCGCCGTTCTCGCCGGCGCGCCGAGTGTCCCAGCCGGCCGCGGGGCGATGGGGTGGCGGCGTGGTCACCCGGAGGGGAGGGGCTGCTCGCACCAGATGGTCTTGCCGCGGCCGGTGGGGCGGCTGCCCCAGCGCTGGGTGAGCTGGGCGACCAGGAGGAGGCCGCGGCCTCCCTCGTCGTAGGCGTGGGCCCGGCGCAGGTGCGGCGAGGTGGAACTGGCGTCGGAGACCTCGCAGATGAGCGCCCGGTCGCGGATCAGCCGCAGCTGGACGGGGGGGTCGCCGTAGCGGATGGCGTTGGTGACCAGTTCGCTGACGACCAGTTCGGTGACGAACGCGGTCTCCTCCAGTCCCCAGGCGGCCAGTTGGTCGGCGGCGGCCTGGCGGGTGGCGGCCACGTGCGCCGGGTCCGGTGGGACGTCCCAGGTGGCGATCTGGTCCGCGCCGAGCGCGCGGGTACAGGCCAGGAGCAGGGCCACGTCGTCGCCGGGCTCCTCCGGCAGGACGGCCTTCAGCACTCCGTCGCCGAGGTCCTCCAGCGATGCGGCGGGAGCGCACAGGGCCCGGCACAGTTCGGCGGTGGCGCGGTCGACGTCGCGGTCGCGGTGCTCTACGAGGCCGTCGGTGAACAGGGCGACGACCGAGCCCTCGGGCAGCCGTAGCTCGGTCGCCTCGAAGGGCAGGCCGCCGACGCCGAGCGGTGGTCCCGGGGCCACGGTGACCGGCGCGGCGTCTCCGCCCGGCGCCACGACGACCGGTGCCGGGTGGCCGGCGGTGGCCAGGGTCAGGCGCCGCGAGACGGGGTCGTAGACGGCGTAGAGGCAGGTGGCGCCCAACTCCGGTACCTCGCCGCCGTCCTGTTCGTCGGCCAGGTGGGCCACCAGGTCGTCGAGGTGGGTGAGGAGTTCGTCCGGGGGCAGGTCCACGTCCGCGAGGGTCCGTACGGCCGTGCGCAGGCGCCCCATCGTGGCCGAGGACTGGATGCCGTGGCCCACCACGTCGCCGACGACCAGGGCGACCCGGCTGCCGGAGAGCGGGATCACGTCGAACCAGTCGCCGCCGATGCCCGCCTGCGAGCCGGAGGGCAGGTAGCGGTGGGCCACCTCCACCGCCGTCTGGCCGGTCAGCCCGCGCGGCAGCAGGCTGTGCTGCAGGGCGAGCGCGGTGGAACGCTCGCGGGCGAAGCGGCGGGCGTTGTCGATGCAGACGGCGGCCCGGCTCGCGAGTTCCTCCACGACCACGGCGTCGTCGGCGGTGTAGGCGCCCGGCTGGCTGATCCTCAGGCCCACGGCGACGCCCAGGGTGGTGCCGCGGGCCCGGAGCGGCACGGTGATCATCGAGTGGGCGCCGCTGCGGTAGGGGCGTCCCGCGGGGCCCCGCGTGTTGCGCTCCGTGATCCATCCGGTGAACTCGGGCTGGTCGGCCTGGCTGAGGACCGCCCGTCCGGCCCGCATCGCCCGTGCGGCGGCCGAGTCGGCTGGGCGGACGTCGCTCTCGCCCACGCGTACGGCCGCCTCCGGTGTGCCCCGGGTGACGGAGCTGTGGGCGACCCGGCGCAGCGCGATCTCGTCGGCCGGCGCGTCCGGCGGTTCCTCGGCCCCGAGGACCCACTCGAGGAGGTCGACCATGGCGAAGTCGGCGAACTGCGGCACGAGGAGTTCCACCAGTTCCTCGGCGGTGCGCACCACGTCGAGGGTGGTGCCGATGCCTGCCGCCGCCTCGTTCAGGAGAGCGAGGCGGCGCCGGGCCCAGTACTGGTCGCTGCTGTCGAGGGCCGCCAGGGCGACCCCGGTCAGTGTGCCGCGGGCGTCCCGCACGGGCCACATCTCGATCGTCCAGGCCTGTTCCCGGTCCAGGGCGGGGGCGCTGGTGAAACTCTCGTAGCGGGCCGGGCGGCCGGTCTCGGCGACCTGGCGCAGATGCTCCAGGAAGCCCCGGTTGGGCGCGGTGTCCTCGACGCTGTCCGGGTAGGGCCGGCCGAGCAGGGTCTCCTCGGGGACGCCCATCACCTGGCAGGCGACCTCGTTGAGCCGCAGGTAGTGCTGCCGGGTGTCGAAGACCGACATCGCCACGGAGGCCTGCTGGAACGCCTGTCCGGCCAGGACGTGCTCGGGCGGGGTCTCCGGTCCGGCGGTCACGACGAAACCGTCCGGCCGGCCGTCCGCGCCGAGTACGGGGCAGGCCCGCAGCGCGGTCGTCACAGTGGAGCCGTCCCGGTGGCGCAGGACGGCGGGGCCGGAGAGCGCGGTCAGGGCCCCGGGCGGCGGCTCCTCGGCGAGCAGGGCGCGCACCGGCCGCCCGACCGTTTCCTCGGCCGGGTATCCGGTCAGCCGCCGGGCACCTTCGCTCCAGCCCGTGACGATGCCGTGGGCGTCGACCACGGCCGTGGCGGAGACCTGCTCCATATCCTCAGAATGAGGCGGTTGTCACACCACATCAAGCGCGGAGGGCGGCGGTCCGGGCGACCCCGCGGGCCCACAGCACGAGGGGCAGTTGCAGGGGCAGGCGTCCGAGGGCCGCCGCCTTCTGCGGAGCGGGACGGTGCCGCCAGTCGACCGCCATCTGCACGTTGGCGGGGAAGACGCCGACGAAGAAGGCGGCCGTGGCCAGCGCCGCGGCCCTTCGGGTCCGGGGCAGCGCCAGTCCCGCGGCCAGCGCGAGCTCGGCGGCGCCGCTGGCGTAGGTCCAGGTGCGGGGGCGGCCCGGCAGGGCGCGCGGGATGGTCGCGTCGAACTGCTGGGGCGAGGCCAAGTGGGCGGCACCCGCCGTGGCCAGCAGGCCGGCGAGCAGCAGGGGTGAGCGATCGGACCGGGGCACGGTTCCTCCTCCGAGAGTCTGCCGCGCGATCATACTGGACGGTAGGTATGTAGATCCTACTGGGCGGTAGGTATGTGGGGGGACTCCATCTCCTTCGCCTTGTCCGCCCTCCCCCGGCAGCCCCCGTTCAGGGGAAAGTGATCCGGAGGGCGCTTGACGGCGGGATGGTTCGTCGACACCTCAGCCGTGACCCTGCCGCTGATCCCGCCCATGCTCGCCACGCCCGGTTCACTGCCCTCCCCCGCGCAGGACGCGCGGTGGGCGTACGAGACGAAGCAGGACGGCCAGCGCATGGTGGCGTATCTGCCCGGTGACGGCTCCCTGCTGCTGCGGGCCCGCTCCGGCGAGGAGATCACGGCCGCCTATCCCGAGCTGCGCCCGCTGGGCCGGGCCCTGGGCACCACGCCCGTGATCCTGGACGGCGAGATCCTGGCGCTGGACGAGGCGGGCCGCGCCAGCTTCCAGCTGCTCCAGGGCCGCATGGGACTGGCCCACTCCCCCGGCCTCGCGGCACGCCGGGCGGCGCGGATCCCCGTGCACGCGGTGCTGTTCGACGTGCTCTACCTGGGCACCGAGCCGCTGATCCGGCTGCCCTACGTCGAGCGCCGCGAGCGGCTGGAGGCGCTCGGTCTCGACGGGCCGTACTGGTCGACGCCCGGCGCCGTCTTCGGCCATGGCGCCCAGGCCCTGGCCGCCACCCGCGAGCACGGTCTGGAGGGTCTGGTCTGCAAGCGGCTGGACTCGGTGTACGAGCCAGGGGTGCGCTCCCGGGCCTGGATCAAGATCCGCAACATGCGCAGCGAGGACGTCGTGGTGGGCGGCTGGCTGCCCGGCAAGGGGCGCCTGACCGGGCTGCCGGGCGCCGTGCTGATGGGGCAGCGCGGGGGCGGGAAGCTGCGCTACGTCGGCAGCGTGGGCACGGGCTGGAGCGAGGCCGAGCGCTCCGAGCTCGCCGCGCTGCTCGCGGACCTGGCGACCGACGTGTGCCCCTTCGACCCCGTACCGGCCGCGCGCGGGGCCCACTGGGTGCTGCCCCGCCTGGTCGGCGAGGTCCGCTACAGCGTCCGCACCCGCGCGGGCATGCTGCGCCAGCCGTCCTGGCTACGGCTCCGCCCGGACCTCACCCCCGAGCAATCGGCGGCAGACCTGCCGGACGACCCGCTGAGGTAGCGGCGCCGCGTGGAGGCGAGAGCACTGCGCCCGGCAATACGGCCCGCTCGCCTTCCGAGTGGTGTCGTGCGCGCCGTCCGGTGAGTTGGGGGGTGCACGGAAGGTCTATCGTGTGCCGCATGGCCGTGCCTGAAATGATCCGTGTCGTCTCCCGGGACTCGCCGATGGCGTTGGCTCAGGTGGAGCGTGTCCGTGCCGAGTTGGCCGCCCTGTACCCGGGCGTGCGCACCGAGGTGGTGCCGGTGAAGACCACCGGTGACAAATGGCTGGGCGAACTGGCCGTGGTCGAGGGCAAGGGCGCCTTCACCAAGGAGGTCGACGCCGCGCTGCTGGCCGGGGAGGCGGATCTGGCGGTGCACTGCCTGAAGGACGTGCCCGCCGACCGGCCCCTGCCCGCGGGCACCACGTTCGCCGCGTTCCTGAAGCGGGACGACATCCGCGACGCCCTGGTGCACCCCGGCGGCCTCACCCTCGACGAGCTTCCGCCCGGCACCAGGATCGGGACGTCCGCGGTGCGCCGTATCGCTCAGCTGGCCGCCACCCATCCGCACCTCACCTGCGTCCCGTTCCGCGGCAACGCCAACCGGCGGCTGGAGAAGCTCGCGGCCGGGGAGGCGGACGCCCTGCTGCTGGCCGTGTCCGGTCTGGAGCGCATCGGACGGCAGGACATGATCAGCGAGGTGCTGTCCCCGGAGACGATGATGCCGCCGATCGGCGCGGGCATCCTCGCCCTGCAGTGCCGCGAGGGGGACACCGAGCTGATCGAGACCGTCAGCGCCCTCGGCGACACCGACACCTACCGCGCCGCCACCGCGGAGCGCATGTTCCTTCATGTGCTCCAGGGGCACTGCAACAGCCCGATCGCCGGGTACGCGCGGGTCGACCGCAGCGGTGAGCTGTCGCTGCGGGCGTGCGTGTTCACCCCCGACGGCAAGACCCGGCTGAACGCCCACGAGTGGGCGGGCCGCCTGGACGCCGCCACGCTCGGCACCTCGGTCGCCGTGGCCCTGCTGCGCCAGGGCGCCCGCGAGATCATCGACGGCATCCCGCACTGAGGCGGTCGGGCCGAACCGGGCGCCGGGCCGTGTCAGCCGGCGGCGCCCGGTTCGGCCTGGTCGCGCAGGAAGTTGCTGATCTGGTGCACCAGCCCGCCCTGGGCGCCCGCGCAGGCCGCGCCCGCCGCGACGGACTCCTCGTGCGCACCGATGCCGCCGGTCCACATCCGCCGGTCGGTCCACTCGTCGTCGACGCGCAGCTGGACCTGGACGTCGACCTGGGACAGGGCCGACTCCGGGCCGGCCGCGTACAGCACGGCGGTGACCCGGCGCAGCGGGTAGACGTCGTAGCCCTCGATGAACTGCGAGTTGCGCCAGTCGACGAACGCGCCCTCCCCGTCGGGCCCGATCCGCACATCGATCTGGCCGTCCTCCAGGTGGACGCCGAAGCTGCCCGTGCCACGGTTCTCGACGGTGACCCGGATACGGAAGTACGTCAGCCCCTCGGCCGCGTCGTCGCGTCCGCGCGGCGGCTCGGCCGGCTCCAGGCGGTGGACGCGGACACGCAGACCGGCATGCCCGTCGTACTCCTGCCAGTCCCCGACCACGTTCGGCTCGTACACAATGCACCTCTCGACTACCAAGAGCTGCTTCCTATCTGTGGGCCGAGCACACTGTCAAATGTGCCGAATGCGGCGTGGCCTGGGAATTCGCCGGCAATTGATCGCTGATCAAGCCGTGTGCTGGAGAAACCTCCGATTCCGCCCTTCCGGCCGCCGCCGCGGGCGTGCCGCACATCACGCCGTACGGCCGCCCGACGGATGGGTGAGCCCCCTCACCGGGCGAGCCGGCCGAGCAGGCCGGAGGCGGCGGTGATGCCGAGCGCGGCGGCCACCACGAGGACGGCGAAGTCGAGGGCGAGATGCGAGGAGGTGCCGAGCAGCAGCCCGCGCAGCGCGTCGACCTGGTAGCTGAGCGGGTTGGCCTTGCTGACGGCCTGGAGCCAGCCCGGCATGACGGCCACGGGATACAGGGCGTTGGAACCGAAGAACAGCGGCATGGTGATCGCCTGCCCGATGCCCATCAGCCGGTCGCGGCTGAGCACGATGCCGGCGATGGTCATCGACAGGCAGGAGAAGAACGCGGATCCGAGGATCACGGCGGCGGCGACGCCGAGCAGCCGCAGCGGGTTCCAGGTCAGCGCCACCCCCAGCAGGGCGGCGATGACGATCACGACGATCGCCTGGATCAGCGACTTCACCCCGGCCGCGAACGCCTTGCCGGTGACCAGGGCCGAGCGCGGGGTCGGGGTCACCAGGAGCTTGTTGAGGACGCCCGCGTCCCGCTCCCAGATGATCTGGATGCCGTAGAAGATGGCGATGAACATGGCGGACTGGGCGATGATGCCGGGCGCCATGAAGTCGATGTAGGGGATCCCGCCGGTGGGGACGGCCCGGATGCGGGTGAAGGTCTGACCGAAGATCAGCAGCCAGAGGGCCGGCTGGACCGCGCGGGTGTAGAGCTCGGTGCGGTCGTGGCGCAGCTTCTGCAGCTCCACCGCGCACATGGCGGCGACGCGGGCGGGCAGCAGCCGCCAGCCCGCGCGGGGCCGCGGGGGCTTCACGAGAAGGCCGATGCCGCCCTCTGCGGCCGGCTCAGCCGAGACGGTGGGCGGTGCGGCGGGTGCTTCGGACATCGCGGAAATCTCCTGGGGTGTCGTCGAGGCCGCTGCCGGCCACGTCACGGAAGACGTCCTCGAGCGTGGGCGGCGGATCGGTGGCCGGGGCGCCCTGGGCGCGGCGCCGCTCACCGAGCCCCTGCCGCAGTTCGGCGGGCGTGCCCAGGGCCCGGATCCGGCCGCGGTGCATCAGGCCGACCCGGTCGCAGTACTGGTCGGCCTCGTCCATGTAGTGCGTGGTGACCAGGACCGTCATGCCGGTGGCGGCGCGGACGGCGTTGATGTGCTCCCACACCCCGGTGCGGGCGATCGGGTCGAGGCCGATCGTGGGCTCGTCGAGGATCAGCAGGCGGGGCGCGCTGACCAGGGCCTGGGCCAGTTCCAGGCGGCGGACCATGCCGCCGGAGTACGTCTTGGCCAGCCGGTCGGCGGCGTCGGTCAGGTCCACGGCGGCCAGGGCCTGGGCGACCCGGGCGGCGCGTTCGCGGCGCGGGACGTCGAAGACACGGGCGAACAGGGTGACGTTCTCCCGTCCGGTGAGGGCGGCGTCGGCCGACAGTTGCTGGGGGACGTAGCCCAGCAGGCGGCGTACGGCCATCCGGTCGCGGGCGGGGTCGTGGCCGAAGACGCGGACCATGCCGGCGGGGACCGGCAGCAGTGTGGTGATGCAGCGGATCGCCGTGGTCTTCCCGGCCCCGTTGGGGCCGAGCAGCCCGAACACCTCCCCCGGGCCCACGGCCAGGTGCAGGCCGTCGACGGCCTTGGTGCCGCCGAAGGCGTGGGCGAGTCCCGTGCAGACGACCGCGTCGTCGGCCGCGGCCCGCTCGTCGGCGGCCGCGGCGGTGTCCGGCGTCATGGTCGGTCGGCCTCCTCACGCAGGTTGACGGCCAGCCTGCGCAGGGCGGGGATCGCGGCGCGCAGGGCGTCCCGGTCGGCCTGGCCGAGCCGGTCGACCTGGCGCCGGACCAGCGCCGCGCGGCGCGCGCGCCAGTCGCGCAGGCGGGCCCCGGCGGCCTCGGTGAGCAGCAGGCGGGCGGCCCGCCGGTCGGCGGGGTCCGTCTCGCGGACCAGCTGCCCGTCCTGGACCAGCCGGTTGACCAGTGTCGACACGGAGTTGCCAGCCAGGTGCAGCTCCTTGGCGGCCTCCGAGACACCGATGCCGGGGCGGGCCTCGACCAGGCGCAGCAGCTCCACCTCGGCGCCGCGCAGCCGCGGGACGGTCAGCCCGGCGCGCAGCCGGCGCCGGATCGGGCGCAGGACGCCGACGAGCGCGTCGGCCAGCTCCTCGGCGTAGGCCCCCGGTTCCACGTCGGTCTCCGGCTCCATGCCAGGCAGATTACCTCTGTGACAGAGGTAAGTGGCCCAAGGGACGGTCAAGACCGGCCCGACCGTCCGGGTCCACGGGGACCCACGCGGTCACCGGAATTTGGTAAATGAAATTCTCAATATTCAACGCGACAGCAATTCCGGCCCTCACCGTTCGACGATACAGAATCGTCCGGTCGCACACCGTCACCGAATTCTGGAATTGTTTCGGAATCGCCGACTTCGGGAATTGGCATTTCAGTGCTTCGGACAGGAGGCACGTCCGTGGGAGCCGGCGCGCCGGGCCCCGATGTCTGTCCCCAGGTCCGAGCCCAGCGCCTCCCGCGGTGTCCGTCCATCGAGCACCTGCTGAGGGAGGCGCAGCGTATGCGTACCACCGGCAGAACGAAGTCCCATCCGCATGACGACGCCCCCGACACCGCGGCGGCGTTCGAGCGGCTCGCGCGACTGCCGGACGGCCCCGAGCGCAAGGCGCTCCGGGACGAGCTGGTCCAGGTGTGGCTGCCGATGGCCGAGCGGATCGCCGTGCGCTTCCGCGGGCGCGGTGAGGCCCTGGAGGATCTCTACCAGGTGGCGGCGCTCGGCCTGGTCAAGGCCGTCGACCACTACGATCCGGCGCGCGGCTACGCGTTCGAGGCGTACGCCGTGCCGACCGTCACCGGGGAGATCAAGCGGCACTTCCGCGACCACATGTGGACGCTGCACGTGCCGCGCCGGGTCCAGGACCTGCGCAACCGGGTGCGGCGCGCCGCGAAGGAGCTGGCGCAGACCACCCCGGGCCGGGCACCGACCGTCACCGAGATCGCCGAGTACACCCATCTGAGCGTGAGCGACGTGCGCACCGGCATGGAGGCCCTGGACTGCTTCGCCGCGCTCTCCCTGGAGGCGGAGGTGCCGGGCACCGAGGGCTACGCGCTCGGCGACGGCCTGGGCGAGGCCGACCCGCGCTACGACCTCGTGGTGGACCGGGTGGCCGTCAAACCGTGTCTGGAGGCACTGCCCGAACGCGAGCGCATGATCCTGTACCTGCGCTTCTTCCGGGGCATGACGCAGAGCCGGATCGCACAGCAGCTCGGGATCTCGCAGATGCACGTCTCACGGCTGCTCAGCGGCTGCTTCGCCCAGCTGCGCGAGGAGTTGCTCGCCGAGACGCTGTGAACGCGGGCGCCCCGCCCCGCTCACCCGGTGGACCACCCGGTCGATCACCGGCTGACACACGCCTGAGCACCCGGTCGGGTGATCGAGTGCGGGCCGGGCCGCCGTTTCGGCGGCATCGGGAGGGTACTCGGCAGGCGCCCCAGGGCGTTCCCGTCGGACACTGGTGTGAGACCGGTGGCCACCGGCCGACGAAAACCAGGACGTGCCATGAACCACGACGCGACACCCTCCAGCCACCCCGGGACCGGCGTCCTCTCCACCCACTCCGTGTGCGGCGCGCCCTGCTGGGTCAGCCTGACCAGCCGGGACCTGGAGGCCACCGAGGACTTCTACCATGCCGTGCTGGGCTGGGACTGGCGCTCGACGGCCAAGCTCGGTGAGCACTTCCGTATCGCGCTCGTCGACGGTGCGCCGGTCGCGGGGATCGCGGCCGTGGCCTCCATGTGGCAGATGGCGGTGGCCTGGACCCCGTACTTCGCCGTGCCCAGCGCCGACGACGCCGTCTCGCGGGTGCAGGAACGCGGCGGTACGGCGGCGGTCGGCCCGATCTCGCTGCCGCCCGGGCGGGCCGCCCTGCTGGCCGACCGGGACGGCGCGACCTTCGGGATCTGGGAGGGCGAGCTGTTCACCGACTGGGAGACGTGGCGCAAGGCCGCGCCCGCCTTCATCCGGCTGCACACGCGCGACGCGTTCGACGCCGCCATGTTCTACGGCGAGGTCCTGGACTGGGCCTCGGACCTGCCCGGCTGCTGCGAGGTCCGCTACGAGGCCGAGGAGGTCGTGCTGCGCAGCCACGGCGAGATCGTGGCCCGCATCGAGTCGGGGGCCCTGGAGGCGGCCCCCGACCCCACGATCCGCCCGCACTGGCAGATCCACTTCCGGGTGGCGGACGTGGCCGCCTGTGTCCGGGCCGCCGAGTGCCACGGCGGCAGCGTCCTGCGCGAGGGCGCCGAGGAGGCCGTGCTGCGCGACGCGGACGGCGCTCAGTTCACGGTGACCTCCCGCCGGGAGATCTGAACCCGCCGCCGGGAGATCCGAACGGGGGTGGCGGTCCGCGGCCCCTCCCGGAACCGATCCCGGGAGGGGCCGCGGTTCCGGGAAGGACCCGGGCCCTTCGCTCAGCGTGCCGTCCTCGGCGGCCGGGACAGCAGGACCAGGCTGCGGGACTCCACGCGGAGGTCGCCGGCCGGCTTGTGCTCGGCCTCGTCCGGGGGACCGTGGGGTTCGGCCGTGTCGAGGAGCGTGGTCCAGCGGTCGCCGTAGGCGCGGCCGGGCAGGCGGAAGTCGACCGCTTCCCAGTAGCCGTTGAGCAGCAGCAGGAAGGAGTCGTCCACCACGCGCCGGCCCTTGCGGTCGGGCTCGGCGATGGCGTCGCCGTTGAGGAAGACCATCACCGAGTGCGCGTCGGAGCGCCGCCAGTCCTCCTCGGCCATCTCCCGGCCGTCCGGGAGCATCCACACCAGGTCCGGCAGCGGCTGGTCGTCGCGGGTCGCCGTCTCGCCCTGGAAGAAGCGGCGGCGGCGCAGCACGGGATGGGCGGCGCGCAGCGCGATGACGTACCGCGTGAAGTCCGCGAGCTCCCGCTGCCCGGCGGTCAGCCGCCAGTCGATCCAGGAGACCTCGTTGTCCTGGCAGTAGGCGTTGTTGTTGCCGCGCTGGGTGCGGCCCAGCTCGTCGCCGTGGCACAGCATCGGGATGCCCTGGGAGAGCAGCAGCGTGGCCAGGAGGTTGCGCTGCTGGCGGGCGCGCAGGGCGAGGATCGCCGGGTCCTCGGTCTCCCCCTCGGCGCCGCAGTTCCAGGACCGGTTGGCGCTCTCCCCGTCCCGGTTGCCCTCACCGTTGGCCTCGTTGTGCTTGTCGTTGTACGACACCAGGTCGCGCAGGGTGAAACCGTCGTGCGCGGTGACGAAGTTGACGCTGGCGCGCGGCCGGCGCCGGTTGTGGGCGTACAGGTCCGCCGAGCCCGTCAGACGGGAGGCGAAGTCGCCGAGCGTGTGCTCCTCGCCGCGCCAGAAGTCCCGTACCGCGTCCCGGTACAGGCCGTTCCACTCCGACCACAGCGGCGGGAAGTTGCCCACCTGGTATCCGCCCTCGCCGACGTCCCACGGCTCGGCGATCAGCTTCACCCGGCTGATCACCGGGTCCTGCTGGATCAGGTCGAAGAACGCCGACAGCCGGTCCACCTCGTGGAACTGCCGGGCCAGGGTGGCCGCCAGGTCGAAGCGGAAGCCGTCGACGTGCATCTCGGTGACCCAGTACCGCAGCGAGTCCATGATCAGCTGCAGCACGTAGGGGTGGCGCATGAGGAGGCTGTTGCCGGTGCCGGTGGTGTCGTAGTAGTGCGCCCAGTCGCCGTCGACGAGGCGGTAGTAGGAGGCGTTGTCGATGCCGCGGAAGGACAGGGTGGGGCCCTTCTCGTTGCCCTCGGCGGTGTGGTTGTAGACGACGTCGAGGATCACCTCGAGGCCGGCCGCGTGCAGCGCCCTGACCATCGACTTGAACTCGGCGACCTGCTCGCCGCGGCTGCCGCGGGCGGCGTAGCCGTTGTGCGGCGCGAAGAAGCCGATGGTGTTGTAGCCCCAGTAGTTGGCGAGGCCCCGGCCCTGGAGCACGCCGTCGTGGACGAACTGGTGCACCGGCATCAGCTCGACGGCCGTCACGCCCAGCGAGGTCAGGTGCTCGATCACCGCGGGATGCGCCAACCCGGCGTAGGTGCCGCGCAGTTCCGGCGGGACGTCGGGGTGGGTGCGGGTCAGGCCGCGCACATGCGCCTCGTAGATCACGGTGTCGGAGTACGCCCGTCGCGGCGGGCGGTCGTCGCCCCAGTCGAACGCCGGATCGGTGACCACGCCGAGCATGGTGTGCCCGGCGCTGTCGGCCGGGTCGGGGCCGTGCGCGGCGCGCTCGTAGAGGGAGGGGTGGTTGTCGGTCTGCCCGTCCACCGCCCTGGCGTAGGGGTCCAGGAGCAGCTTTCTCGGGTTGCAGCGGTGGCCGGCCGCCGGGTGCCAGGGGCCGTGCACCCGGTAGCCGTAGCGCTGCCCGGGCCCGACACCGGGCAGACAGCCGTGCCACACGAAGCCGTCGGCCTCGGTCAGCGGGACGTGGCGGCGGTCGCCGGCGTCGTCCACGAGGACGAGCTCGACATGTTCGGCGACCTCGCTGAACAGCGCGAAGTTGGTGCCCTCGCCGTCGTACGCGGCGCCCAGCGGGTAGGGGTACCCGCTCCACACGGGAACGGATACCCCTTTATGGCGCCCGCGCGCGGTCACCGGGCCTCCTCCAGGACGGCCTCCTCCAGGGCGTCCTCCGGGCCGCTCAGCGGAGAGGCCAGCGCGGCGACCGGCATGGCACGGGGCGGCTTCAGGCCCTCGCGCAGGGTCGGCTCGGGAGCCCTCGGGACCAGCGGGACACGCACCCCGGCGCGGGCCCGCTGCGAGAACCAGATGACCTTGCTGCCGGTCTCGGAGGCGCAGCAGCCCCAGCCGTCGCTCGTCGCCGCGATGCGGGCCAGGCAGCTGCGCAGGTCCTGGTCCGGGCGCAGGTCGTGGTTGTTCTCCCCGACGGCGGTGATGAGGTGCTGGCCGGTCCACCACATCTCGATGGATGTGTGCTTGTCCCGGGCGTGCTCGTCGATGGCCTTCAGCAGCATCTCGGCGCCGCCGCACACGGGTTCGACGAGGTCCTCCAGGTCCCAGAACCGGAGGTGAGCGGCCAGGATGCGCCTGACCTGTCCGACCCGTTCCGGGCTGACTTCCACGTCGAGGTGGTAGTAGCAGGGCACTGCGGTCTTCATCGTCGTTGGCTCCTCACGGCGAGGCTCGCGCTCCCTCAAGGCCCCTGTGTCGGGCTCAGCCCCCGAGTACGAAGCGTGAGCACGTGTTGCCTCTGAGTCAGATCCCACACTGAGCGCGCTACGCCATTCGTGCAACCCGAGCGGTCGGGAAGGAGGCGCCCGACGCTCTGGCCAGGACCGCGGCGAGCAGGCGAAACACGCTGGTTGAAGATCCAACAGGACGGTGGGTCGTTGAACGTGCACCATGAGTGAAAGTCTCGAGCGCCGTGAACGGGATCCGTGCCTCCACGTGCGCGGTCACCGCCCCGACCGTCGGGGAAACGTGCCCATCGAGCGCATCCGAAAGGTGAACGGCGCCATGCTGCTACCCGCCAAGGCCGAAGTCGCACGGCATCTGCGGCACTACCGGGCGTGGGAACGCGCGATGCTCGTGTCCCCCGACGACCGCAGGGTGCGGGCCACCTTCGAGGATTCGGGCTACACCCTGTGCGTGCTGATGGGCAAGCGCTGCGCGCGGGAGGCCGCGGACGCCGCGGAGCGCTATCTGCGCACCAACCTCGTCACCTATCTGCGTGAGCAGAGCAGCGGCCGGCCGCACGTCGGTGTCGTCACGCGGCGCGGCCGGCGCACGACGAAGGACAGGCGTTCGCCCGCCGGGGCATAGACAGGGCCGCCGGGGCACAGAGCCCAGCATCGGCCGCCCGGGCACAGAGCCCAGCGGGACACAGAGCCCGCGGGGGCGTGGAGCCCACGCCCCCGCACGCCCTCCCCCGGGCAGGACATGCCGGGGAGGACCCCGAGAAGGACATGCCGAGAAGACGCGGTTCCCGGCCGGGCGCGAGCCCGGCCTCAAGCACGGTGGAGGTGACACCATGAGTTCGACCCCGAGTTCGACCACGGTTCTCGGCCGCATTCCGGTGCGGGACGTCCACCCGGCCGTGGAGTGCGGCCGTCGCCCGGCCAAAGCGGTGACGGGCGAGTCGTTCCAGGTCACCGCCACCGTGTTCCGCGAGGGCCACGACGCCGTGGCCGCCGATGTGGTGCTCACCGACCCGGAAGGCCGTCCGGGCCCCTGGACGCCGATGCACGAACTGGCGCCGGGCAGCGACCGCTGGGGCGCCGAGGTCACCCCGGACGCGCCCGGGCGCTGGACGTATCACGTGGAGGCCTGGAGCGATCCGGTCGCCACCTGGCGGCACACCGCCTGTATCAAGGTGCCGGCCGGCACCGACGCCGGGCTGGTGCTGGAGGAGGGCACCGCGCTGCTGGAGCGTGCCGCGGCCGGGGTCCCGCGGGGGCCGGAACGCGATATGGTGCTGGCCGCCGCCGAGGTGGTGGGCGACGACTCGCTTCAGGTCATGACGCGT
>NZ_JAVACL010000018.1:0-152052 GCF_032658145.1 Streptomyces sp. MK7
GGGGGCCGGGGGCCCGGCGGGGGGGTGACGGGGGGGGTGCCCCCCCCGCTGGGGGGGGGGGCGGGGCGCGCCCGCCCCCCCCCCGGCGAGGTCACCTGCCGGTCCGTACGTCCGGTGCCGCGGCGGCGCGCACCGGACGTACGGACCGGCACAATGGACCCGTGACCGAGTCCATACCCGTGACCCGCGCCGTCGATCACGGGACCGCCAAGCTGATGCCCGACATCGACCGCGAACGGGCCTGGCTGCTCACCGTGGACGGGGCGCCGCAGTCGTACGTCGACCTGGACGAGCCCACGCACCTGGAGTTCGAGTACGCGCGCCGGCTCGGGCACGTCCTGGACACCGTCGCGGAACCGGGCCGCCCGCTGGACGTCCTGCACCTGGGCGGCGGTGCGCTCACCCTGCCCCGCTACGTGGCCGCGACCCGCCCCGGATCCCGCCAGGAGGTCGTCGAGGCCGACCGGGCCCTGCTGGAGCTGGTCGTCAGCCACCTCCCGCTGCCGGACGACGCGGGGACGGGGCTGCACACCGCCGACGCCCGCGCCTGGCTGGAAGCAGCCCGGGCCGATTCCGCGGACGTGCTGATCGCCGACGTCTTCGGCGGCTCCCGGGTCCCGGCCCACCTCACGACCCTCGCCTACGCCCGTGAGGCCGAGCGGGTGCTGCGCGCCGACGGCATCTACCTCGCGAACCTCGCCGACGCGGCGCCCTTCGCCTTCCTGCGCTCCCAACTCGCCACGTTCGCCACGCTGTTCGAGGAGCTGGTGGTGATCGCGGAGCCCGGCGTGCTGCGCGGCCGGCGTTTCGGCAACGCGGTGCTGATCGCCGCGCACCGCCCCGTCGACACGGCCGCCCTGGCCCGGCTCACCGCCGCCGACGTCTTCCCCGCCCGCGTCGAACACGGCGCCGCCCTGCGGGAGTTCATCGGCACGGCCGCCGCCGTCGGGGACGAGGACGCCGTACCCTCACCCGAGCCTCCGGGCGGGACGTTCAGCGTCGGCTGACCCGTTCGTCCCGCCCGCCTACCGCGCCCGTGCCCGGTCAGCCGGTCGGGTCCCCGTGCAGCCGGACCGTGCTGAGGATCTTCAGGATGGTGGCGTTGGAGAGCTCGTCCTTGACGCCCTTGGCGGCGTAGAGGGTCCAGGAGGTGAAGTCGCCCTGCGAGTTCTTGAAGGCGAAGCTGGTCGCCTTGCCGTCGCTGTCGCACTTGTGCGTCTTCGGCACGCCCACGGTGAACGAGATGGCGACGCTGCCCTTCAGGCCGGACTTGGTGGTGTAGGGCTTGGCCTTGCCGATCCGCAGGTACTTCTTGGCGGCGTCGCTCTGGTCGGTGTAGCCGCCGAAGGCGAACGCGGCGGCGTCCCCGCGGGCGATGCTGGCGGTGTCCTTGCCGCCGTTCTCACCCTTGGTGCCACTGGACGCCAGGGAACTGGTCTCCTTGTTGCCGTCCTTGTCGTCGTCGGACGTGCACCAGTTCTCCTTCAGGAAGGCGGGCGCGGAGAACACGATGTAGGGAGAGCCGTCGCCCTTCTTCTTGTCCTCGAAGCCGCTGACCACACCGGGGGAGTCGACCTTCCAGTCGGGCGGGACGTCGAAGGCCGTGCCGTGCTTGGGGTTGAGGACGACCTTCCAGCCGGGGATCACCGGCTTCTCGGTCTGAGTGCCGCGCGGGTTGTCGCCCGTCGTGGTGTCGGACGGGCTCGCGCCGCCCGATGCCGAGGCCGACGCGGACCGGCTCGCCTTGCCGTCGGTCTTGCCGCCGTCCGCCTTGTCGTCCTTGTCGCGGCCGAGGACCAGGAACCCGGTCACACCGGCCGCCACCACCACGGCCGTCGCGGCGATGATCGCGACGAGCTTGGTCCGGTTGGCGCCGCCGCCACCGCCGCCCGTGCCGGTCGGCGGCTGCGGCCCGCCCACGGGGGCGGGGGCGCCCCACTGCGGCTGCTGCTGCGGCGGCTGGGGGTAGGGGTTGGGCTGTTGGTACCCGGGCTGCTGATAGGGATTCGGCTGCTGGTAACCCGGCTGCTGGTACGGGTTGTTCTGCGGGTTCTGCTCGCCCCCGGGCGGCTGCTGTCCTGGCCACATGAGCAGCAACCCTATGGTGCCGGGGACACGATTCGGTCACCGGGCCTTGTCAGGGACGTACCAGATCGGCGGACGCGCACCGGGATCACTCTGGTCAGGTCTGCTACTCGTAAGTAACATGATGCCATGAGCGCAGATCAGATGTCGATCGGCGAGTTGCTCGCCGCCACGGTGCCGATGGTTCGGACCCTGAACCTCGAGTACCTGGAGACCACTCCGGAGCGGGCCGTGCTGTCCCTGCCGGACCAGGGCGAGTACCGCAACCACGTCGGCGGACCGCACGCCGGGGCGATGTTCACGCTCGGCGAGTCGGCCAGCGGGGCGGTCGTCCTCGCCGCCTTCGGCGACCAGCTCTCGCGGGCGGTGCCGCTGCCGGTCAACGCTCAGATCGCGTTCAAGAAGATCGCCCTCGGTCCGGTCAAGGCCACCGCGACCCTCGGCCGCCCCGCCGCCGAGGTCGTCGCCGAACTCGACGAGGGCCGGCGCCCCGAGTTCCCGGTGGCCGTGCGGATCCAGCGTGAGGACGGCGCCGTCACCAGCGAGATGACGGTCGTCTGGACCCTCCGGCCGAACGGCTGAGCGGGGCTGCACCGCCGCCGGCGTCCGCTCCGGTCCCTCATCCGGCGGGGTGAGGGCCGGAGTTGGCGGTTTCGTGTGTCATCGGGCCCCGGCCGTCCACAGGTCGGGGTGCCTGGGGAATTTTCGAATGCGGGTGCGGATACTCGCGGTAACTCCCCTGGCATTTCCGGGCATTGCCACTTCGGCCTTTCGAACTCCTTGTTTCCCGTGAGTAGCGTGTGCGAAAGTGAGCCTCCCCTGCGGGAAAGGCGATGACCGGCCTCCCTTTCCCGGTCAGGTGCGCACCCCTCCGGCACCCGCGTCCCCTGGACGCGTTCCGTGTGCCGTCCTGCGGCCTGAAAGGAAAAGGTCCAGTGCAAGCCCCCCACCCCCCACGCCCTCCCTATCCGCCCCACCCCGGTGTGACCGCGGCCGAGTCCGACCGCCGTCTCGTCGCCCGGCTGCGGGACCCCGACGGTGGCCACCACGCCGTCGCGCTGCTGCTCGCCCGGCACTGGCGGGCGACCTACGACTACGCCGCCATCTGCCTTGCGGCGCCGGGTGATTCGGCGGCCATGGTGGCCACCGCCGCCTTCCGGCAGGTGCTGCGCCGGCTGACCGGAGGCGCGGTCGGCGGCGCCCTGCGCCCGCAACTCCTCGTCGCCGCCCGGGAAACCGTCCGGGAATGGGCCGCCGACGAGGCGGCGCGCGCCGTACTGCCGGAACTGAGCAGACCTTCAGGAGGTCGCGGTCTTCGTGCGGTGAAGTCCATGACGTCCGAAAAGCGGCTGCTGGCGGAAAGGGCTTTCCAGGCCCTTCCCGGCGCTTTCCAGTGCCTGTTGTGGCACACCGAGGTCGAGGCCGAACCCATAACCATACCGTCGGGTCTGCTGGCGATGGACGCCGACTGCGCGGCGGGCACGCTGGAACAGGCACGGGAGCAATTCCGGGCGGGCTGCGTGCGCGCACACCGGGAACTCGCGCCGAGCGGTGAATGCCGCTACTACAACCGGCTTCTCGACGTTCCCCTGCGCCGTGGCGGGACGCTGCTGCCCGATGTCCGGCAGCACCTCCGCGCCTGCCGGCACTGCCGGCACGCGGCCGAACAACTCGGTCACTTCGACGGCGGCCTGCACGTCCTGATCGCCGAGGCCGTGCTCGGCTGGGGCGCCCGCCGCTATCTGGACTCCCGGCCGGCCCG
This sequence comes from Streptomyces sp. MK7, assembly GCF_032658145.1. NCBI lineage: Bacteria > Bacillati > Actinomycetota > Actinomycetes > Kitasatosporales > Streptomycetaceae > Streptomyces > Streptomyces sp. MK7. The sequence goes on from NZ_JAVACL010000018.1 coordinate 3,848, forward strand.
CGCCGCGGCCGCCGCGGCCGGCCCGGCCGCGGCGGCCCCGGGGGCCCACCGCGCGTCCGGGCCGGCCGGCCTCGCGCGCGCCGGACGTCGAGGCATCGCCGGTGTGGCGGGCGCCGGCGGCGGCCCGTTCTCCGGACGCACGCCCCCATGGCGCGGGCACGGACATGGACACGGGAACCGGCACCGCACGGCCCTGGCCGTGGCCGTCGGACTCGCCTCGCTCGTCCTGCTCGCCACCGTCCTGGCGGCCAAGGGCTGGACGGCCGACCGGGCCGTCCCCGTCCCCCGGGTCACCTGGGGAGCGCCCGGCGATCCCGCCCGCACGGTCACGGTCGCCCCCGGCACCCCGTCCGCGTCCGCTTCGGAGAACTCCGGGCGAACCATGGCACACCACCCTTGCGGGCCGGACCGGTAGGCTTCCCGGGGGCGCTCTTCGCGGCGCGCCCGGGAACACGCGGACGCGAAACGGGGAGGAACCGGCGGTGCACGTCCAGGAGTGGCTCGACTCGGTGCCCGCAGGTGCCGTCTACGCCGTGGTGGCCCTGGTCATCGGGCTGGAGAGCCTGGGCATCCCCCTGCCCGGCGAGATCGTCCTGGTCTCGGCGGCCCTGATGTCCTCGCAGCACACCGGTGTCAACCCCGTCGTGCTGGGCGCTTGTGCCACCGCCGGCGCGGTCGTCGGCGACTCCATCGGCTACGCCATCGGCCGCAAGGGCGGCAGACCGCTGCTCGCCTGGCTGGGGAGGAGGTTCCCCAAGCACTTCAGCGACGGACATGTCGCCACGGCCGAACGCTCCTTCGAGAAGTGGGGCATGTGGGCCGTGTTCTTCGGCCGTTTCGTCGCCCTGCTGCGCATCTTCGCCGGCCCGCTCGCGGGCGTGCTGCGGATGCCGTACTGGAAGTTCCTCACCGCCAACGTGCTCGGCGGCATCTGCTGGGCGGGCGGCACGACGGCCGTCATCTACTACGTCGGTGTCGTCGCCGAGTCCTGGCTGAAGAAGTTCTCCTGGCTCGGCCTGGTGGTGGCCGTGCTCATCGGGCTGGGGTCGATGCTGGTGCTCAGGCGCAAGGCGCAGAAGGCGCGGGGTGCCGCGCAGGAGGCCGAGGCCGAGACCGTGGGCGCCGCCGAATAGGCCTCGAGCAGGCCGGTTGTGCACCACCGCGCAGAGCTGTCCGTCCGCTACCGGTGCACGTCCCGGTGGGCCTTCGCCAGTTCCGCGTACATCGTGCCGTTGAGCGTGAGGCCCTGGCGCTCCTCCTCCGTCAGCTCCCGCCGCACCTTCGCCGGCACCCCTGCCACCAGCGAACCCGGCGGCACCACCATGCCCTGCGGCACCAGGGCCTGAGCGGCGACGAGTGATCCCGCTCCGACGACCGCGCCGTTCAGCACGGTCGCCCCCATGCCGATCAGGCAGTCGTCCTCCACCGTCGCCCCGTGGACGACCGCGTTGTGGCCGACGGACACCCGCTCGCCGATGGTCACCGGGAAACCGGGGTCCGCGTGCAGGGTGCAGTTGTCCTGGATGTTGCTCCGCGCGCCGACGAAGATCCGCTCGACGTCGCCCCGGACCACCGCGCCGTACCAGATGCTCGCCCCGGCCTCCACCGTCACGTCTCCGATCAGCGAGGACGTGGGCGCGACGAACGCCTCCCCGTCGATCTTCGGCTCCTTGCCACCGATGCCCGTGATCAGCGCCCTGTGCGTCATCGCCCTCTCCTTGTCGTCGACACCCCGCACCGTACGTCATCCGGTGGGGTGAAGATCACAGGCGTCCGGTCTCATGGGGGCGGCACGGCCTGAGTACGGTGAGCGGGTGCCCAAGCGCAAGAACACGTTCTCATCATGGCGGCGCCGCCTCGCGCAGCGCGCCGTCCACGCGGGCTGGGCCTGGGTGCAGCGCACGGGCTCCGTCACGGCGGAACACCCCGGGCGCTTCCGCTTCGGCGCGATGGGAACAGGTACCAGGCTGGCCTTCCCGCTCGGCACGGTCTTCGGTGAACCGTGGATCCATCTCGGTGCGCACTGCATCGTCGGCGAGCAGGTCACGCTGACGGCCGGTCTGATGCCCGACCTCGACCTCGGGCCGGACCCGATCCTGCGCATCGGCGACGGAGTCGTCCTCGGCCGCGGCAGCCATGTCATCGCCGACACGACGGTCACCATCGGCAGCGACTGCTACTTCGGGCCGTACGTCTACGTCACCTCCACCAACCACTCCTACGACGACCCGCACCAGCCCATCGGCAAGCAGTGGCCGCGGATGGAGCCGGTGGAGATCGGGCCCGGGTGCTGGATCGGCACCGGGGCGGTGGTCCTGCCCGGGGCGCGGATCGGGCGGAACGTGGTGGTCGCGGCCGGTGCGGTGGTGCGCGGCGAGGTGCCCGACCACGCCGTGGTCGCGGGGGCGCCCGCCCGGGTCGTACGCCGGTGGACGCCCGCCGGCGGCTGGCAGCCCCCGCTGCGGACACCGGCACCGGTGCCGATACCGGACGGTGTCACCCCGGAGCAGCTGGTGGCGCTGGCGGACCTGGACCCGGAGAGCGTGGCCGGGCTCGCGCAACTGGGCGGTGCGGAGGACTCCGGTTCCTCGGCGGCGCGCTCCTAGGGGACTCCCAGGGGCTCCTAGAGGGCGTCTCACCCCGTCGCCAGCAGCAGCGTCCCCACCAGCGCCAGACCCGCTCCCGCCGCCTGGACGGCCCGCAGCCTTTCACTGAGGAAGCCGCGGGCGGCCAGCGCGGTCACCACCGGGTACAGGGAGGCGAGCACGGCGGCCACGGTGACCGGGCCGTGCTGGGCGGCGACCGAGTACGTGCCGTTGGCGGCCACGTCCGCGAGTCCGACGAAGGCGAGGGCCGGCAGGGCACCCCAGGGGAATCCGGCCTCCGGCAGCACGGCCCCGCCCCGGCGGGCGGAGAGGTACAGCGCGGCCCCGCCCGCGGCCACGTTGGTCACCCGCTGCACGAACAGCGCGAGGAAGAGCCCGGTGACCGTGGTCGACGCCTCGGCGATCAGCGCGAACACCGTGCCGAAGCCGAGGGCGGCGACGAGCGTCAGCCAGATCGTCCGCCGCTGCACGGCCGCGCCCCCCATCTGCGGCCCGCCCGCGAGGATCACACCGGTGACGGCGACCGCGATGCCCGCGGCCTGGAGCAGTCCCGGCCGCTCGCCGAGCACCAGGCCGACCCCGATGGGGACGGCCACGCTCAGGGTGGCGAGCGGCGAGACCACGCCCATCGGGCCGAGCGCCAGCGCCTTGTAGAAGGAGAGCATCGCCACCGGCCCGACCAGGCCCGCGGCGAAGGCGAACCACAGCCGCGGCCCGGCCTCGCTCCAGCCGCCGGTGGCGACCACGATCGCGCCCAGCACCGCCGCCGCGATCGTCTGGGAGACCACGACCACCGTCAGCGCCGGGTTGCGCCGCGTGAGCAGTCCGCCGCCGAAGTCGGCCAGGCCCCACAGGAGGCTGGTGGCCAGGGCGAAGAATGCTGTCACGGGACGCCTCGCAGTACAGTTCGGTGAACGATCGGGTGCACCCCACCGTAGTTCAGTGAAGTGAACTCTGTCATCAAGAATATTGGACGGAATGTGTCGGACCTCGAACTACTGACCCAGTCCCTGGCGCGCAACGTCAAGCGCTGGCGCACCGAGCGCGGCTTCACGCTGGACACGCTCGCCGCCCGAGCGGGAGTCAGCCGCGGCATGCTCATCCAGATCGAGCAGGCCCGCACCAATCCCAGCCTCGGCACCGTCGTCAAGATCGGTGACGCGCTCGGCGTCAGCATCACCACCCTGCTCGACTACGAGCAGGGTCCGAAGGTCCGCGTCGTCCCCGCCGAGCAGGCCGTCCGGCTCTGGCACACCGACGCCGGCAGCTACAACCGGCTGCTGGCGGGCGTCGAGGCGCCGGGCCCGCTGGAGATGTGGGAGTGGCGCCTGATGCCGGGGGAGCGCAGCGCCTCCGACCCGCACCCGGGCGGAACGGTCGAACTGGTCCACGTCACGGCGGGGGAACTGACGCTCACCGTGGACGGGGTGGAGTACCGCGTGCCCGAGGGCGCGAGCGCGTCCTTCGAGGCCAACACGCCGCACACATATGCCAACGAGGGTGCCGTGCCCATGGAGATGGTGATGGCGGTGTCGGTGCCGCCCGTGCGCTGAGACGCTCCGGCGGCGCGCGCCGGGCGGCTGTTACCGTGCGGTCATGCGCGCACCCATCGGAGACTTCGACCGGGCCGTCCCCGCGCCCGACTGCCTCGGCGAACTCGTCCGCCCCGTCGCCGACGCCCTGCGCCACTGGCGCGGCAGCGTCCCCGCCGACCAGATCGTCTACGTCGAGACCGACCCGCGGTGGGCCGACACCGCGGTCTTCGTCGAGCACTACGGCCAGGACCTGCTGGAGCGGTCCGCGAACTGCGTGGTGGTGGCGGGCAAGCGCGGCGGTGAGAGCCGGCTGGCCGCGTGTGTGGCCCTGTCGACGACGCGCGTCGACGTCAACGGCGTCGTACGCCGCCAACTCGACGCCCGCAAGGCCTCGTTCGCGCCGATGGACGTGGCCACGGGGGAGACCGGCATGGAGTACGGCGGCATCACCCCGATCGGGCTGCCCGAGAGCTGGCCGGTACTGGTCGACTCCGCCGTCGTCGACCTCCCGTACGTCCTGGTCGGCAGCGGCCGCCGCCGCGGCAAGCTCCTCGTCCCGGGCAAGGCCTTCGCGGAACTCCCGGGCGCGGTGGTGCTGGACGGTCTGGGCACCTGACGTCTGAACAGGGGGCCCGAGCCACGCCTGCTCAGGGCGACGCGTGGTGGGCGAGGGTGAGGTGGGGGTCGGATTCGCCCGGGGAGGGGGCGGGGTCGGCGTGGACCAGGGCCGCGGTGAGCCCCGGGACGGTGTGCAGCAGGGCGTGTTCGGCGTCGACGGCGACCGCGTGGGCCTGGCGCAGGGTCGCCTCGCCGTCCACCACCACCGCGACCTCCGCCCGCAGCCGGTGACCGATCCAGCGCAGCCGCAGCTCGCCCACGGCGTGCACCCCGGGCACCTGGCGCAGGGCCCCCTCGGCCCGGTCCACGAGGGCCGGGTCGACGGCGTCCATCATCCGCCGGAACACTTCGCGCGCCGCGTCGCGCAGCACCAGCGCGATCGCCGCCGTGATCGCCAGCCCCACGATCGGGTCGGCCGACTGCCACCCCAGGGCCGCGCCGCCCGCGCCCAGCAGCACGGCGAGCGAGGTGAAGCCGTCCGTACGGGCGTGCAGTCCGTCGGCGACGAGTGCGGCCGAACCGATCGCCCGGCCCACCCGGATCCGGTACCGGGCCACCCACTCGTTGCCCGCGAACCCGACCAGGGCCGCCACGGCCACCGCCGGGAGATGCTGCACGGGACGCGGATCGACGAGCCGTTCGACCGCCGCCCACGCCGCGAACACCGCAGACGCCGCGATCGTCAGCACGATCACCAGACCGGCCAGGTCCTCGGCGCGCCCGTAACCGTAGGTGAAGCGGCGGGTCGCGGCCCTGCGGCCCAGCACGAAGGCGATGCCCAGCGGCACGGCGGTCAGGGCGTCCGCCGCGTTGTGCACCGTGTCGCCGAGCAGGGCGACCGAGCCGGACCCCACCACCACCAGCGCCTGGACGAGCGCGGTCGCCCCCAGTACGGCCAGCGAGACCCACAGGGCCCGCATGCCGCGCGCCGAGGACTCCAGCGCGGAGTCGAGCTTGTCCGCGGTCTCGTGGGAGTGGGGCGTCAGGACGTGCCGCACGCGGTGCCGGAGGGACGCCGGCGCGTGGGAGTGGGGGTGCGGGTGCGCATGATCACGGCTGTGGTCGTGGCCGTGGCTGTGACCGTGGTCGTGGGGGTGGTGCCGGTCGCTCACGTCGTTCCCCTTCCGGTGCGCGGGAGGTGGACGCCGGGCGCCCACGACGCCATTATGTGCGTATGAGCGCACGCATGCACCTATCACCTGCGCACCATGTGCACCCGCGCACCCCGGGCGAGGAGCAGATCGCGCTCGCCGCCGAACTGCTCGCCCTGCTCGGCGACCGCACCCGGCTCACCCTGCTGCACGCACTGACCTCGGGCGAGGCCGACGTCACCACGCTCACCGAGGCGTGCGGCGCCGCCCGCCCCGCCGTCAGCCAGCACCTGGCCCGGCTGCGGCTGGCCGGGCTCGTGGCCACCCGCAAGGAGGGCCGCCGGGTGATCTACTCCCTGCACGACGGCCATCTGCGCCGTCTGGTCGCCGAGGCGCTGAACGTGGCCGACCACCGGCTCGGCGACCGGCCGCTCCACGACTGACCCGCGTGCCTCGCGGCCCGCGTGCCTCGCGACCGGTGACGGTGACCGGCGCTCGGCCCCGGGGTCCGTCCTCAGAAGTGGCCGGCCGTGCCGAGGTACTGCTCGGCGAAGGCGGCCGCCGCGGCCGGCGAGGTGAACAGCCGGCGCAGCCGGGCGAGTGTGGTGCCCGCCTGGAACGGATCGCCCGACGCGGTGCCGTGGTAGACGTCGGAGAGCCACTGGGAGAATTCCTGGTAGTCCCACACGCGCCGCAGGCACGCCGCCGAGTAGCCGGCCAGGCCGCCCTCGTCGCCCCGGGTGATGTACGCGGCGAGCGCGTCACCGAGCAGGAAGGCGTCGTGCAGGGCGAGGTTCATGCCTTTCGCCGCGATGGGCGCCGTCAGATGCGCCGCGTCACCGGCCAGGAACAGCCGGCCGGAGGCCATCGGTTCCACGACGTAGTCGTGCATGTCGAGCACCCGCTGCTCCAGCAGCCGGCCCTCCATGAGCGGCGGGGCGTCCGCCGCGGCGAGCCGCTGCCGCAGCTCGGCCCAGACGCGCTCGTGCGGCCAGTTCTGCGGGTCGTCGCCGGGCGGGCACTGAAGGTAGTAGCGGGTCACGTCCGCGCTGCGGGGCATGTGCCCGGCGAAGCCGCGCGGGTGGACGCCGAAGAGCACGCGGTCGGAGGACGGCGGGGCCTCGGCGAGCAGCGCCAGCCAGCCGATGCCGTAGTCGTGCCGGGCGATCCGGGCCCGCTCCGGGACGAGCGCGGACCGGCTCACCCCGCGGGCTCCGTCGCATCCGGCGACGAAGTCGCAGTGGATCACCCGTCGTAGTCCCGTCTCGGGGCAGAGGTACGACACCGACGGCCGGTCCGTGTCGGTGTCGTGCAGCGTCACGTCCCGCACGCCGAAGCGGATGCCGCCGCCCCGGACGTCGGCGTACTCGCGCACCAGGTCCGTCACGAGCAGCGGTTGCGGGTACACGAAGTGGTGATGGCCCGTCAGGTCCGTGTACGGGAAGCGGTGGCCGGCGCCGTCGAAGCGGAACTCGCAGGTGGTGTGCCGTCCGGCCCGTTCCAGCAGGTTCGCGGCCAGGCCATGGCGTTCCAGAGCGCGTACGGCCCACTCCTCCAGGACCCCGGCACGGGGCCGCTGTTCGATGAACCGACGGGACTCGGTCTCCAGGACAAGGCAGTCGACGGAGGCGGCCCGCAGGATGTTGCCGACGGTGAGCCCCGCCGGTCCGGCGCCGACGATGACGACCGGAAAGCGTTCGCGGGAAGGGGAGTCGGTGTGGGGGGAGGACTGAGTCACCCGGGCATTATGACGGTGTCCCGTCAGGCGCGCCCCGGTGGTGGGGGTGCGGCCGACGGGACACCGTACGGGAGCGGGACCGGCGTGTGACCGTGGTCAGTGCGCGGGTGCGTCGGTGACCACGACCTCCTCGATGCTGCGCTCGATCTCCTCGGACCGGGACGCGGTGGCCTTCGCCCAGTAGTAGACGCCCAGCGAGAACGCCGCGACGACGGCCATGTCCCACCACAGCCCGATGTGGCCCTGGCCGCCGAAGCCGCCCTGCCACGAGATCAGGCCCATGCCGAGCAGATAGCCGGGCAGCCACTGGGCGGCCTTGAAGTCCAGCCGGGGCGCGTCGGGGAGCTGCTTGTTGGTGGCGTACCAGGCGTAGCCGCCGAGCAGCACGTAGCCGAGGACGATCGCGATGCCGAGCCGCCAGAGCGTGTCCCAGCCGGCCCAGTAGATGATGAGGTTGGCGACCACGAAGGACAGCGGCGAGATCACCTTGCCCGCGGGCAGGCGGTAGGGCCGCTCGTGGTGCGGCAGCCGGTCGGCGAACACGCCGTAGGCCAGCGGGGCGCCCGCGTACATCAGCACGCTCGCCGAGGTGATGAAGCCGACCAGCTCCTGCCAGCTGGGGAAGGGCAGGAAGCAGACCACGCCGGTCACGAAGGAGATGGCGAGACCGAACCACGGCACACCGCGCGTGTCGATCCGCTCGAAGAGCTTGGGGGCGTAGCCGTTCTTCGCCAGCCCGTAGGAGACCCGGGAGGTGGCGGTGACGTAGATCAGGCCCGTGCCGCCGGGGGAGATGACGGCGTCGATGTAGAGCACCACGCTCAGCCAGCCGAGGCCCACCAGGGTGGCGATGCCCGCCCAGGGGCCGCTGATGCCGGGGAAGTCCAGCTTGGCCCAGCCGTGCGCGAAGGAGCCGAGCGGCAGCGCGCCGATGAACACGATCTGGAGCAGGAGGTAGATGGTCGCGCCGATGGCGACCGAGCCGAGGGTGGCGCGCGGCAGGTCACGCTTGGGGTTGCGGCTCTCGCCGGCCAGCTGGATCGCCTGCTCGAAGCCCAGCAGGGCGAAGATGATGCCGCTGGAGCTGATGGCGCCCAGCACGCCCTTGGCGCCGAACGGGGCGAAGCCCTGGACGGTGAAGTTGTGCGGGTGGAAGTTGCCCACCGCGATGATGAAGATCGTGGCAAGCGGTACGGCGATCTTCCACCAGGTGGCCGCGCTGTTGGTGTGGGCCAGCACGCGCACACCCAGGAAGTTGACCACGACGAACACGGCCATCAGTACGACGGCGACGATGAACCCGCTGGTCGTCAGGGTGCCGTCGGTGTGCTGGAGGCCCTGGGCGAAGTGCCAGTGACCGGCGTAGCCGATCATCGCCTCGACCTCGATGGGGGCCACGGTGGCCGCCTGGAGCCAGGAGAACCAGCCGAAGGACATGCCGGCCAGGCCGCCGAAGGCGTAGTGCGGGTAGCGGGCCGTGCCGCCCGCCACCGGGAACATGCCGCCGAGCTCCGCGTGCACGAGCGCCAGCAGCACGATCGCCACGGTGCCGATCAGCCAGGAGATGATCGCGGCCGGGCCGGCCATCACCACGGCCTTCTCGGCGCCGTAGAGCCAGCCGGAGCCGATGATGGAACCGACCGAGGCCCACATCAGACCGATCAGACCGACGTCACGCCGGAGACCGGTCTGGTCCCGGGTGACGTCGGCGGTTACATGGTCGAGTTTCGCCATGTCAAGGGGCCTTTCACTATCTGAACACCGAATTAACGCCCGACGGCGGCTCAGAGTAGGAATGCCGACCCCCTCCGCAGAAGATCGTCGCCCTAAATTTGACTCTTCCAAGGGTGCTTCTTTGGTGCACCCTTTACCCAGGTCAACGGCCATCGCAGAATGTTTCTATTCAATATCGAGATGTCGGAAGAGCTTGTCACAGGCTAGTTCAGGCGCGGAATTTCGATCGCCGGGCAGCGATCCATGACCATCTCCAGGCCCGCGGCCTGGGTCCGCTCGTAGGCGGCCTCGTCGACGACGCCGAGCTGGAACCACACCGCCTTGGCGCCCTTGGCGACCGCCTCGTCGGCGACCGGACCGGCCAGGTCGCTGTTGACGAAGACGTCCACCACGTCCACGTCGAAGGGGATGTCCGCGAGGGAGGCGTAGCCCTGCTCGCCGTGCACGGTCTCCGCCTTGGGGTGCACCGGGACGACCTTCTTGCCGAACCGCTGCAGCACCTGTGCCACGCGGTACGCGGCACGGTCGCGGTTGTTCGACAGGCCCACGACGGCCCAGGTGTCACCGAGTTCGGTCAGGATCTTCCGGACCGTCGCCGCATCGCCGTACACCACAGGTCTCCTCGCGTCTCGGGGAAGGTTGCCGACTGCGCCAACAGCGGCCTCGGCCCGCCGATTCCCCAGGCGGGGCGCCACGATGTCCGGAACGTGTGCCGGACGCCTGCGCGCGGCCGGTCGGGGGCCTACGCTCGGGCCGTGCTGCGCATCATCGACGCCCTGACCGGCGAGCCCATGGAGGCCGCCCCCGCTCGCCGTGGCCTGACCCGCATCGAGGTGCACGCGTCAGGCTTCGACGCCTCGGGGCTGCGGGTGCTCCTCGTCGCCGACCTGCTCGTCCGCGCCCTGGAGCTGGGCGGTACGCCGGTGTGGGCCCTGCTGACCGGCGAGCGCCAGCAGGCGGAACTGCGGGCGGCCGCCGCGGCCCTCGGCATCCGGCCCTTCGAGGACAGCCGCGGTCTGGGTGCCGCGCTGGGCGAGGCACAGGTCGTGCACGTGGCCGGTGAGGCCGACAAGACCGCACCCGAGGGCGTCCGGCTCGCCGTCGCACCCGTCGACGCGGCCGTTCCCCTCATCCCGGCGGCCGACGCCGACCCCGCCATCTGGCGCCTCGCCCTGCTCGCCCGCCGCCGCACCCTGCTCCTGCGACTCGACGCCGACACGCTCGACGAGGCCGGCCGGACCCTCGCCCACTGGCGCCGCGCGGTCGCCGACTGGGCGCGGCAGCCCTCGCGGCCCGTCCCCGACGACGTGCGCGGACGGCTGCGCGGAAGCTGGGAGGACGACCTGGACGTCACCGCGACGCTCCGGGTGCTGGAGTGGGTCGAGACCCGGCCGGACCTGGCGGACGGCGCCCGCTTCGAGACGTACGCCTACGCGGACCGCCTGCTCGGCCTGGACCTCACCCGCGACGTCGGACGCGCGCCATGAGCACGCGCGCGGGAGTCGGCCCGCTGCGCCGCCTGGTGGTCCTGCGGCACGCGAAGTCCGCCCGGCCCGAGGGCGTCACCGACCACGACCGCCCGCTCGCGCCCCGTGGCCGCCGGGACGCCCCCGCCGCGGGCCGCGCGCTCGCCGCGTCCGACTGCCTGCCGGACCTCGCGCTGTGCTCCACGGCCCTGCGGGCCCGCCGGACCTGGGAACTGGCCTCCGCCGAATGGGGCACCCCGCCGCCGGTGCGTCTCGACCCGCGGCTGTACGCCGCCGACGTCCCCACCCTGCTGGAGGCCGTGCGCGAGACGCCGCCGCAGGTGGAGACACTGCTGCTGATCGGGCACAACCCGGGCCTGGAGGAACTGGTGCTCCATCTCGCCGGGGAGGGCCTGGACGACACGTTGGAGCGGCTCCGGGTGAAGTTCCCCACCTCCGCGATCGCCGTGCTCGCCTGGCACGGCACCGGCTGGAACGCACTCGCCCCCGGCATCGCCCTGCTGACCGGGCTGACCGTGCCGCGGGGCACGAAGGGCAGGTCCTAGGGGGGTCTCCCAGGCGCCGGCTCCCGGAGCGACCAGGACGGGGGCTGGGCGCCGGAGGAGTCCCCGAGGCCCTGTCGTCACATTCCCGCCTGCCCCGCGACGCCGTGCACGCTCCGCCACTGCCTTGACGGCGTGGGAGGTGCCCCACTCGCCGCACCGGGCCCGGACCCGAGTACATCCAGTACGAGGGTCAGGGCCCGGCACTCCCCCGGCCTTCGGCCGGGGGAGCCCCCAGAGCACGCACCTGACGCCGCGAGGCCGCCCCGCGGGCGGACGACGGGAATGTGACGACAGGACCTAGGCTGGCCGGATGCAGGACGAGTACCGCACAGTCGCCCGCCCGGGCGTGCACGAGACCGAGGTCAACCGCTCCCGCTTCCTGTGCGCGCTCGCCCCGGCGGCCACCGAGCAGGAGGCCCAGGACTTCGTCGCGGCCGTCCGCAAGGAGCACGCGGACGCCACGCACAACTGCTGGGCCTACGTCATCGGAGCCGACGCCGGCATCCAGAAGGCCAGCGACGACGGGGAACCGGGCGGCACCGCCGGGGTGCCCATGCTCCAGATGCTGCTGCGCCGCGACATGCGTTACGTCGTCGCCGTCGTCACCCGCTACTACGGCGGCGTCAAGCTCGGCGCGGGCGGCCTCATCCGCGCCTACGGCGGAGCGGTCGGCGAGGCGCTGGACGCCCTCGGCACCCTGACGCGCCGGCGCTTCCGCCTCGCCACGGTGACCGTCGACCACCAGCGCGCCGGCAAGGTGCAGAACGACCTCAGGGCGACCGGGCGGGAGGTGCGGGACGTGCGCTACGGCGAGGCGGTCACGATCGAGATCGGCCTGCCGGACGCCGACGTGGACGCCTTCCGGGCATGGCTCGCGGATGTGACGGCGGGCACCGCCGGGCTCGAACTCGGCGGAGAGGCCTACGGCGATGCATGACGAAACGGGTATTTCGCCAGCAACAGGGCCGTACTTCACCGCCCATGACGGCTGATACGGGAGTAACCACCCGTGATGTCGGACCCGGCCGTTACTCTCGGGGATCATGAGGCTGCTGCACACGTCCGACTGGCACCTGGGCCGGTCCTTCCACCGGGTGAGCATGCTCGAGGCCCAGGCCGCGTTCATCGGCCACCTCGTCGCGACCGTGCGTGAGCACGACGTCGACGCGGTGGTCGTGTCGGGAGACGTGTACGACCGCGCGGTGCCCCCGCTGGCCGCCGTCGAGCTGTTCGACGACGCCCTGCACCGGCTCGCGGACCTCGGCGTGCCCACCGTGATGATCTCCGGCAACCACGACTCCGCCCGCCGGCTCGGAGTCGGCGCGGGGCTCATCGACCGCGCCGGCATCCATCTGCGTACCGAGCCCGCGGCGTGCGCCACACCGGTGGTGATGGCCGACGCCCACGGCGACGTCGCCTTCTATGGCCTGCCGTATCTGGAACCGGCCCTCGTCAAGGACCACTTCGGGGTCGATAAGGCGGAGCACGAGGCCGTGCTCGCCGCCGCCATGGACCGGGTGCGCGCCGACCTCGCCACGCGCGCGCCCGACACCCGCTCCGTCGTCCTCGCGCACGCCTTCGTGACCGGCGGCGAGGCCAGCGACAGCGAGCGGGACATCACCGTCGGCGGGGTGGCCGCCGTCCCCGCGGGTGTCTTCGACGGCGTCGACTACGCCGCCCTGGGGCATCTGCACGGCTGCCAGACCATCACCGAGCGCGTGCGCTACTCCGGGTCCCCGCTGCCGTACTCCTTCTCGGAGGCCGACCACCACAAGAGCATGTGGCTCGTCGACCTCGACGCCGACGGCAGGGTCGGCGCCGAGCGGGTCGGCTGCCCGGTCCCGCGCCCGCTGGCCCGGATCCGGGGCACGCTGGAGGAACTGCTCGCCGATCCCGGCCTCGCCCGCCACCAGGACGCCTGGGTCGAGGCCACGCTCACCGACCCGGTCCGCCCGGCCGACCCGATGGCCTGCCTCACCGAGCGCTTCCCGCACACCCTCAGCCTCGTCTTCGACCCCGAGCGTGCCCCCGACGACCCGGACGTGTCCTACGCACGCCGGCTCGCGGACCGCAGCGACCAGCAGATCGCCGAGGACTTCGTCGCCCATGTGCGCGGTGCGGGACCCGACGCGGACGAACGGGCCGTCCTGCGCGAAGCCTTCGACGCCGTACGCGCCGACGAGGCGGAACGAGAGGTGGCGCGGTGAGGCTGCACCGGCTCGACATCACCGCCTTCGGGCCGTTCGGGGGTTCCCAGAGCATCGACTTCGACGCCCTGTCGGCCGCCGGACTGTTCCTGCTGCACGGACCGACCGGGGCCGGCAAGACGTCCGTTCTGGACGCCGTGTGCTACGCCCTGTACGGCTCGGTGCCCGGCGCACGTCAGGGCAGCGGGCAGGGGATCACCCTGCGCAGCGACCACGCCGCCACGGGCACCCGTACCGAGGTCACCCTCGGTCTCACCGTCGCCGGACGCCGCCTGGAGATCACCCGGCAGCCGCCCCGGGCACGCCCGAAGCGGCGTGGCACCGGCACCACCGTCGACAAGGCGCAGACCTGGCTGCGCGAGTACGACGCGACCACGGGCGCCTGGAAGGACCTCAGCCGCTCCCACCAGGAGACAGGTGAGGAGATCACCCAGCTGCTCGGCATGAGCCGCGAACAGTTCTGCCAGGTCGTGCTGTTGCCGCAGGGCGACTTCGCCCGCTTCCTGCGCGCCGACGCCGAGGCCCGCGGCAAACTGCTCGGCCGCCTCTTCGACACCCACCGCTTCGCCGAGGTGGAAAAGCGCCTCGCCGAGCGCCGGCGCGCCACCGAGGCCCAGGTGCGCGAGGGCGATGCCGCGCTGCTGGCCGACGCCCACCGCATGCAGCAGGCGGCCGGCGACACCATGGAGCTGCCGGAGCTGGCCCCCGGCGAGCCGGGACTGGCCGAGGCCGTGCTGACCGCCGCCGCCGTCGCCCGCAGTACCGCGCGCGAGCAGCTGACCGTCGCCCACTGCCGGCTCACGGCCGCCGAGGCCGCCCACGCCGCCGCCGAGCGCGCCCTGCACGACGTACGCGAACTGGCCCGGCTGCAACACCGGTTCACCGAGGCGCGGGATCGTGCCGCACGCCTGGAGGAGCGGGCCGGGGAGCACCGCCGGACGCAGGAGCGGATGGAGCGGGGGCGCAAGGCGCAGACCGTGGCACCGGCGCTGGAGCTGCGAGAGGCCGCCGACGCCGCACACCGGCGGGCTGCCGCCGCCGGGACACACGCGCGTGCGCTGCTGCCCGAGACCTTCGCCGACGCCGGCGCGGCCGGACTGGCCGCCGCAGCGCGCCGGGCCGCCGAGGAACTGGGCGGACTGGAGTCGGCCCGCCGTGCCGAGCGGCGCCTGGCCGACCTCGTCGCCGAGCGCGCGGACGTGGACCGCCAGGAGCGCGCCGACGAGGACGTGCTCCAGGAGGCCGAGGCCTGGCTCGCCGGATGGGAGAACACCCGCGCCGGACTCCAGGCCCGTGCCGAGGCCGCCCAGGAGGCGGCCGGCCAGGCGGACCAGCTGGCCGTCCGGCGCGAGGGGGCCCAGGCCCGGCTCGGCGCGGCCAGGCTGCGCGACCAGCTCCTCCGGGACACCGACGAGGCACAGCGGCGAGTCCTCGACTCCGCCGAACGCGCCGTGCGCGCCAAGGACCACTGGCTGGACCTGAAAGAGCAGCGCCTGAACGGGATCGCCGCCGAGCTCGCCGCGAACCTCACCGACGGCGAGCCCTGCGCCGTCTGCGGTGCCACCGAACACCCCGCACCCGCGCGCCGGGTCACCGGGCACGTCGACCGCGAGGCGGAGGAGCGCGCCCTGGCCGCCCTCCAGGACGCCGAGGAGCGGCGCGCCGACCACGAGCGCCGGCTCGCCGCCCTGCGTGAGCGACTGGCCGCCGCCACCGCCGAGGCGGGCGACGCGCCCGCGGCGCAACTCGCCGAGGAGGCGGAGGCGCTGGAGCGGGAGCTCACGCGCGCACGCCAGGAGGCCTCCGGGCTGCACGCCGCCCGGGAGGAGCTGCGCCGGGCGGAGCAGGAGCACGAGCGCCGGCTCGCCGACCGCCGGCAGGCCGAGGTCAGGTCGGTCGCCCGGCTGACCCGCAAGGAGAACCTGGACCGCGAACAGACCACCCTGGAGGCCGAGCTGGCCGAAGCCAGGGGTGCCGCCGCGAGCGTCGCCGCACGGGTCGCGCAACTGGAACGCCAGGTGGCGCTCCTCACCGACGCCGCGGAGGCCGCGCGGGCCGCCGAGGAGAGCGCCGAACGCCTCAAGGACGCCGACGGGCGGCTCGCCGAGGCAGCGTTCCGGGCCGGTTTCGACACCCCGCGGGCCGCGGTCGCCGCGCTCCTCGACGACGCCGCCCACCGCGAACTCCAGCACCGCCTGGACGCATGGCACACCGAGGAGGCCGCCGTCCGCGCCGTCCTCGCCGAGGCCGACACCGTGGCCGCCGCCGGGCACGAGCCCGCCGACCCCACGGCGGCGGAGACCGCCGCGGCCACCGCGGGCCTGCGGCTGCGCGAGGCCGCATCCGCGCGGGACGCCGCCGCCCGCCGCAGCGCCGAACTCGACCGGCTGTCCGCGCGCGCGGCCACCGGCGTACGCCGCCTGGCACCCCTGCGCCGGGAGTACGACCGCGTGGCCCGGCTCGCCGCGCTCACCGCGGGGACCTCCGCCGACAACGAGCGCAAGATGCGCCTGGAGTCCTACGTCCTCGCCGCCCGGCTGGAACAGGTGGCCGCCGCCGCGACCGCACGGCTGCAGCGCATGTCGTCCGGCCGCTACACCCTGGTCCACTCCGACGACCGGGCCGGACGCGGCCGCAGCGGCCTCGGGCTGCACGTCGTCGACGCGTGGACGGGGCGTGAGCGGGACACGGCGACCCTGTCGGGCGGGGAGACGTTCTTCGCCTCGCTCGCCCTCGCCCTCGGACTCGCCGACGTCGTCACCGACGAGGCCGGCGGCGTCCGGCTGGACACCCTCTTCATCGACGAGGGCTTCGGCAGCCTGGACGACCAGACCCTGGACGAGGTCCTGGACGTCCTGGACTCCCTGCGCGAACGCGACCGCAGCGTCGGCATCGTCAGCCA
The DNA here is from genome assembly GCF_032658145.1 of Streptomyces sp. MK7. Lineage (NCBI taxonomy): Bacteria > Bacillati > Actinomycetota > Actinomycetes > Kitasatosporales > Streptomycetaceae > Streptomyces > Streptomyces sp. MK7. The sequence goes on from NZ_JAVACL010000018.1 coordinate 20,311, forward strand.
TGTCGCCGACCTGCGCCGCCGGATCCACGCCCAGCTGGAGGTCGTCAAGGGCCGGTCGGGCTCGACGGTGCGGCAGCGCGGAGTGGCCTGACCCTGCCCCGCCGCCCCTCTGCCGGCCCCTCGGACCTCAGCGGCCCAGAGGGCGGCGGGGCAGGGGCGAGGAGTACACGATGCTCGTGGTCACCGAGCCCAGCGCGCCGATCCTGCCGGACACCTCCTCCAGGTGGCGCATGGAGCGCGCGGCGACCTTGATGACGAAGCAGTCGTCGCCCGTCACATGGTGCGCCTCCAGGATCTCGGGGGTGGCGGCGACCAGGTCGTGGAAGGGCTTGTAGTTGCCGTTGGGGTAGCGCAGCCGGACGAAGGCCAGGATCGGCATCCCCAGCCGCTCCGGGTCGACCACGGCCGCGTATCCCTGGATGACGCCCGCCTCCTCCAGGCGGCGCACCCGTTCGGTGACCGCGCTCGGGGACATCGACACCGCCCGCGCCAGCTCGGCGAAGCCGGCCCGCCCGTCCCGCTGGAGGACGTCGAGTATGCGCCAGTCGGTGGCGTCCGGGGAAAACGCGGTCATGGGCGATGGATACCAGGGCGATCCCCGGCCGATCAAGAGGTGCGCCGTGGATCGCCCCTTCATGGAGGTGATCTTCGACCGTAGATTTCCGGGTGCCGAGACCGCCCACGGAAGGACCCCACGATGACCGCCGCGCCCGTCACCGCCGACAGCACCTTCGCCGCCCACCCGGTGCTGCGGGTCCCGCCCGCCCCTCCGGGGGAGGCCGCCGCCTACTTCCGTGCGAGCCTCGCATTCCACGCCGACGTGTCCGACGTCGCCGCCGCGCTCGCGGCCGGCGGCGACCCCGGCTTCGTCCTGCTCGACTCCCGCTCCACCGAGGCCTGGGACCAGGGGCACATTCCCCGCGCGGTGCATCTGCCGACCGCTCTGATCCCCGAGCAGGCGGAGGCGCTGCTCGACAGGTCCGTCCCGGTGGTCGCCTACTGCTGGGGCCCGGGCTGCAACGGTGGTACCCGCGCCGCCCTGGCCCTCGCCGAACTCGGCTACCGGGTCAAGGAGATGCTCGGCGGCTTCGAGTACTGGGTGCGCGAGGGCTTCGCCTACGAGACATGGCAGGGCGGCGACCGCCGGGCCGCCGACCCGCTGACCGCGCCGGCGGAGGGAGACGACTGCGGCTGCTGACGCACCGCGGACCGGGGCGGGCGGCCGAAGTCGTGTCGGCCGCTCCCGGTCGGGGCGGGCGGTCGATCTCGCGCCGAGGGTCGGGGCGGGCGGCCGGAGTCCGGTCACCCGCCCCGGCTGGTTCACAGCTGCGAGAGTTCGTCCACCAGGTCGTCCAGGCCCAGCGACCCCTGGGACAGGGCCGCCATGTGCCAGGCCTTCGCGTCGAACGCGTCGCCGTGCCGCTTCCTGGCGTTCTCGCGGCCGAGCAGCCAGGCCCGCTCGCCCAGCTTGTAGCCGATCGCCTGGCCGGGCATCGACAGATAGCGGATCAGCTCGCTCGCCACGAAGTCCCGCGGACGGCTGCTGTGCGCGCCGAAGAACTCCTGCGCCAGTTCCGGCGTCCAGCGCTCACCGGGGTGGAACGGCGAGTCCGCCGGGATGTCCAGCTCCAGGTGCATGCCGATGTCGATGATGACGCGGACCGCCCGCATCATCTGCGCGTCCAGGTAGCCCAGCCGGCGCTCCGGGTCGGTGAGGAACCCGAGTTCGTCCATCAGGCGTTCCGCGTACAGGGCCCAGCCCTCGGCGTTGGCGCTGACGATGCCCACCGTCGCCTGGTAGCGCGAGAGGTTCTCCGCCACGTGCGCCCACTGGGCGAGCTGCAGGTGGTGGCCGGGGACGCCTTCGTGGTACCAGGTCGAGACCAGGTCGTACGCCGGGAACCGGGTCTGTCCCATGGTCGGCAGCCAGGTGCGGCCCGGCCGCGAGAAGTCGGCGGACGGCGGAGTGTAGTAGGGGGCCGCGGCGCCGCCGGGCGGGGCGATGCGCGACTCCACCCGCCGCACCCGCTCGGCGAGTTCGAAGTGGGTGCCGTCCAGCGCGTCGATCGCCTCGTCCATCAGGCCCTGCAGCCAGGTGCGGACCTCGTCCACACCCTCGATGTGCGCGCCGTGGGTGTCGAGATGCGCGAGCGCCACCCACGGGGTCCCGGCGCCCGGCAGGACCTTGTCGGCCTCCTTCTTCATCTCGGCGAGCAGCCGGTGGAACTCCGACCAGCCGTACGCGTAGGCCTCGTCGAGGTCCAGGTCCGTGCCGTTGAAGTAGCGCGAGAAGCGGGCGTAGCGCTCGCGGCCGACCGTGTCCGGGGTGCCCTCGATCGTCGGCGCGTACACGTCGCGCATCCAGTCGCGCAGCTCGACGATGGCCGCGGTCGCCGCCCGGGCGGCCTCGTCGAGTTCGCCGCGCAGGGACTCGGGACCGGCGGCGGCGAAGTCCTCGAACCACCCGCGGCCCTGACCGTTCGTGTCCGACCACTCGGTGAGCTGCTCGACGAAGGTCCGGGTCGGCCGGGGGCCCGCGTACAGCTTGCGCTCCAGGCCGAGGGCCAGGGACTCGCGGTAGCCGCGCAGCGCGGCCGGTACGGCGCGCAGCCGCTCGGCGACCGCCGCCCAGTCCTCGTCGGTGTCGGTGGGGGTGATCGTGAAGACTTCGCGTACCGAGTGCACGGGGCTGTGGATGTTGCTCACCGCGCGCAGACCCTCGTCGGCGTCGTGCACGGCGAGTTCCGCGGTGAGCCGCTCGCGCAGCAGGCGCGCGCACCGGCGCTCGATGTCACTGTCCGCGCCGGGCCGGCGTTCGGCCTCGTCCAGGCGGGCCAGCGTGGTGCGCGCCAGCTCCGCCAGCGCCTCCTGGCCCGCGGGCGAGGTGTCGGGCAGCCTGCTCGAACTCTCCTTCACGCCGAGGAAGGTGCCGGTGATCGGGTCGAGGGCGATGAGTTCGTCGACGTAGGCGTCGGCGACCTGACGGGGGAGCGCGCTGTTGGTCTCTGACATGGCGACCATCCTCGTACGAGGAGGCGCCTCGCGTCAGCCCGGTTTACCGGCCTCCGGTGTCGTGTCCGCGCCCGGCGGCAGCAGGGGCCCGCAGTCCCACTGCTGGAAGATCAGCCGGGTCTCCACCCGGGCCACCTCCCGCCGTGCCGTGAACTCGTCCAGCACCAGTCGCTGCAGATCCGCCATGTCCGCGACCGCGACATGGACGAGGTAGTCGTCCGGCCCGGTCAGATGGAACACGGACAGGGACTCCGGCAGGGCCCGGATCCGCTCCACGAACGGGCCCACCAACTCCCGCCGGTGCGGCCTGACCTGCACCGACAGCAGTGCCTGAAGGCCCCGGCCCAGCTTGGCGGGGTCGAGCCGGAGGCGATGGCCGAGGATGACGCCCGAGCGGCGCAGCCGGGTCACCCGGTCCAGGCAGGTCGACGGCGCCACCCCGACCTGTGCGGCGAGATCCCGGTAGGTGATCCGGGCGTCGTTCTGCAACAGCCGCAGCAGATGGAGATCCACCGCGTCCAGTTCGACGGTATCAGCCATACGCCGAACGTTACACGGAGTTCACGGCCAGATCCTCGATCGTTGTTCACCCTTCGGCCATGGACACGCCCTTCGACTCCGCGCGCACCACCGCGTACGACGACGTACGCACCACCGCACCCAGAGCACTGGCCACCGAGGCCGTGCACGCCGGCCGGGACGACCTCGCCCGCCAGGGACTGCACGCCCCGCCGATCGACCTGTCCACCACCTATCCCTCCTACGACAGCCGGGCCGAGGCCGCCCGCATCGACGCCTTCGCCGGCGACGGCGCCGAACTCGACGGCCCGCCCGTCTACGGGCGGCTCGGCAACCCGACCGTCGCCCGCTTCGAGACCGCCCTGGCCCGGCTGGAGGGCACCGAGGCTGCGGTCGCGTTCGCCAGCGGCATGGCCGCGCTCAGCGCCGTCCTCCTCGTCCGGTCCGCCATGGGCCTGCGCCACGTCGTGGCCGTACGCCCCCTGTACGGCTGCAGCGACCACCTGCTCACCGCCGGGCTGCTGGGCACCGAGGTGACCTGGACCGACCCGGCGGGCATCGCCGACGCGCTGCGCCCGGACACCGGGCTGGTGATGGTGGAGTCCCCGGCCAACCCGACGCTGGCCGAGGTGGATCTGCGGGCCGTCGCCCACGCCTGCGGCTCGGCGCCGCTGCTGGCCGACAACACCTTCGCCACGCCCGTGCTCCAGCGCCCGGCCGAGCAGGGTGCCCGGCTGGTGCTGCACAGTGCCACCAAGTACCTCGGGGGGCACGGGGACGTCATGGCCGGCGTGGTGGCGTGCGACGAGGAACTCGCCGGGCGGCTGCGGCAGGTGCGCTTCGCCACCGGCGGTGTCCTGCACCCGCTCGCGGGGTATCTGCTGCTGCGCGGCCTGTCCACGCTGCCGGTGCGGGTGCGGGCCGCCTCCGCGACCGCCGCGGACCTGGCGGCCCGGCTGGCCGCCGACCCGCGCGTGGCCCGTGTGCACTATCCGCGCATCGGCGGCGCGATGGTCGCCTTCGAGGTGCACGGCGACCCGCACGCGGTCATCGGAGGCGTGCGTCTGATCACTCCGGCCGTCAGCCTCGGCAGCGTCGACACGCTGATCCAGCACCCGGCCTCCATCAGCCACCGCATCGTGGACGCCGAGGACCGGCGCGGCGCCGGTGTCAGCGACCGGCTGCTGCGCATGTCGGTCGGCCTGGAGGACGTCGAGGACCTGTGGGCCGACCTGGACGCGGCCCTGCAGGAACCGCGGCCGGAGTCGCCCGAGGTGAAGGGGCTGCACGAGGCGATGAGCTGACCGCACACCGTACGCCGCCCGGAGCGATGAGCTGACCGCACACCGTACGCCGCCCGGAGCGATGAGCTGACCGCACACCGTACGCCGTCCGGCGCGATGAGCCGACCGCACACCTGCACACCACCCGGCCGGGACCAGTGGTGCCGGCCGGTGGCTCGGGGTCGGGCGTGCGGGGTCAGTCGCGCAGGGCGGGGCCGTCGTACTTCTCCCGCCGGCCGGCGTACGGCAACCGGCAGGACGCCGGGGCGGTGTCCAGGCGGGCGGTGATCACCAGGGTGCCCTCCTCGATCTGGTAGTCCAGCGGCAGGCCCAGGCCGCGCATGGCGGCGACCATCCCGGTGTTCGACGCCTGCGTCACGGCGTACACGCTCGCGCAGCCCGCCTCCACGGCCATGCCCACCAGCCGGCCCAGCAGCTCGGCGCCGATGCCGCGCCGCTGCCAGTCGTCCTCGACCAGGAGCGCGACCTCGGTCTCGTCGCCGTCCCACAGCAGATGGCCGAGGCCGATGATCCGCCCCGACGCGGTCTGTGCGGCGAGCGTGCGCCCGAAGCGCGGGCTGAGCAGGTGGTTCAGATAGCGGTCGGCGTCACGGACCGGCCCGTGGTAGCGCAGGCCGAGCGTCCGCGCCGAGCATCGCTCGTGCATCTGCCGGGCGGCCCTGAGATCGCTCGTGTCGGCCCGGCGCACGGTGATCGCCTCGCCCTCGGGCAGCGTCAGCACGTCCTGGCTGCGCGGGATGCGCGGTCCGAGCCGGGAGTCCAGTTCCACCAGCGCGCGGGCCCGTGCGAACTCGGTCGGCGTGAAGGGCAGATACGGCCGCTCCACGGTGATCACTCCGCCTTCCGGCGCCCGCAGCCGCAGCACCGTGTCCTCCAGCACCCCCTCGGCCGGGACCTCCTCGGGACCCCGGTCGCCGCCCGCCGGCCGGGCCGGCAGCGAACGGATGGTGCACCGGCCCAGCAACTGCCGCAGAGCCAGCGGGAGTTCCGCCGCGTCCAGCGCGGTACGGGTGGCCAGGCCCAGGACCCGCGTCGGCGCGTCCACCAGGTCGTGCGTGTCGGCCCGCTCGATCCAGGTGTCCGCGCCGCCCGCGGACGCGACCGCCCGGGTGATCTGCGACGCCTCGGTCCGGCCCGGGGCGCGCAGCAGGAACTCGTCCACCGTGCCCTCGGCCAGCGGATGCGTCTGCAGGCTCAGGATGTCCACCTGCCGGGCGGCCAGCGCCGCACAGAGCGCGGCCAGCGACCCCGGCTCGTCCCGCACCGTCGTCCGCATCCGCCACAGCGCGCTCACCGTCGGAACCTCGTCCCGCTCCACCGCACAGGCGCCGGAGGGCCCGGCCTGCCGCCCTTCGGAGGCGAGCGGCCGGGCACCGGTATCGTCCGCCGGGGGCGCGTGCCCGTGGCGCCGTGCCCACCAGGTGTGGAACGTCGCCGTCGCGAGCAGCGCCAGCGCCGAGATCAGCAACAGGGCCGGTCCGTCGGGCCCGTGACCGATCAGGTTCGCCACGCCGTCCGCCACCGCGACGGCCGTGAACAGCGCGGCCAGTTCCACCACGTCCCGCCGCCAGTGGTGCACCGGGCGGCCATGCCTTCTCCGCGTCACATCAGACATGTCTCGAGTCATGCAACCACTGTGGAGGACAGGTGTTGCGCGATCGCGAACGCTCCGTGTCGTCCGGGTAAAGCGATGATTCGCACCTTTTGTCGCTGATTCAATTGGTGTGGTGTTCCTGCCGGCCGCCGCCGTGAGGGGACCGGCCGACGGCGCACGTCATGTCATGCGCCCACCTCCACCGGCATGAGCGCGCCGCGCAGCCGGCGGGCCTCCCTGACCGGACGCGAGGTGCCGCGCCGGTCCGCCGTGCGCGCCGGCTGGGGCAGCTCGCCCCGTGCCCCCGACTGCTCGTCGCAATCGGCCGCGACCGCCGGTAGATCCCCGGCCCGCGTATCGGTCCGGTGGGGCCGTCGGTCGCGAGATCGGCCGGCAGGACCGGCAGCGCGCGGCTGAGCAGGGCCGGGAGGCGTCCAACTGCCCGCGTGAGACCGGGAACAGCTTGGGAAAGACCGTGGGGGCGGCCACTGACAGTCACCGTGATCCGCGCAAACGCTGTTCTCGGGGCCGGTTGGAGGCCCGCTCGGGGACCGGGCCGCGCCCCGGGGGATGACGCCGGAGCGCGGCACGGACGAAGAGCCTACGGGAATTACTGCCCGACCCGGCCCGGCTGGAGCACCTGGGTGAAGAGCACGCTGCCGTCCTGCTCGCGCAGCCGGACCGTCAGCTCGCCGCTGTCGCCGTCGATGTCGACCTCGCCGAAGAACTGGTAGCCCTCGGCGGGCGAGACGTTGGACGCGGTCGGCGCCTTGACGAACACCCGGTCCGGGCCGAACGTCCCGTCGAGCGCGCTGGCCGGGAAGGCGCCCGCGTTGAGCGGACCGGAGACGAACTCCCAGAACGGCTCGAAGTCCTTGAAGGCCGCCCGTGACGGGTCGTAGTGCTGGGCCGAGGTGTGGTGGACGTCCGCCGTCAGCCACACCGTGCCGGTGATCCGGCGGTGCTTGACGAACCGCAGCAGCTCGGCGATCTGCAGCTCCCGGCCGAGCGGCGCGCCGGGGTCGTCCTGGGCGACGGCCTCGAAGTTCGGCCTGCCCTCGACGCCGTCGGGCACGACCAGGCCGAGCGGCATGTCGGCGGCGATGACCTTCCACACCGCCCGGGACCGGGTCAGCTCCCGCTTGAGCCACTCCAGTTGCTCACGGCCGAGGATGCCCTGCGGGTCGGTCGTCTGGTCGTCGGGGGAGTTGGCGTTGCGGTAGGTACGCATGTCGAGCACGAACACGTCGAGCAGCGGACCGTGGTGGTGGACCCGGTAGATCCGCCCGTCCGGGCGGCCGCTGATCGTGGAGATGGGGAAGTACTCGGAGAACGCCCGGCGGGCGCGCAGCGCCAGATCGTCGAGCTTCGTGCCGGCCGGGTAGGGGGTGCCGGTGCCGATGACCTCGCCCGGATACCAGTTGTTGCGGACCTCGTGGTCGTCCCACTGGACGATGTTCGGCACCTGCGCGTTGAACCGGCGCAGCGCCGCGTCGAGCAGGTTGTAGCGGAAGTTGCCCCGGTAGTCGGCCAGGGAGACGGCGACGTGCGACTTCTCCTCGGTGGTGACGTTGTGGTAGAGGCTGCCGTCCGGGAGCTTGGCGGTGGCCTGGATGGGGCCGTCGGCGTAGATGTTGTCGCCGCTGCACAGGAAGAAGTCCGGGTCCAGCTTCGCCATGGCGTCGAAGATCCGGTAGCCGCCGATCGACTCGTTGATGCCCCAGCCCTGACCGGCCAGGTCGCCGGACCAGACGAACCGCACGCCCTGACGGCGGCGCGCGGCCGCCGTGCGGAAGGTGCCGTACGCCGGCTCGCCGGTGCGGCGCGGGTCGTCCGGGTCGGCGAGGACCGCGCGGTAGTGGATCTGCTCGCCCGCGGGCAGCCCGTGCAACCGGGCCGTGCCCGTGAAGTCGGTGTCCGCGCCGAGCAGCGGGCCGTGCCATTTGCGCGGGGCGCGGAACGACTCGGTCGCGGAGGTCTCGACGATCATCCGGGCCGGGCGGTCCGCGCGCACCCACACCAGACCCGAGTCGGAGGTCACGTCTCCCGCCTGCACGCCCCAGTCCGCCCGGGGGCGGCCGGACAGGGCGAGCGCCGGCGCCGCGCCGAGCGCGCCGGGCAGGGTCAGGGCCGCCGACGCGGCCAGCGAGCCGCGCAGGACGCCGCGGCGGCCGGGGAACGGACGGTGGGACATGGATACGCCTCCAGGGGACGGGATCCGGCCAGTGTTCGGTGCCACACCTACTGGTGCGGTGCGGCGCGCACGGAAACCGCGAGTGAACAACCGCCCGCCACCGCAACGGAACCGCCGCACGCACGGCCGCCGGCACGGGGGACGCTCACCCGCCGACCGCCTCCCGCATCAGCCGTACGCCCTCGTAGATCCGCGCCGGCGACAGGTGCGCGTACCCCAGGACCAGCCGTACGCCGCCGCCCGCCGCCTCCGTGGCGTCCTCCACGGCCCGGCCGCCGGCACGCGCGTGCGTGTACGCCGCCAGCGTGCGCACCGCGACCCCGGCCGCGCCCGCGCGCGCGAGGAACCGGTCCTGCGGTCCGTACCGTCCCGGCAGGTCGGCGATCAGGTGCAGGCCCGCGGCGATCCCGGACAGCCGGGCACCGGGGAAGTGCTCCCGAAGGGCGGCGACGAGCGCGTCCCGGCGTTCCCGGTAGGCGCGCTGGCAGCGGCGCAGTTGCCGGTCGTAGTCGCCCCGTTCGACGAAGTGCGCGAACAACGCCTGTTCGACGGTCGGATGACCGAGGTCCATGGTCCGCTTGCGCTCGACGACGTCGTCGGCCAGCGAGTCGGGCACGATCATCCAGCCCAGCCGGAGCCCTGGGGCGAGGGACTTGCTGACCGACCCCGCGTAGACCACGTGCTCCGGGTCGAGGCCCTGGAGGGCGCCCACGGGGGCGCGGTCGTAGCGGAAGTCGCCGTCGTAGTCGTCCTCGAGGACGACCCCGTCCACCGACCGTGCCCAGTCCAGCAGTTCGGCGCGCCGGCGGGCGGAGCAGGCGATGCCGGTCGGAAACTGGTGGGCCGGCGTGGTCACCACGGCCCGTACACCGGACCGGCGCAGCGGCCCGAGGTCCGGGCCCTCGGCGTCCAGCGGAAGCGGAACGGTGCCGATGCCGGCCGACGCGTACAGGGCGCTGTGCTGGGGGCTGCCCGGGTCTTCCACGCCGACGGTGCGTATCCCGCGCGCGTGCAGCACGAAACCGAGCAGCGTCGTCGCCTGCGTCACCCCGGAGACGACCACGATCCGCTCCGGGTCCGCGACCACGCCCCGGCGGCGGGCGAGCAGTTCGGCCAGCGCGGTACGCAGCCGGGGCAGCCCGCGCGGGTCGGGATAGCCGAGGTCGTGGTGCGGGAGGTCGGCGAGCACGGAGCGGTGCGCGGCCGACCAGGCGGCCCGCGGGAACAGCGACAGGTCGGGTGTGCCCGGCACGAAGCCCACACGGGCACCGGGGGAGCGGGGGGCGAGGTCCCGCGCGCGCGGGTGCGCCGCCCGCACGGCGCCGCCCACCCATGTCCCCGCGCCCCGCCCGCTGCGCAGATAACCCTCCGTCACCAGCTGTTCGTACGCCTCCGTGATCAGCCCCCGCGACACGCCGAGGTCCGCCGCGAGGTCCCGGCTGGAGGGCAGCCGGGTGCCCGGAGCCAGCCGGCCCGAACGGACGGCCTCACGCAGTGCGGCCTGCAGCGAGCGGCCACGCGCGCGTGCCGGTGCGGACGCGGCCGGCAGCAGCAGTTCCCAGGCGGCGGAGCCGGCCGTCCCGCCCGGATTGGTCCCCGATGACGTCATGGAAATGGACCTTAAAACGGGCCGCCGTGCTCCGTAGCGTCGCCGGCATGAACGCCACCGCCTCGCGCGGCGCGCTGCTCGCCGCGCTCGCCTGTGTCCTCGTCGGAGGGTCCTTCACCGCCAACAGCGTCCTCGGCCACTACCCGTACGCCGGCGGCCAGTTCCTGCGCTACGGACTGGCCTGTCTGCTGCTCCTGCCCCTGGCCCGGCGGGGCTCGGCCGGGCGGCTGCGCCGGCTGGGCCCTCGGCAGTGGGTCCGGCTCGCGCTGCTCGCGGCGGTGGGCATGGTCGGCTTCAACCTGGCGGTGCTGGCCGCCGAGCGCACCGCGGAACCGGCGGTGCCGGGGGTCTTCGTCGGCTGTGCCCCCGTGGTCGTGGCGGTCCTCGTGCCGCTCCTGGACGGGCGGCGGCCGCGACGGGTCGTCCTGTACGGGGCGTGGCTGGTGGCCGCCGGGGCGTTCACCGTGCAGGGCTGGGGCCGCACCGACGGCACCGGCATCGCCTTCTCCGCGTGCGCGCTGGCCGGTGAGGTCGGCTTCGCGGTCCTCGCCACCCCCGTGCTGCGCCCGCTCGGGCCGCGGCTGCTGTCCGCCGTGGTGTGCGGTGTCGCGTCCCTGGAGGCGGCGGTCGCGGGGATCTGCCTCGACGGCGCCGCCTGGCTCCGGCGTCCCGGCACGGGCGAGGCCGTCGCGCTGCTGTGGCAGGCCGCGGTCGTCACCGTCGTCGGCTTCGTGTGCTGGTACATGGGCATGCAGCGGATCGGCGCCGAGCGCGCCACGCTCTTCTCCGGGCTGATCCCGGTCGCGGCCGCCTGCACCGCGCCGCTCGTCGGCACCGGCTCCTACGGGGTCGCCCAAGCCGTCGGCAGCGCCCTGGTGGGCACGGGAGTCGCCCTGGGCTCGGGGGCGTTGGAGCGTGCCGGTCGGCGGTCAGCGGCTGCCGTCGAGGAGTACGCGTGCGACGAGCGCCGGGTCGTCGTTCATCGGGACGTGTCCGCAGCCGGGCAGCCGCACCAGCCGGGCGCGCGGGATCATCCGCTTGGCGCGCACTCCCTGCCGGCGGACCAGCAGCCGGTCCTTGGTGCCCCAGGCCACGGTCACCGGTATCCCGGTGACGTCGTCGGTGAACTGGACGCCGACGCCCGCGCGCAGGGTCTGCTCGAAGCCGGTGGCCTGCGCCAGGGCGAGCGTCTCGGCGACCACGGCCTCGGGTGAACGACGGCCGGGCCGCGCGTAGATGGTGCTCGTCAGGACCGTACGCCCGGCAGTCGTCCGCGCCAGCTGTTCGACCAGCGGCAGCGGTGTGCGCCGCGCGGTGGCGCGCATCGCCCGCAGCACACCGAAGGCGTAGCGCCGCTCGGCCTGCGTCCAGAAGCCGGCCGGGGAGAGGGCCGTGACGGACCGTACGAGCTTCTCGCGGCCCAGCTCCAGGGCCAGCAGGCCGCCCAGGGAGTTGCCGGCCACATGGGGGCGGTCGATCTCCAGGGCCTCGCACAGCGCGCCCAGCGCGGCGTTCATCGTCGGCAGGTCGTGACGCAGCCCCTCGGGCAGGGCCGGAGAGGCGCCGAAACCGGGCAGGTCCACGCTGATCACGTCGCGTTCGGCCGCCAGGAGGTGGACCACCGGGTCCCAGGCCTGCCGGTGGTGACCGATGCCGTGCAGCAGGAGCAGCGGCTCGCCGCTGCCCACGCGCGCGTAGGACAGGGTCACGGTCCGCGGGCCGTGCGGGGAGGGGACCTCGAAGGAGACGGTGGCGGCCATGGGGGCTCCTCGGTGGGTGAATCGTCGGCGACGCCGGGTAGACAGCTTGTCAGCAATTGCTACCGACCGGTAGCCCCGGGAGGAGCCTTTCTCGCCGCCGTCCTGGGCGGCCCGTCGGGCAGCGTCGCCCCGCACACGGTGTCCGTCTGGACGCGGCCACGCGTGTCGGCCGGGATGGGTGCGGTGACCACCGAAACGGAGACAGACCTCTTCGAAGAGCACCGTCCCGCCCTCATGGGCGTGGCCTACCGCATGCTCGGGCGGGTGGCGGACGCGGAGGACGTGGTCCAGGAGGCCTGGCTGCGCTGGTCCGGTGCCGACCGGGCCGCGGTGCGAGAGCCACGGGCCTGCCTCGTGCGCGTGACCACGCAGGCCCGACAGCGTCCTCCAGGTGGACGTCGCCGGCGGGCACATCCATGCCGTCTACATCATCCGCAACCCGGACAAGCTCCGGCTCCTGGCCGCCGCCTGAGGCACCCGGCCGCGATCACCCACGCGGAAGCGCCCGCCCGTACGGCTGGGGCTTCGCCGTGATGTCACCGTTGCCACCCACGCACGCCTGTGCGAACGCCGTGTGAACCCTGTGCGGCGCGCCGGCCGTGCGTCGGCACCCGGCCGAGGATTGGTATTGACCAAGGGTGGGGGCGGCCCTATGGTCGCAGATAAGTACAACAACCTTTAATAAACAAGGGCGCTAAAAGCCGCCGGACCAGGGCGATCGCGGAGGACAGGGTGGGGACCACGCAGCTGGAATCGGTGCCGGAGCCGAAGTACTGGCACCTGAAGACCGTGCTCAGTGAGGCACTGGACTCCGAGTTCTCGGTCGGCGAGATCCTGCCCAACGAGCGGGAACTGGCCGCCCGCTTCGGCGTCGCCCGGGCCACGCTCCGCCAGGCCCTGGAACAGCTGGAGCTCGAGGGCCGGCTGCAGCGCCGCCGCGGTGTCGGCACGACCGTCGCGCCGCCGCGCGTGGGAGTGGCCGTCGGCACCGAGGAACAGGCCTGGCCGGGCGCGGCCGGTGACGCGTGGCACCCCGTGGACTGCGCGGAGGCGGTGCCGCCGGCGGCCGTCGCCGACGCCCTGGAGACCGGCCGCGACGAGCCCGTGCACACCGTGCGCCGCTCCCGGATGAGCCACGGCCAGCCGGTCGCGGCCGAGCTGCTGTACATCCCGGCGTCGTCGGTGCCCGATCTGACCGCGATCGACGCGCCGTCCGGCCCGGCACGCGCGCGTGCCGTGCTGCGCGAGCTGCACCACCTGGACCTGGAGGGCCAGGACCGCGCCGTCGAACTCGGCTCCGCCCGCGCGGACGACGCCAAGGAGCTGGACCGGCTGCCCGGCGCGCCCGTCCTCGTCGTCACGACGCGCTTCCTCGCCGGGGGCCGCACCGCCGCCCTCTCCGTGGCCACCTACCGCGCCGACACCTGCCGGCTGACCTTCAAGGACTCCGGCGGAGTGGAGATCGACCACGGTCCGGAGCGCCGCGCCTCGTGACCATCGCCGGCTGAGAACCGCCGCGCCGGGCGCCTTGGGGGCGGCGCTCGGCGGCGGGCCGTCACAGTGCCAAGCTCGGCGGCGGGCCGTCACGGTGCCAAGCTCGGCGGCGGGTCGTCACCGTGCCCTCCACCGCGAACAACTGCTCCTCCACGTGGTCGAGGGCGAGCCGCAGGGCGCCCGTCGCCACGGCCGCCTCGCCGAGCATCGACAGGGTGACCTCCGGCGTCCGCAGGCAGTAGCGCGCCAGCTCGCGGCGCAGCGGCTCCAGGACACCGTCCAGACCGGCCGCCCAGCCGCCGATGACCACCAGCTCCGGATCCAGCGCCAGCACCAGCGCCGCCACGTCGTGGACGAGCCGCTGGATGAAGCGGTCCACGGCCTCCAGGGCCCGCCGGTCGCCCTCGCGGGCCAGCGCGAACACCGCCGCCACCGCCCGCTCGTCCAGCGGGTGCAGGGGCTGGTCCGTGGTCGACAGCAGCGTCTCCGGGGTCTCCTCGCGGCCCAGCAGGTGCAACGCGCCGATCTCACCGGCCGCGCCGCCGAACCCGCGGTGCAGCCGGCCACCGATCAGCGAACCCGCGCCCGGGCTCAGCCCGGCCAGCACGAAGACCACGTCGTCGGACTCGGTGGCCGCGCCCTTCCAGTGCTCGGCGACCGCCGCCGCGTTGGCGTCGTTCTCGACCAGCACCGGGCACTTGAAGGAGCGGCTCAGCCGTTCGCCCAGGTGCAGCCCCGTCCACCCGGGCAGCGCGGTGCCCAGCCGTACGATGCCGCCCGCCTCGACGATCCCCGGTGTGCCGACCCCCACGGCCCGCAGGGAGCTGCGCGGGACACCGGCACGGCGCAGCAGCTCGGCGACCGCGGTGCGCAACCGCTCCAGGCGCTCGTCCGCGTCGGCCGTCTCGTCCACGTCCTTCGCCTGGGCGCCGAGCACCCGGCCGTCCAGGTCGGACAGCAGAGCGGCGACCCGGTGGGCGCCGATCTCCAGGCCGAGCAGATGCCCGGCCTCGGCCCGGAACCGGAACCGCCGTGCGGGCCGTCCCTGACGCCGGGTGGCCCCCTCCTCGGCCGCCGTCTCGACGACCAGGCCCGCACCGACGAGGTCCTCGACGACGCCCTCGACCGTCGGCCGGGACAGCCCGGTCACCCGGGTGATCTCCGTGAGCGTCGCGCAGTCCGTGGCACGCAGCGCGTGCAGCACCACCGCGGAATTGATCCTTCGCAGCAGCGAGGGATCCCCGCCGGTAAGCCGCCCCACCGTCCGTCCTCCCAGCTCGTGCGCGTGTTGGCCGGATCGTACTCGGCACGGCCCGGACCAGCGAGCGCCGGGACGCCGAGGCGCCCATGCGGGCGCGGCGCGCCTCGGCCGGCGCTCGGCCCCCGGGTTCGCACCGCCACCCGGTCCCCCGGTCGCTGGTGTCGGGCCGCGTGTGCGGGTCTGTGCTGGATCGGTCGAGGTCGCCGGGCCCGCGCGTGCGGGTGTGTGCCTTTTGGCCGTCAGGCCGTGGTCCCGGCGCGCCTTTCTGCACGTCTCTGCCGTCCGCGGTCCCGACACGCCGCCCTGGGGTGCCCGCACCGCCCGGTTCTGACGCGCCGCCAATTGTCAGTGGCGGCGGGTTTACTGGGAGCCATGGACATCGCGAAGGCTCTCGCCGTGATCGACCGTCTGTGTACCGGGGCGTTCCCCGCCGAGCAGGTCAGGACGGACGTCGGCACGGCCGGACCCGGCTACTCGATAGCCGAGTTGGAGACGAGCGACGGCTTCTGGGAGGACGACGGCACCCTGCGGGAGGAGACGGAGGAGCAGTACGAGTGCGACCGCACCGGGCTGGGGGAGCGGCTGACGGAGCGTTGGGGACAGCCCCGGGAGTTCAGCCTCTACAGCGTGCTCCACCGGACGGTGGAGGGGGAGGACCTGCCGGAGCCGTGGGCCTCGCTGAGCGGGCATGTGCCGGACGTCCGGTTGTGGAGGGCGCAGGAGGCGGGCCGGTGGATAGCCCTCGGTGTCTCCCAGTGGGACAGGGAGCTGCCGTTCCAGCTGCTCGCGGTCGTCACCGACACGGACCCGCCATGACCGCGCGGAAGGCCCCGGCCGGCCCGGAGTTCCGGTCGGCACTAGGGGGTCTCCGCCGCCGCCCGCAGTCGTGCGAACTCCTCCGCCATCGTCTCGGCGGTCCAGTGCGCGTTCAGCCCGCTCGGATTGGGCAGGACCCACACCCGTGTGGCACCGATCGTCCCTTCCTGACGCCCCACTTGGGCCTTGCGGTCGCCGAAGGCCGCCCGGTACGCGGTGACGCCGACCACGGCGAGCCACCGAGGCCGCAGCCGCGCCACCTTCAGGGCCAGCAGCCGTCCGCCCTCCCGGTACTCCTCCGCCGACAGTTCGTCGGCGCGTGCCGTGGGCCGGGCCACCACGTTCGTGATGCCGAGCCCGTACGACAGCAGTTCGTCCTGTTCCGAGGGGTTCAGCCGCCTCGGCGTGAACCCCGACCGGTGCAGCACCGGCCAGAACCGGTTCCCGGGCCGCGCGAAGTGATGTCCCGTCGCGGCCGTCATCAGACCGGGATTGATACCGCAGAACAGCACCCTCAGGCCGTCCGCGACCACGTCCGGTACCAGGCGGTCGCGGGCGGCCTCGAGGTCTGCCGGGGTGAAGCGGGTCAGAGGATGGCTCCCGGGGTGTAGGCCGCGGCCTCCGGGTGCTGCTTGACGATCTCCTCGATGCGGCCGACGACCGTGCCGACCTGTTCGGCGGCCGCGCCGGTGAAGGACAGCTTGTCGGCCATCAGGGCCTCCAGACGCGCGCGGTCGAGCGGGAGGCGGTCGTCCGTGGCCAGCTTGTCGAGCAGCTCGTTGCGCTCGGCGCCCTGCTCGCGCATCGCGAGTGCGGTGGCGACGGCGTTCTCCTTGATCGCCTCGTGGGCGACCTCGCGGCCGACACCGGCCCGCACGGCGCCCATCAGCACCTTCGTCGTCGCCAGGAACGGAAGATAGCGGTCCAGCTCCCGGGCGATCACCGCGGGGAAGGCGCCGAACTCGTCGAGCACCGTCAGGAACGTCTCCAGCAGGCCGTCCAGCGCGAAGAACGCGTCCGGGAGGGCCACTCGGCGCACCACCGAGCAGGACACGTCGCCCTCGTTCCACTGGTCGCCCGCCAGCTCGCCGGTCATCGAGGCGTAGCCGCGCAGGATCACCATCAGGCCGTTGACGCGCTCACAGGACCGCGTGTTCATCTTGTGCGGCATCGCCGACGAGCCGACCTGGCCCGGCTTGAAGCCCTCGGTGACCAGCTCGTGCCCGGCCATCAGGCGGATCGTCCTGGCCAGCGAGGAGGGGGCCGCCGCCAGCTGCACCAGCGCGGTGACGACCTCGTAGTCCAGGGAGCGCGGGTAGACCTGGCCGACGGAGGTGAAGGCCTGCGAGAAGCCCAGGTGCCGCGCGATCCGCCCCTCCAGCTCGGCGAGCTTGGCCGCGTCCCCGCCCAGCAGGTCCAGCATGTCCTGCGCGGTGCCGACCGGGCCCTTGATGCCGCGCAGCGGGTAGCGGCCCAGCAGCTCCTCGACCCGTCCGTACGCCACCAGCAGCTCGTCGGCCGCGGTGGCGAACCGCTTGCCGAGGGTGGTGGCCTGCGCCGCCACGTTGTGGGAGCGGCCGGCCATGACCAGCTCGCCGTACTCCCCGGCCAGCTTGCCCAGGCGCGCCAGCACGGCCACCGTGCGGTCGCGCATCAGCTCCAGCGAGAGCCGGATCTGCAGCTGCTCGACGTTCTCCGTCAGGTCGCGGGAGGTCATGCCCTTGTGCACGTGCTCGTGCCCGGCGAGAGCGTTGAACTCCTCGATCCGCGCCTTCACGTCGTGCCGCGTGACCTTCTCGCGCTCGGCGATGGAGGCCAGGTCGACGGTGTCGAGGACGCGCTCGTAGTCGGCGATCGCCGCGTCCGGCACCTCGATCCCGAGGTCCTTCTGGGCGCGCAGCACGGCGAGCCAGAGCTGCCGCTCCAGCCTCACCTTCTGCTCGGGCGACCAGAGCGTGGCGAGCTCGGCGGAGGCGTAGCGTCCGGCGAGGACGTTCGGGATACGGGGCTTTGCGGGCGCAGCAGTCACGTGCACCGATTCTACTGGCGATTCATGCAGGCCAGCGCCACGGGGGTGTTCGTCGGAAGCTACGAGAGCTCGGCTTCGGCCGCCGGTCGCGCCAGGCCGCCCACATAGGGCAGCAGCTCGGGCCGCTTCGGCGGGCGGCCGTCGCCGGAGGAGCGGCCGGTCAGGCGGCGGCCTATCCAGGGCAGCAGGTGCTGCCGGGCGAAGCGGGCGTCCGCGACCCGGCGGGTGATCCAGCCCGGCGGCGCGGTCGCGGGCATCGGCGTACGCCACTCGGGGTCCTCGGGCTCGTAGCCGAGCGCCTGCCACACGGCCTCCGCGACCCGGCGGTGACCCTCGGCCGTCAGGTGCAGACGGTCCACGTCCCACAGCCGCGGGTCGCCCAGCGAGGGCGCGCCGTACAGGTCGACGACCACGGCCCCGTGCTTCTCGGCGAGCTCGTCGATGCAGGCGTACAGCGCCTCCATGCGCGGCCGGAAGCGCTCCAGGACCGGTCCCTGCCGGCCGGGGCTGCGCATCAGCACCAACTGCCCGCACGACGGCGCCAGCCGTTCCACGGCCTCCGTCAGCAGGCCCCGCACCCTGCCCATGTCGCACTTGGGCCGCAGGGTGTCGTTGAGCCCGCCCACCAGCGTCACCACGTCGGCCCGCATGGCCGCCGCGACCTCGATCTGCTCGTCGACGATCTGCCTGATGAGCTTTCCGCGCACGGCGAGGTTGGCGTACCGGAAGCCGGGCGTGCGGGCGGCCATCCGTGCCGCCAGGAGGTCGGCCCAGCCCCGGTAGGAGCCGTCGGGCAGCAGGTCCGACATGCCCTCGGTGAACGAGTCGCCGACCGCGACCAGGCTGGTGTGTGTGGGTTTCGTCTGCATGGCGTGAGCGATCGTATCCCGTGATCCCACACGCATACCAAGCGGTCGGTTCAGCTACGGCCGGCCCCGCTCCGCGCCTCGCGCACTCGGAGCCGTGTCACACGGGTCGACCGAACCGCTCCCGTCACGCCGGCTGGCCGAACAGCTCCCGCAGCACGTCCTCCATCGTCACCAGGCCGGCCAGCCGGCCGTCCGCGCCCAGCACGGCCGCCAGATGCGTGCGGCTGCCCCGCATCGCGGTGAGCACGTCGTCCAGCGGCGTCCCCTCCCGGACCCGGGCGATGGGACGCATGTCCCGCAGCCGGAACGGCTCGGTGCTCGGCGAGGCGTCCAGCGCGTCCTTCACATGCAGATAGCCGATGATCCGGCGCTGCTCGTCCACCACGGGGAAGCGGGAGAACCCGGACTCGGCCGACAGCCGCTCCAGCTGCTCCGGGGTGACCCCGAGGCGCGCGTAGACGACCCGCTGCAGCGGGAGCACGACGTCGCGCACGGGCCGGCTGCCGAGCTCCAGGGCGTCGTGCAGCCGCTCCTGCGCACGGTCGTCGATGAGGCCGGCCTGGCTGGCGTCCTTGACGATCTCGGCCAGCTCCCGGTCCGTGAAGGTCGCCGAGACCTCGTTCTTGGCCTCCACCCGCAACAGCTTGAGCAGGGCGTTCGCGAACGTGTTCACCGTGAAGATCACCGGGCGCAGCGCCCGGGACAGCGCGACCAGCGGCGGGCCGAGCAGCAGCGCGCTGCGCACCGGCTCGGCGAGCGCGACGTTCTTCGGCACCATCTCGCCCAGCAGCATGTGCAGATACGTCGCCAGTGCCAGCGCGATCACGAACGACACCGCGTGCCCCGCGCTCACCGGCACGCCCACCGCGTGGAACACCGGCTCCAGCAGATGCGCGATCGCGGGCTCGGCGACCACACCGAGGACCAGCGTGCACAGGGTGATGCCGAGCTGTGCCGCCGCGAGCAGCGCGGACACGTGCTCCAGGCCCCACAGCACGCTCCTCGCCCGCCGGTCGCCCTCCTCGGCGTACGGTTCGACCTGGCTGCGGCGCACCGAGATCAGCGCGAACTCGGCCCCCACGAAGAAGGCGTTGACGACCAGGGTCGCCAGACCGATCAGAATCTGTACGGCGGTCACCGGCCGGCCCTCTTTCGGTCGCTCAGGTGCCGGTCGTGCCGCAGGGACGGCTCGGTCTCGTCGTCGAGGGGCGCGTGCAGCAGCACGCGGGCGGCGCGGCGTCCGCTCGAGTCGACCACCTCCAGCCGCCAGCCGGCGACGTGCAGCACGTCGCCGGTCTCCGGGATGCGGCCCAGCTCGGTGGCGACGAGACCGGCGAGCGTCTCGTACGGGCCCTCCGGGGCCCGCAGTCCGACGCGCGCCAGCTGGTCGACGCGGGCGGAGCCGTCGGCCGAGTACAGGCCGCGGCCCTCCGCGTCGGCGCCCGCCGGGGCGAGGTCGGGTGTCTCGTGCGGGTCGTGTTCGTCGCGGACCTCGCCGACGACCTCCTCGACGATGTCCTCCAGCGTGGCCACGCCGGCCGTGCCTCCGTACTCGTCGATGACGACCGCCATCGTGCGCCTGCCCGAGAGCCGGTCGAGGAGCCGGTCGACGGTCAGCGACTCGGGGACGAACAGCGGCTCGCGCATGATCTCCGAGACCTTCAGGCGCATCCGCCGATGGGCGGGCACGGCCAGTACGTCCTTGACGTGGGCGGTGCCCACCACCGCGTCGAGGCTGCCGCGGTAGACCGGGAAGCGGGACAGTCCGGTCGCCCGTGTCACATTCGCCACGTCCTCGCAGGTGGCCTGCGCGTCCAGGGCGACGACCTGGACGCGTGGCGTCATCACGTTCTCCGCGGTCAGGTCGGCGAGGTTGAGCGTGCGCACGAACAGCTCGGCCGTGTCGGGCTCCAGGGCGCCCTCCTTGGCGGAGTGCTGGGCCAGCGCCGCCAGCTCCTGGGGGCCGCGCGCGGAGGCGAGCTCCTCGGCGGGCTCCACACCGAGCCGGCGCACCACACGGTTCGCCGTGTTGTTGAGATGGGTGATGAAAGGGCGGAAGGCGGCGCTGAACCAGCGCTGAGGGTTGCCCACCCGCCGGGCCACCGCCAGCGGCGAGGAGATCGCCCAGTTCTTGGGCACCAGTTCGCCGACCACCATCAGGAACACCGTCGACAGTGCCGTGCCCAGCACCAGCGCCAGCGAGGTCGCCGTGGATCTCGATATGCCCAGCTTCTGGAGCGGTCCCGCGATGAGCACGGCGATCGAGGGCTCGGCGAGCATGCCGACCACCAGGTTGGTGACGGTGATGCCGAGCTGGGCCCCGGAGAGCTGGAACGTCAGGTTCCGGACGGCCTTGAGGGCACCTGGAGCGCCCCGCTCACCGCGCTCGGCCGCACGCTCCAGGGCACTGCGCTCGACCGTGGTCAGCGAGAACTCGGCGGCCACGAAGGCGCCGCAGGTCACGCACAGCAGCACGGATACGAACAGCAGGAGCACTTCGGTCATCGGGTCACCCCCCTCTCATCCTCGGGCAGGAACAGGGGGATCGCGCGGCGGTGGGGCCGCGTACTGGGAGGCTCGCCCATGGGCGGACGCTCACAACCTTTCATAGATGACCGAGTGCTCCTCCAAGGGTAAAGGATGAGCAAAGAAGCCTTGGGTGTCTCACTCCGTCAGCGGCTTCACCCAGCGTCGCCAGTGCTCCTCGGGTGCGTAGCCCGCCGCACGCCAGGCGTGGTGCGCGGTCTCGTTGCCGGTGAGCACCATCGCGTCGCCGCGCCGCCCGCCGAGCCGCACGAACCGCTCCTCGGCGGCGGCCAGCAGGGCCGAGCCGATGCCCTGCCGCCGCCGGGCAGGGTGTACCGCGAGCCGGTACAGATGGCAGCGCCAGCCGTCGAAGCCCGCGATCACCGTGCCGACCAGCTCGCCGTCCCGCTCGGCCAGCAGCAGCGCCTCGGGGTCCCGCTCGATCAGCCGCTCCACACCGTCCCGGTCGTCGCTGATGCTGGAGCCCTTCGCGGCCGCCTTCCAGAAAGCGAGCACGGCATCGAGGTCGTCGGGCACCGCGGCCCGTATCCGCAGATCACTCATGGGGCGATCCCATCACCTGCCGATGTGCGCGCCGCGGAATTCCGCCATCCGGACACCTGCGCGCGCCTACGCGGCTACACGCACCTACGCGGCGACACGCACCCACGCGGCGACACGCACCTACGCGGCTGCGCGCGCCTAAGGGGTCCTTGCACTATGCCCGCCCGGGTCGCGCGGCCTGGCACCGCACCTCGCCGCGTTGCCGGAGCGCCCAGGTAGCTCCGCTACCAGGGCGCTCCGGCGCCTTGCGATGCTCCCCCACTGCCCGAAAGGCGTGGGAGGTACCCCCAGCGCCAGACCACGCGGCCTGATCGGACGCTCATAGCGCAAGGACCCCTAAGCGCCCCGCAGCGCCTCCATCACCGGCGCGAACGCCTCCATGCACGGCTCCAGCACGGTCAGGTACGTGAAGCCGTACCGCTCGCGCTGCGCCCGCACCCGCTCGACGATCTGCTCCAGGGTGCCCACCAGCACGATGGGCAGCGCCAGCGCCTGCTCCATGGTCAGCCGCGGCAGGTGCTCCAGCAGCGGCCGGAGCACCGGCTCGGGGTCCTCGGTGACGGCCACCAGCTGGATGAGCAGATTGAGTTCGGCCGGCTCCGGGCGGGCCGCCGCGAGCTTGCGATACAGCGCCACCCGCTCGTCGAGCTCCTCGGCCGTGAGCGGCTCCAGCTGCCCGGAGGCGCTCCCCGGCACCGATCGCGCGCCCGTGAAGGCCGCGATGTCCGCGTGCTCGGCGGCCAGCCGCAGCATCCGGTCGCCATTGGCGCCGATCAGCAGCGGAATCCCGGGCTCCTGCACCGGCCGGGGCGCGTGCTCGGCGGAGCCCAGCAGTCGCTTCAGCTCCTCCACCGTGTGCCGCAGGTGATCGACGCGCTCGCCCGGCGAACCCCACGGCAGCCCGGCCGTCTCGTGCTCCGCCCGTACGTAGCCGGTGCCCAGCCCGAGTTCGAGCCGGCCGTTGGTCAGGGAGTCCGTCGTCGCCACCTCGCGGGCCAGCAGCGCCGGGTTGCAGAAGCCCGCGTTGAGCACGAACGTCCCCAGCCGGGGCCGCTCGGTGGCCTCGGCCGCCGCCACCAGGGCCGGGAAGGGCGCGGGCCAGCCGAGGTGGTCCGGCACGAGGAGCACGTCGTAGCCGAGCTGCTCGGCCCGACGGCACTTGGCGCGCCACTCCCCGGCGGGCGCGAGGCTGAGCAGGTTGACACCGAAACGGAACGGACTCGTCATGAACTCTCCTCCGCTGCGGGCGACTTGAGCGCCTGCGGCGATTCCATCACTCGTGCGCGATCGCCGTCAGCACATTCATCCGGGACGCGCGCAGCGCCGGCAGCAGCGCCGCCACGATCCCCACGACGGCCGAGCCGATCACGACCGCCACGATCGTGCTCCACGGGATCGCCAGCGCGGTCATCCCCTGAAGGGCCAGGACCCGCTGGATGCACACGCCCCACACCAGGCCCAGCCCCAGCCCCAGGACCGCGCCGAACACCGCGATCACCACCGACTCCAGCCGGATCATCCGCCGCAGCTGCCGCCGGGCCAGCCCGATCGCCCGCAGCAGCCCGATCTCCCGCGTGCGCTCCACCACCGACAGCGCGAGCGTGTTGACCACGCCGAGCACCGCGATGACGATGGCCAGCCCGAGCAGCGCGTAGACGAGATAGAGCAGCACCGCGATCTGGTCGTGCACCAGCTTCTTGTAGTCCGCCTGGTCACGGACCTGCACGTTCGGATACGGGGCGAGGTTCCGCTCCAGCCGGGAGCGCAGCTGGCCGGCGCTGGTGCCGGGGGCGGCGTTCACGAACACGGCCGCGTCCTCGGTGCCGGGCACGTACTTCTCCAGCGTGCCGATGCCGACGTACAGCCCGCCCTGCAGGCCGAACCCCTCGGCCTGGTCCTGGTCGGTCAGGGCCGCCACGGTCAGCTCGCCCCGGCGCCCGCCCTGGAACTCGGCGGGCAGCACGCTGCCCACCCGTACGCCGTGCCTCCGGGCGAAGTCGACGTCCATGGCCAGGTGCCCGTCGGCCAGCGCCGCCGCGGTGTTCCCCGCCCGGTACGTGATGTGGGCGACCGCGTCCAGTTGCCGGTCGAAACCGGAGGCCGCCGTCTCCACCCGCTTGCCGTCCGGCAGCCGTACCGCGATCGCCGCCAGCCGCTGCCGTACGACCGTGCCCGCGCCCGGCGTGTGGCGCACCGTCTCCGTGATCTCCTGCGGGAAGGGCAGGAAGCTGCGGTTCTGCACGATGTAGTCGGCACCGAGCGTCTTGTCGATCTGGTTGTCGAAGGAGCGCGTCATGGAGGCGCTGGCCACCGACATCCCGCCGACCAGGGCCAGCCCCACCATCAGCGCGGCGGCGGTCGCGCCGGTCCGCCGGGGATTGCGCAGGGCGTTGCGCTGGCTCATCCGCCCGACCGCCCCGAACACCGCCGGGAAGGCCCCGCCCAGCACCCGGATCAGCGGGCGCACCAGCAGCGGCCCGGCGACCACGGTCGCGATCAGCGTGAGGACGACGCCGACTCCCAGCAGCGAGGCGGCGGTCGCCGTTCTGCTCGCGGCGGCGCAGCCCGCGAGCGCCGCCGCGCCGGCCGCCCCCACGGCCGCGCCCACCAACGCGCGCACCCGCAGTGGCCGCCCCACCCCGGCCACCTCGGCGTCCACCAGGGCCGCCATCGGGGAGACGGCCGCGGCGCGGCGGGCCGGGAGGTAGGCCGCCACGAACGTGACGCCGACGCCGACGACGTAGGCCGCGACCGGGGTCACCCACCCGATGACCATCTCGGTCGTCCTCAGGTTCATGCCGAAGACGCCCAGGAGCCGGATGAGACCGGCCGCGAGGCCGATACCGGCCGCCAGCCCCAGCGTGGAGGCCGCCACACCGAGCAGCACCGCCTCGGTCAGCACCGACCGCCGCACCTGCCGCCGGTCCGCGCCCAGGGCGCGCAGCAGGCCCAGTTCCCGGGTGCGCTGGGCGATCAGCATCGAGAAGGTGTTGACGATCAGGAAGATCCCGACGAGGACCGCGATCCCGGCGAAGCCGACCATCACATACTTGATGATCTTGAGGAACTCGCCGAGGCTCGCGGCGGCGGACTTGGCCTGCTCACCGGCGGTCTTCACGTCGTACGCCCCGCTGCCGACCACCGCGGCCACGCGCTGCTTGAGCTGGTCGTCGGTGACGCCCGCGGCGGCGTCGACGGAGATGCTGGTCGCACGGGAGGCGGAGCCGAGCAGCTTGGTCTGCGCGGTCGGGGTGTCGAGGAACAGCAGCGCCGCGCCCGGGTTGGTGGTGGTGAACGTGGCGATGCCGACCACCCGGACCCGGAACGTGCCGGGCTGGGCCTGCACCGTCAGCACATCCCCGATCCGCACGTGCTTGTGCCGGGCGGTGTCGGCGTCCAGGAGTGCCTCGCCGTCCCCGTGCGGGGGGTGACCGGAGGTCAGCTCGACCGGGCTGCGGCCGGTGACCTCCCAGTTGCGGGCGATGGTGGGCGCGCCGGTGGTCGGGCCCACCGGTTCGTTCCTGCTGTCGACCACCACCACGTTCTCCACGGTCGCGTCCACCTGGGTCGCCGCGACGCCCGGCACCTGGGCCACCCGCCGGGCGAGTGCGGCGGGCACGGTCTGCACCACGCCCGTGCGCACCGGCGACCTCAGGTCCTGCTTCGGCGCCACCGTGACATCGGCGGCCGTCGCGGCGAACAACCGGTCGAAGGTGCGGCTGACGGTGTCGGAGAAGATCAGGCTGCCCGCGACGAAGGCCACGGACAGCACGACCGCCAGCGCCGAGAGCAGCAGCCGCCCCTTGTGCGCGAGGAAGCTGCGCAGTGTCGCCTTGAGCACCTGGGTCAGGCCTCCCCGACGGCGGTGCCGTCCGCGCCGCGCAGCGGGTCGCCGAGGGCCGGACCCGCCGCCCGGGTGGCGCCCCCGGCGAACAGGCGCATGCGCTCCAGGACGGCTTCCGCCGTCGGGTGCTCCCGCTCGTCCACGATGCGTCCGTCCGCGAGGTAGAGCACCAGGTCGGAGTGGGCGGCGGCCCCGGGGTCGTGGGTCACCATGACGACGGTCTGGCCGAGGTTGTCGACGGCGTCCCGCAGGAAGCCGAGCACCTCCAGGCCGGCGCGCGAGTCGAGATTGCCGGTGGGCTCGTCCGCGAAGATCAGTTCGGGCCGGGAGGCGAGCGCCCGCGCGCAGGCGACGCGCTGCTGCTGGCCTCCGGAGAGCTGGGAGGGCCGGTGGGTGAGCCGGTTCCTGAGCCCGAGTGTGTCGATGACCTGGTCCAGCCATGCAGCGTCTGGGCTGCGGCCCGCGATGTCCATCGGCAGGGTGATGTTCTCCAGCGCGTTGAGCGTGGGGATCAGGTTGAACGACTGGAACATGAACCCGATCCGGTCCCGGCGCAGCCGGGTCAGCTCGCGGTCCCTGAGCCCCGTGATCTCGGTGTCGCCGATCCACACGCGCCCGGCCGAGACGGTGTCGAGACCCGCCAGGCAGTGCATCAGCGTGGACTTCCCGGAGCCGGAGGGGCCCATGACCGCGGTGAAACGGCCGCGGGCGATGTCGACGTCCACCGCGTCCAGCGCGAGCACGGCGGTCTCGCCCGAGCCGTACGCCTTCGTCAGACCGCGGGCGCGGGCCGCGGTCCCGCCGGACGGCGCCCGACCCGGCACCGGAGCAGGTGTGGACACGGCGCCCTCCTCGGTGGTCCGTGGACCCAGAACGTGCTGATTCATGACTGCTTTGTCCCCGTCGAGCGTAGTGTGACCGGGCGCGCAGCCGGTATCCCCCGTTGGGCCGAGCCGATCTCCACCCCCGGCTCCACCCTGGGGTGGGCTCCCCGATTCCGATGTAAGGGGCACCGCCGGTCAGGGGCTCCCACCGTCCCGGGGCAGCGCCTTGCGGGTGCCAGCGGTTCGGCGCCCACGCGAAGGCGGGGCAAAGGCAAAGCTGAACGTGAGAGCGGGTGCGGCCCACGAGTGTCTCTGGCCTTCGGTACGGGCGTGAACCGCTATCGCACACTTGATCGGCACTTCACTTGTCAGGGGTGGGTGAGGGCGTCCCGGAGCTGGCGGCCCGGGGGTCGCTGTTAAGGTCGCCTTGTCCGACAACATGGTTGGCGGGCCTACCGCCGGACGGGTGGAAGGTGAAGCCTGTGGAGACCTTGTCAGACCGCCCTCATGGGCGGCAGAGGTCGATGAAGCAGGAACCCGAGGGAGCACTGCAGAGCGGTGCAGACCGGAATCGTCTGCGTCTACGCGGGCGAGGGCGTCAAATCGAAGAGCTGGTCCGCCAGTGAACCGGGGAGGTCGGCCTCTACTTCCGTGGAGGCCGCCGACTTCATGGTCTTGGACGGTTCGCCCGGAGGAACCCGGAGCGATCCGTGTGGGGCGCCGTGCGCACAGGTGCGGGGGCGTCACCTCGCCCGAGCAGGTGCGCGACCTGGCGCGGCTGGTCAAGGGCGGCCAGGCGTCGGTGCAGGACATGGCGCGGGAGCTGCGCCAGTGGAGCCTGTGAGCGGGCCGCAGGAACAGCAGTTCGTTCAGTGGCCGGAGGCCGACGCGTCCGCCGGCGGCCGCCAGGCGGTGCCCAGCGAGCAGTACGAGCTGGGCAGGACCGGCCCGGTCTCCGGCATCATCACCCTCCGGTAGGGACCGAGTTCGAACCCCGCCTCCCGCAGGGCGGCGACCGGGTCGCGGGAGAGATGGCAGCCACCGCTCAGCAGCGGCCACACGGTGCGGTCCAGGACGCGCTGGGCGAGCGCCATCGCCGGGCCGCCGCCCGTGCCGTGCTCGAAGAACCGCACCTCGCCGCCCGGCCGCAGGACCCGACGCGCCTCGGCGAGGGCGCGCGGCAGATCGCGCACACTGCACAGCACCAGCGAGAGCACCACCGCGTCGAAGCCCTCGCTCTTGACCGGCAGCGCCTCCGCGCAGCCCGGCACCACGTCGACCGGGACCTCGGTGTGCAGAGCAGCCGCCACGGCCTTCTGCCGCAGCAGGCGCTCCGGCTCGATCGCGACGACCTCCGAGACGGTGCCCGGGTAGTGGGCGAAGTTCAGCCCGTTGCCCGCGCCGATCTCGATCACCCGTCCGGCCAGCCCCGCGAGCAGCCGCTCGCGGACCCCGGCCATGCCCATTCTGGTCTCGGCGGCCACGCTGATCCGCGTGTAGCAGCGGGCGAACAGCGGATGGTGCACGGGATCCCGCGCCACCTTGCCGGAGGCGGTGGACCGCAGCGGCATGACGACCTCCCGGACGCGACGGGCCTACGGGGAGTTTCCCCCGTACTCCTCCGTACGACTCCACCGCACGCACCCGCGTGCCCGCAAGGGCCGTCACCCACCTGCCCGCACGAGCCTCACGGGCCCGCCGCGCACGCGCGTCAGGCGAACGGCGCCGGTGCCTCCCGCTGCGTGAACGCCGCCGCGTCCCACCGGCCGTTCAGGCGGGGCGCCAGCCACCCCGGGGCGGCCGCCCGGAAGTCGGCGGGGGCGAGGGCCCCGGCGCCGTCGGGCAGGGCGCCGAGCAGCGGGGCACCGGCCACATACGGCAGATCGCCCACGTTGCAGCGCGAGGCGAGGTCGGGCTCGGCGGGCCAGCTGCCGATCACCACCCCCAGCGGGTCGAGGCCCCGGCCGCGCAGTTCCCGGGCCGTCAGCTCGGTGGTGTTCAGCGTGCCCAGATGGGCCGAGGCGACGACCAGGACGGGCGCCCGCAGCAGCTGCGCCGCGTCCGCGAGCGTGCCGCCCGCCTCGTCGAACCGTACGAGCAGACCGCCCGCCCCCTCGACCAGTACCAGGTCGTGCTCGGTGGCCAGCTTGGCTGCGGTCTCGGCGACCTCCTGCGGACGCACCGGCGCCCGCCCGGCCCGGCGCGCGGCCGTTCCGGGCGCCAACGGCTCGGGATAGCGGGCGATCTCACTCGCCGTCACCGGTCCGGCGAGCCGGACGACCTCCGCCGCGTCCCCGCGCTCGTCCGGGCCCACACCGGTCTGCGCCGCCTTGAGCACGGCCACGGACCGGCCGGACGCGACGGCGGCCGCGGCGACCGCCGCCGTCGTGACCGTCTTGCCGACCTCCGTGCCCGTACCCGTGATCACCAGTACCGGCATCTCATCCCTCCCGTGCCGCGGCGCAGACCGCGCGGGCGATCCGTGCCACGTCCTCGTCGCCCGTGACGTACGGCGGCATCGTGTACACCAGGTCCCGGAACGGCCGCAGCCACACGCCCTCGCGGACGGCGGCCCGGGTCGCCGCCGCCATGTCCACCGCGTGGTCGAGCTGGACGACCCCGATGGCGCCGAGGACCCGAACGTCCTTCACCCCGTCGAGCTCGGCCGCCTCGGCCAGGCCCAACCGCAGTCCCGTCCCGATCCGTTCGACCTCCGCGCGCCAGTCCTGGCCGAGCAGCAGGTCGATCGAGGCGCAGGCCACGGCCGCCGCCAGCGGGTTGCCCATGAACGTCGGACCGTGCGCCAGCACCGGCACCTCGCCCCGGGAGATCCCGTCGGCCACCCGCGCGGTGCACAGCGTCGCCGCCATCGTCAGATAGCCGCCGGTCAGCGCCTTGCCCACACACATCACATCCGGTGTCACGGCCGCGTGCTCCGCCGCGAACAGCGCGCCGGTGCGGCCGAACCCGGTCGCGATCTCGTCGAACACCAGCAGCACGTCGTGCGCGTCGCACGCCTCGCGCAGCACCCGCAGATAGGCGGGGGAGTGGAACCGCATCCCGCCCGCGCCCTGCACCACCGGTTCGACGATCACGGCCGCCAGTTCACCGGCGTGGCGTTCGATCAGCTCGTGCAGACGGGCGGCGTACGCCTCCTCGTACTCGGCCGGTGGCGCCTCGGCGAACACCTGACGCGGCAGCACGCCGGTCCACAGCTCGTGCATCCCGCCCTCGGGGTCGCACACGGACATCGGCTGCCAGGTGTCGCCGTGGTAGCCGCCCCGCCAGGTCAGCAGCCGCCGCTTGGCCGGGCGGCCCAGCGAGCGCCAGTACTGCAGGCACATCTTGACCGCGACCTCGACCGAGACCGAGCCGGAGTCGGCGAGAAAGACATGTTCCAGACCGTCGGGCGACATGTCGACAAGGAGCTTCGCGAGCCGGACGGCGGGCTCGTGGGTGAGCCCGCCGAACATCACATGGCTCATCCGGCCCAGCTGGGCACGGGCGGCCTCGTTGAGCACCGGGTGGTTGTAGCCGTGGATCGCGGCCCACCAGGACGACATGCCGTCCACGACTTCGTCTTCGGTTCCGTCGGCGAGCCTCAGCTTCAGACGGACCCCGCTCGCCGACTCCACGACGAGCGGTTCCTGACGGCCGGGCATCGGGCCGTACGGGTGCCACACGTGCCGCCGGTCGAGCTCCAGCAGCTCGGACACGCTCCGGTCGGGCAGATCAGGCATTGGGGGCGAGGTCCGTTCCGGCGCCCCGGCGGCGTACGGCGACCAGATCCGTGCGGGGCTCGTTCACAGAGGGGGCCGCGTCGGCGGCGGTGCCGCACACGCCGCCCTCGTGGCAGCCACCGGGGGCGCCGTCGTGGCAGCCGCCGGACGCCCGGTGCTCCGGCAGCGTCACCTGGTCGGCGCCCTCCACCTCGAACCCGGCGTCCGCGATCATCTCCAGGTCGGCCTTGCCGGCCTGGCCCTCGCTGGTCAGGTAGTCACCGAGGAAGATCGAGTTGGCCAGGTGCAGCGCGAGCGGCTGCATCGTGCGCAGATGGACCTCGCGGCCACCGGCGATCCGGACCTCCACGTCCGGGCAGACGAACCGGACCATGGCGAGGATCCGCAGACAGCGCTGCGGGGTGAGGTTCCACTCCTCGGCCAGCGGGGTGCCCTCGAACGGGATGAGGAAGTTCACCGGCACCGAGTCCGGGTCCAGCTCGCGCAGCGAGAACACCACGTCGACCAGGTCCTCGTCGCTCTCGCCCATGCCGGCGATGAGCCCGGAGCAGGCGGACAGCCCGGCCGCGTGCGCCTTGGTCACCGTGTCCACCCGGTCGGCGTAGGTGTGGGTGGTGGTGATGTCGCCGTAGGTCGCCTCGGAGGTGTTGAGGTTGTGGTTGTAGGCGTCGGCCCCGGCCTCGCGCAGCCGGTCGGCCTGGCCGTCGGAGAGCAGCCCGAGACAGGCGCACACCTCGACGCCCTCGTTCTGGTCCTTGATGGCCTTGATGGTCTCCGAGACCCGGTCCACGTCACGGTCGGTCGGGCCGCGACCGCTGGCCACCAGGCACACCCGCTTGGCGCCGCCGGCCAGCCCGGCCGCCGCGGCCCGCGAGGCCTCGTCCGGCTTGAGCCAGGTGTACTTGAGGATGTCCGCCTTCGAGCCGAGCCGCTGGGAGCAGTAGGAGCAGTCCTCGGGGCACAGGCCCGACTTGAGGTTGACCAGATAGTTGAGTTTCACCCGTCGGCCGAACCAGTGGCGGCGCACCTTTCCGGCCGCCGTCACCACATCGAGCAGGTCGTCGTCGGAGGTGGCCAGCACGGCCAGAGCTTCCTCGCGGGTCGGCAGCTCGCGCCGAAGCCCCTTGTCCAGCAGCGTGTTCAGCAGGTCCATGAGAGCTGATCCTGTCCTAAGGGACTGCCCCCGGCCAAGGAGAGTTTGCACAACTACCGACGGTTCGACGTGTGGGTATTGCCACACGATGCCCGGCTGGTCGTCCGGCTAGTGTCTGTGCACTGCCTACAAAAGCGCGGAGGAACCATGGCGTTCGGCTGGATCGACGAGCAGGCGGACGCACGCCGCCGGGCCGGACTCGTACGGACCCTGCGTCCCCGCCCGGCCGACTCGCCGCTGCTGGACCTGGCGAGCAACGACTACCTGGGGCTGGCCCGCCACCCCGAGGTGACCGACGCGGCCGCCGTGGCGGCGCGCACCTGGGGCGGCGGCTCCACCGGCTCCCGGCTCGTCACCGGCACCACCGAGCTGCACACGGAACTGGAGCGCGAGCTGGCGGACTTCTGCGGCTTCGAGGCGGCGCTCGTGTTCTCCTCCGGATACGCCGCCAACCTCGCCGCGGTCGCCGCGCTCGCGCCGCACGGCTCGCTGATCGTCTCCGACGCGGGCAACCACGCCTCGCTCATCGACGGCTGCCGGCTGGCCCGCGCCACCACACAGGTCGTCGCGCACGCCGACCCGGAGGCCGTGCGCAAGGCGCTCGGCACCCACGCCGGCGAGGCGGTCCTCGTCTCCGACACGGTGTTCTCCGTCGACGGCGACGCGGCCCCGCTGGCCGAGTTCGCGGCGGCCTGCCGGGAGCACGGCGCGGGGCTGGTCGTCGATGACGCCCACGGCCTGGGCGTCCTCGGCCCCGGCGGCCGCGGCGCCCCGCACGCCGCAGGGCTCGCGGGCGCCGACGACCTGGTGGTGACGGCCACGCTGTCCAAGTCGCTCGGCAGCCAGGGCGGGGCCGTGCTCGGACCTGCCCGGGTGATCGAACACCTGATCAACGCGGCCCGGACGTTCATCTTCGACACGGGCCTGGCCCCCGCCGCGGCCGGGGCGGCCCTCGCCGCCCTGAGACTGCTGCGCCGCGAGCCGGAGCGGGCGGTGCGGGCGCGCACGGTGGCGACCGAACTGCACGCACGCCTGACCGCCGCGGGGCTCGAGGCGGTGCGCCCGGACGCCGCGGTGGTCTCCGTGCGGGCGCCCTCCCCGGAGAGCGCCGTGCGCTGGGCGGCCGACTGCCGTGCGGCGGGCCTGGCCGTGGGCTGCTTCCGTCCTCCTTCCGTGCCCGACGGCATCTCACGGCTCCGGCTGACCGCCCGTGCCGACCTCTTTGGGGCTCAGATCGAACGCGCTGTACGGGTGATCGGCGAAACGCGGCCATGAGTCGGCGTGACACGGCCGTGCGCCACCGGATACGGACCTCAGATGCGGTGCACCGCGGCCGTGAAGTCCGCCCAGCTCTCGGGGGAGAAGAGCAGTGCGGGTCCGGTCGGGTCCTTGGAGTCGCGCACGGCGAGCAGTCCGGCGCACGGCCCTGAGGCCGGCCGGGCCGTCTCGACGCAGTTGTTGGCTCCCGTGCTGTAGCTGCTGCGCAGCCACCGCACACCGTGCAGATCGGTAGGGGAAGGTACGTGCCGCAGCAAAGCGGACATGGTGCCTCCTTACGCGGTTGCGTGCCGTGCCGTCACTTGTCGTGGTGTATCGCGGCGATGAACTCCAACGAGTCCTCGATCGAAAGCGCGTGGTACCGAAGGGAGTTGAAGGCCTCGGTGTAGGCCTCTAGGTCTTCTTTCCGTTCGAGATGGAGGCTACTCGTCAAGTGGTCGAGAACAACGACGTCCAGATCAGAAGTGTTCGAAAATGAAAAGATTACGAAAGGACCGGTGATGCCGATATGCGCTCCGGCGGCGAACGGCATTACCTGGAGCCGGACTTGGGGAAGCCGGGCCGCCCTGGTCAGGCGTTCCAGCTGCCGCGCCATCACCTCCGGCCCGCCCACCTCCCGGCGCAGCACCGCCTCGTCGAGCACGGCGTGCAGCTCCAGCGGCGGATCGGCCCGCAGCACGTCCTGCCGGGCCAGCCGCACCTCCACCAGGGCGTCCAGCCGGTCGTCGTCGAGTCCGTCCACGGCGGCCCGGGTCACCGCGCGGGCGTACTCCGGGGTCTGCAACAGCCCCGGGACCACCGAGGTCTCCAGGGTGCGCATCGCGGTGGCCTGGGACTCCAGGCTGATGAAGTCCCGGTACGTCGGCGGCAGTACGCCTCGATAGGCGTGCCACCAGTGCTGCCGTTCGTCGCCGTCGTCGGAGCCCGCCAGCACCATGAGCAAGTCGCGCAGCTGGGAGTCGCGGACCGCGTAGGCGTCCAGCAGTAACCGCACATCGGCCGGTTTGACCCCGCTCGCGCCGGTCTCGATCCGGCTCACCTTCGACTGGTGCCAGCCCACCAGTCGGGCCGCCTCACCACTGGTGAGGCCCGCACCGGCGCGCAGCGCGCGCAGTTCGGCGCCCAGCTTGCGGCGGCGCACCGCGGGACCGTGCTGCATCGACTGCTCCTCACTCCTTCTGGGCTCCTCGGTGACAGCCTCCGGAAACCCGGGCCGAATCCGCTCTGCCGTCGCACAGTTCACCGCTTCGAGCGACAGATATATGCATATCTTGGTGGATCGCCACCCGTGACCGGCCCGGTGGTGGCAGTCTGACGGCGAAGCACCAGTCCGGGACCGTACTCGAACCATCCGCTCCGTGTCGGACCGCGGTCCCGCGGGAAAGGGACGACGTCGCCATGGCAGACCATCTGGAAGCATCCGTCACTCTGCCGAGCGATCCCGCCTCGGTCTCCGCCGCCCGGACCTATGCGGTGGGCACCCTGGCGGAGTGGGGCCTGCCGTCGGACACGGATGCCGCCGAGACCGTACGGCTCATCGTCTCCGAACTCGCCACCAACGCCGTCCAGCACACCCTCGGGCAGTCACCCACCTTCACGGTGGACCTGGTCCTGGAACGTGACGAACAGCTGCGCATCGGGGTGACCGACAGCCACCCGCGCTTCCCCAGACGACTGCCGGCCGCCGTCCAGCAGGACAACGGCCGGGGGATGGTGATCATCCGCTGGCTCACCGCGGAGTGCGGCGGCAGCCTCACCGTGCGGCCCACTCGCGAGGGCGGCAAGACGGTCTGGATCGAGCTCCCGTGGACCTTCGAGGACCGCCCCGTGACGACGGCGGGCCGACGGGAATCCTAGGCATGGGCCGGACCGGGCCGGCGGGAGCCGGCCGGCGTGGCTGACGGGGTGCGCAGCAGCCCGGGGCGGTGGCGGCGGCCCAACGGCCGCGCCACCGCCCCGGGCTCGTCAGCTGACCCGGCCGTACCAGACGCTCCGGGTCCAGATCTTCTGCAGCCGCACCACGTCCCCGGTCTTCGGGGCGTGCCAGATCTTGCCCCCGCCGGCGTAGATGCCGACGTGGTAGACGTAGGAGCCCGAGTGGAAGAACACCAGGTCCCCGGCCCTGCGGCTGTGTGAGGAGATGTGGCGGGTCTTGTTGTACTGCTGGGCGGCCGTGCGCGGCAGCCTCTTGCCCGCCTTCTTGAACGAGTACAGCGTGAGCCCGGAGCAGTCGAACCTGCGCGGACCGGTCGCTCCCCACTGGTAGGGGGAGCCCTTCTTGGACGCCGCGATCTTGAGCGCCTTCGTCGCCAGGGCCGCGGCCGAGGCGTCCGGCGCGAAGCCCGGTACCACGATCGAGCCACCCACGGCGGCGATGGTCAGGGCCGAGGCCGTGCCGGCCCGGGCCATGAACGACGGGACACGATTGAGCGCAGTCATGCGCAACCCTTCGTCAGCCGCCTGTGAAGGATGACCTGTCGGATTCGGGCTGGCGAAGTAGCCCGGCCGCGTCGGACGCGGCTTCACCCCAAGGGCTGCTCGGCCCGGCCATGGCGTGACCGAACCGGCGACCCGTCGTGCTCGGGTCCTCCACTCCTGCCGATCCACTGCCGTCGACCGGTCGTCCGGGCGGCGGCAGGACTCGGCGTCCGCCCGGACCGCCCCGCCGCTGCGGCGGGGGCTTGTCGTCAGACAGGGATCTTGGCTCACGGATGTCCGAAAATCCCAATGAAACCGGGGATTTGTGTTGTTACTCACCACTCATCCGTTCGGGTGGACACCCATACCTTCGAACGTCTGTCGCTTTCCGGGGCGAGGCCCGGACCAGCGCCGTAACACCTCATTGCGCCAAGTGGGGCAGGCACGTTGCGCAACCGCTGCGGCCCCGAAAGAGGATGGCCGTTTCCACCGAAAGGCGGCACGTCATGTGGTCCGTTCCGGTCCATCTGCGCGCGCCGTGTCTCCGCAGCCCGGCCGTCGTGCGGCTGTGAGGGCGTCAACTCGCGCCAGCGGACGGCACGGTGACGCGGGCCGTGCGTTGGTCGCCGTCCAGGATCCGCAGCGCCCGCGCAAGCGTCGCCGCGTGCAGCTCCGTCTCGCCCCGCTGGTGCATCAGCGTCAGTGCGTCGCGCAGCTCGGCCGCCCTGCCGACCAGGGCCTGGGCGGCCCGCAGGCCCCGGTAGGTGTCGCCGGACCGGCCGGGGTTGATCCGGCCGAGCAGGTCCACCACGTCGAGGTAACGGTCGATCAGTTCCGCCTCGGCGCGGGTCAGCGCGGGCAGCGGCGGCAGCTCGGGTGGCAGCATCGTCGGCTCACCCCGCGTCCGGTGCGGTCCGTGCGGCGTCGCGGCCCGGGACGATCCGGTCCACCAGCCCGTACTCCAGCGCGCCCCGCGCGTCCAGGACCCGCTCGCGGTCCAGGTCCGCGGCCACCTGCTCCGGGCCGCGCCCGGTGTGCCGTACGAGCATGTCCTCCAGGCGGGCCCGCACGCGCAGCAGCTCCTCCGCCCGGACGGTCAGGTCCGACACCTGCCCCTCCACCGGCTCGGGCAGCGACGGCTGCCGCAGCACCATCCGTGCCCCGGGCAGCGCGGACCGCTTGCCCGGCGCGCCCGCGGCCAGCAGCACGGCGGCGGCGGCGACGGCCTGGCCCAGGCAGACCGTCGCCACGTCGCAGGAGACGAACGCCATCGTGTCGTGGATCGCCGCCATGGCCTCGAAGGAGCCGCCGGGCGAGTTGACGTACAGCGAGATGTCCCGGTCGGGGTTCTGGTGCTCGAGATGGACGAGCTGTGCGATGACGTCGTTCGCCGAGGTGTCGTCGATCGGTGTGCCGAGCAGGACGATCCGTTCCTCCAGGAGTTTGGCGTACGGATCCATGGTGCGTCGTCCGCCGCTCGTGAGCTCGGTGAACTCCGGCAGGACGTGGTGGTCGGACGGTCGGTTCATGGCGCATCCCTCCAGAAAGAGATCTGTAAAAAATGTACAGGACGTACGCGCGTCGAGGGGGATGTCGACGGGGATCGCGCGGTGATTCGGTCTCCGGTCGTGCTCGGCAGGCTCCTGGAGCAAGCTGGAGATGGAACTCCGGCCGCTCGACGACCCAGGGGATCTCCATGGCGTTCTTCGCGATTTCCCGGTGGCATCCCCTCCAGCCGCTCTCCGTGACCGATCTCGTGCTGGAGCACGAGCGGCTGCACGAGGAGATCGGCCAGCTGCGGCACGCCGTGACCTCGCACGCCGTCATCGACCAGGCCATCGGTGCGGTGGTGGCCTTCGCCGGGGTGCCGCCCGACGACGCCTGGCGGGTGCTGCGGGAGGTCTCGCAGCGCACGAACACCAAGGTGCGCACGGTCGCCGAACACGTCCTGAAGTTCGCACAGGGCGGCGCGCTGTCCGACACCGAGCTGGAGGAGCTGAGGCGGGCGCTCGACCGGCACGCGGCGGGCCTGCCCGTGGGCCGTTCCGAGCCCTGAGGGCGACCGCGATGGCCCCGTAAGGTGGGTGTATGGCCTACGAGATTCCGGTGACGCAAGCCAGGGCTGAGCTCGCCGATCTGATCAACCGCGTGGTGTACGGCGGTGAGCGCGTCGTGGTCACGCGGCACGGCAAGCCTCTGGTCGCCCTGGTCTCCGCCGCCGACCTGGAACGACTGGAGGGCGAGTGCGAGGAGCCCGCCGGGGACCAGGTGATCGGTGCCGTCTCCCAGGTCCGGGACGTGGCCCCCGCCCCGCGCGAACAGCACCGCTTCGGCATCACGGCGGAGCACCGGGGACCGGAATCCCGCTAGCGCGTCGCCTTCTGACCGTACCCCCTCCGGGGCCGGGCCTTGGCCGGGCGCCGCGTATGGGCCGGCCCATCTGCCGGTCATGAAATGATCAAGGTCTGGTTAACGTCGACGAAACTCCGGCGAACTAGCCTCGCGTTCCACGCCACCTGCGGTTTTTCCGTCCGGGATGTTCGCAGATGGGCCATGTGTCCGTGTGTTAGACCTGTCCCGTCGCGGTGGCTGCGGCAACCGGACCCCGCACGGTCCGGAGCGAGGACTGTGAGGTGGGTACGTGCAACTGACCCCGCACGAACAAGAGAGGCTGCTGATCCATGTGGCGGCCGACGTGGCCGAGAAGCGCCGGGCCCGAGGGCTGAGGCTGAACCACCCGGAGGCGGTCGCCCTCATCACGTCGCACATCCTCGAGGGCGCCCGCGACGGCCGTACCGTCGCCGAGCTCATGTCCACCGGACGCAAGCTGCTCACCAGGGACGACGTCATGGAGGGCGTGGCGGAGATGATCCACGACGTCCAGGTCGAGGCCACCTTCCCCGACGGCACCAAGCTCGTGACCGTCCACGAGCCGATCGTCTGAGGGGGAGGACCGCCGTGATCCCCGGAGAGATCCTGTTCGCCGACGGCCCGATCGTCTACAACGAGGGCCGTGAGGTCACCCGGCTGACCGTGCTGAACGCCGCCGACCGCCCCGTCCAGGTCGGCTCCCACTACCACTTCGCCGAGGCCAACCCCGGCCTGGAGTTCGACCGCGCCGCCGCGCACGGCAAGCGGCTGAACATCGCCGCAGGAACCGCCGTGCGCTTCGAGCCCGGCATCCCCGTCGACGTCGAACTCGTCCCGCTCGCCGGTGCCCGCATCGTGCCGGGGCTGCGCGGCCGGATCGGGGGTGCCCTCGATGCCTGAGATCTCCCGCGCCGCCTACGCCGACCTGTTCGGTCCCACCACCGGCGACCGCATCCGGCTCGCCGACACCGACCTGGTCGTCGAGATCGAGGAGGACCGCTGCGGCGGCCCCGGACGCGCCGGTGACGAGGCCGTCTTCGGCGGCGGCAAGGTCATCCGCGAGTCCATGGGACAGTCGCGCGCCACCCGCGCCGACGGCGCCCCCGACACCGTGATCACCGGTGTCGTCATCGTCGACCACTGGGGCATCGTCAAGGCCGACGTCGGCATCCGCGACGGCCGGATCACCGGCATCGGCAAGGCGGGCAACCCCGACACCATGGACGGCGTCCACCCGGACCTCGTCCTCGGCCCGGAGACCGAGATCATCTCGGGCAACGGCCGCGTCCTCACCGCCGGCGCCATCGACGCGCACGTCCACTTCATCTGCCCCCAGGTCGCCGACGAGGCGCTCGCCTCCGGCATCACCACCCTGGTGGGCGGCGGCACCGGCCCGGCCGAGGGCTCGAAGGCGACCACCGTGACCCCCGGCCCGTGGCACCTGGCCCGGACACTGGAGGCGCTGGAGGCGTACCCGCTCAACATCGGCCTGCTGGGCAAGGGCAACACCGTCTCCCACGAGGCGATGCTCTCCCAGATCCGCGGCGGGGCGCTCGGTCTGAAGCTGCACGAGGACTGGGGCTCCACGCCCGCCGTCATCGACGCCGCGCTCACCGTCGCCGACCGCACCGGCATCCAGGTCGCCATCCACACCGACACCCTCAACGAGGCCGGTTTCGTGGGCGACACGCTCGCCGCGATCGCCGGGCGCGGCATCCACAGCTACCACACCGAGGGCGCGGGCGGCGGACACGCGCCGGACATCATGACCGTGGTGTCCGAGCCGAACGTGCTCCCCAGCTCCACCAACCCGACCCGCCCGTTCACCGTCAACACCGCCGAGGAACACCTCGACATGCTGATGGTGTGCCACCACCTCAACCCCGCGGTGCCGGAGGACCTGGCGTTCGCCGAGTCGCGGATCCGCCCGTCCACGATCGGAGCCGAGGACGTCCTGCACGACCTCGGCGCGATCTCGATCATCTCCTCCGACTCCCAGGCCATGGGCCGGGTCGGCGAGGTGGTCCTGCGGACCTGGCAGACGGCGCACGTCATGAAGCGCCGCCGGGGAGCGCTGCCGGGCGACGGGCGCGCCGACAACCACCGCGTACGTCGATATGTCGCCAAGTACACGATCAACCCGGCCGCCGCGCAGGGCCTGGACCACGAGATCGGTTCCGTCCGGACCGGCAAGCTCGCCGACCTGGTGCTGTGGGAGCCCGCCTTCTTCGGCGTCAAGCCGCTGCTGGTCATCAAGGGCGGGCAGATCGCGTACGCCCAGATGGGTGATGCGAACGCCTCGATCCCGACCCCGCAGCCCGTCCTGCCCCGCCCGATGTACGGCGCGATCGGACGGGCGCCCGCCTCCAACTCGTTCAACTTCGTGGCCCCGCTCGCGCTGGAGGACGGGCTGCCGGAGCGGCTCCAACTGGGCAAGCGCTTCGTCGCCATCGCCTCCACGCGCGGGGTGACCAAGGCCGACATGCGGGAGAACGACGCGCGGCCGGACGTACGCATCGACCCGGACAGCTTCGCCGTCCACATCGACGGCGAGCTGGTCGAGGCGACACCGGCCGCCGAACTGCCCATGGCCCAGCGCTACTTCCTCTTCTGAGGGTGCCGGCATGTCACGAGCGGCACTTCTCGTCCTGGCCGACGGCCGCTTCCCCGCCGGAGGGCACGCGCACTCCGGCGGGGCCGAGGCGGCCGTCAGGGCCGGGCGCATCACCTCAGCGGCGGACCTGGAGGACTTCTGCCGGGGGCGGCTGCACACGACCGGGCTGGTCGCCGCCGCCCTCGCGGCGGCCGCCGCACTCGGGCACGACCCGGCGGAACTCGACGCGGCGGCGGACGCGCGGACCCCGTCACCGGCGCTGCGGGTGGCCGCGCGCAAGCTGGGGCGGCAGCTGATGCGGGCCGCCCGGGCGACCTGGCCGACGGGCGAACTGGACGCCGTGGCACGGGCGTTCCCCAAAGGGGCCCATCAGCCGGTGGTGCTCGGACTGACGGCGCGGGCGGCCGGGCTGGGACCCGAGGACGCGGCGCACTGCGCGGCGTACGAGAGCGTCAGCGGGCCGGCCACCGCGACGGTACGGTTGCTCGGCCTCGATCCGTTCGACGCGACCGGTGTGCTGGCGCGGCTGGCGCCCGAGCTGGACGCGGTGGTCGAGCGGGCGGTGGCCGCGGCCCGGCTTGCCGCCGTCGACGGGGCCGATGCGCTGCCCGCGGCGTCGGCGCCGCTGCTGGAGATCGGGGCGGAGGCGCATGCGGCCTGGCCGGTGCGGTTGTTCGCGTCCTAGGCCGTTCCCGGTTCCTCCCAGGGAGTTGGCCCCCGCCGCCCCTTCCCGTTCCCGACCCTGGGGGCTTCGCCCCCCGACCCCCCATCGGCCTGAACGGCCTCGTCCTCACACGCCGGACGGGCTGACGTGCCCCGACCGGGCTGCTTGTAATGGAGCCATCTCATGCATCTCGATCATTCCCACCTCACCACCCCCGCCCCGAGCGCCGATGCGCGTCGGCCCGACGGGAGCCGGCGGGCGCTGCGGATCGGGCTCGGCGGGCCCGTGGGGTCCGGGAAGACCGCCACCGTCGCCGCGCTGTGCCGGGCGCTGCGCGAGGAGTTCTCGCTCGCCGTCGTCACCAACGACATCTACACGCGCGAGGACGCCGAGTTCCTGTTGCGCGAGGCGGTGCTGCCGCCCGAGCGGATCACGGCCGTGGAGACGGGCGCCTGCCCGCACACGGCGATCCGGGACGACATCTCGGCGAACCTGGAGGCCGTGGAGGACCTGGAGGACGCCGTCGGTCCGCTGGACCTGGTCCTCGTGGAGTCCGGCGGGGACAACCTCACCGCGACCTTCTCCAAGGGGCTCGTCGACGCGCAGATCTTCGTCATCGACGTCGCCGGCGGCGACGACATCCCGCGCAAGGGCGGCCCCGGCGTCACCACCGCCGACCTGCTCGTCGTCAACAAGACCGACCTCGCGCCGTACGTCGGCTCCGACCTCGGGCGGATGGCCGCCGACGCGAAGGTCGCGCGCGGCGAACTGCCGGTCGTCCTCCAGTCGCTGCGGAGCGAGACCGGGGCGTCGGAGGTCGCCGACTGGGTGCGGGCACGGCTCGCCGTGTGGGCGGCATGACGGCCGTGGTGCCGAGCGCGGCCGCCGCCACCGCCTCGACGAGCGGCGTCCGGGCCGCAGCGCGGATCGTCGCCCGGGACGACGGACGGGGCGGTACCTCCCTGCCCGTACTGGAGGGCGAGGGGCCGCTCGCGCCGCGGCGGACGCGGGGGAGCGGCGCCGAGGCGCACGTCCTGCTCGTCGGCGCGATGAGCGGACCGCTCGGCGGTGACCGTTTCACCGTCGACGCACGGGTCGGGAGCGGGGCCCGGCTGCGGATCGGGTCGGCCGCCGCCACCCTCGCGCTGCCGGGTCAGGCCCCGGGCGAGGCGCGGTACGACGTACGGCTCACCGTGGCCGACGGCGGCGAACTGCACTGGCTGCCCGAGCAGTTGATCTCCGCACGGGCCAGCGACCTGCGGGTCACCACGCGCGTCGACCTGGCGCCGACGGCGCGTCTCGTGCTGCGCGAGGAGCAGGTGCTCGGCCGGGCGGGGGAGCGACCCGGGCGGCTCACCAGCCGTCTCACTGTCCGGATCGGCGGCCGGGCTGTGCTCGACCAGGAGTTGTGCTGCGGCCCCGGCGCACCGGCCGGCTGGGACGGGCCCGCCGTGCTGGCCGGACACCGGGCCGTGGGACAGCTCGTCGTGGTGGGCCCGGAGTTCGCAGGGGCACCGGTGGCGGCCCGCATGCTCGGCGAGGGCGCCGTGCTGGTCCCGCTCGCCGGGCCCGCCGCGCTGGTGAGCGCGGTGGCGCCGGACGCGCTGCTGCTGCGCCGTCTGCTCGACGAGGCACTGGCCTCGCTCGACCCGGCAGCACCCCCGGATGCGGCACCGCATCTCCGCTGAGCGGAACTGCCCACGCCGGTTATCGGATTGGCAAAGAAGGTCAACGCCCCCTGTTCTCAGGGACCTCACAGCCGGAAGGATCCCCCGTAGCCAATTCGTAACGATGTACGGGGAGGTCCTACTTGAGGGACATCAGACCGAAGAGCCGGGTCATGGCGCTCGGTTCGGCCGGCGCGCTGGTCACGGCGACCCTGATAGCCGGCGCCGTGTCGGCCCCCGCGGCCAGCGCGGACAGCCGCCACGGCCAGAACCGCGAGGCGGTCGGCGCGGCCATCGCCGCCGCCCGCGCCGCCAAGGCCGGTATCGACTGGCGGGACTGCCCCGCCGACTGGGGACTGGCCAAGCCCATCCAGTGCGGCTACGTCTCGGTGCCGCTCGACTACACGCACCCCTTCGGCAAGCAGATCAAGCTCGCCGTCGACCGCATCGGCAACACCGGTACCCCGCAGGAGCGTCAGGGCGCTCTCGTCTACAACCCGGGTGGTCCGGGCGGCTCGGGCCTGCGCTTCCCGGCCCGGGTCACCTCCAAGAACCCCGTCTGGGCCAACGTGGCGAAGGCCTACGACTTCGTCGGCTTCGACCCGCGCGGTGTCGGCCATTCGGCGCCCATCTCCTGCATGGACCCGCAGGAGTTCGTGAAGGCACCCAAGATGGACCCGGTGCCGGACTCCGAGGCCGACAAGCTCGCCCAGCGCAAGCTGGCCCGCGAGTACGCCGACGGCTGCCTGGACCGCACCGGCCGGGCGATGCTCGAGCAGATGACCACGCCGAACACCGCCCGAGACCTGGACGTCATCCGCGCCGCGCTCGGTGAGAAGAAGATCAACTACCTGGGTGTCTCCTACGGCACCTACCTCGGCGCCGTCTACGGCACGCTCTTCCCGGGCCACATCCGCCGGATGATCGTGGACAGCGTCGTCAACCCGGCGAAGGAGAACATCTGGTACCAGGCCAATCTGGGCCAGGACGTCGCCTTCGAGGGCCGCTGGAAGGACTGGGAGGACTGGGTCGCCAAGAACGACGCCAGCTTCCACCTGGGCACCACTCGCGACGCCGTCCAGGCCAAGTGGCTCCAGCTGCGCGCCACCGCGAAGAAGAACCCGATCGGCGGGGTCGTCGGCCCGGCCGAGCTGCTCGGCTTCTTCCAGAGCGCCCCGTACTACGACTCCGCGTGGGTGCCGGTGGCGACGGTGTTCAGCAAGTACTTCGCCGGTGACACCCAGGCGCTCGTCGACGCCGCCGCCCCCGACATGTCCGACACCGCGGGCAACATCTCCTCGGAGAACGGCAACGCCGTCTACACGGCCGTCGAGTGCACCGACGCCAAGTGGCCCACCAGTTGGAAGAAGTGGGACCAGGACAACACGCGGCTCAACGCCAAGTACCCGTTCCTGACCTGGTCCAACGCCTGGATGAACCTGCCCTGCGCCAATTGGCCGGTTCGGCAGCAGACCCCGGTGAACGTCAAGACCGGCAAGGGCCTGCCGCAGGTGCTGATCGTGCAGTCCACGCGGGACGCGGCCACCCCGTACCCGGGCGCCGTCGAACTGCACAAGCGCTTCAAGGGCTCCCGTCTCATCACCGAGAAGGACGCGGGCTCCCACGGCGTCACCGGTCTGGTCAACCCGTGCATCAACAGCCGGGTGGACGCCTACCTGCTCACCGGCAAGGTGGACCGGTCGGACGTGACCTGCACTCCGCACGCGACCCCGCAGCCGTAACGGGCGGACGCACGCGCTGAGGGGCGGCCGGCATGCCCGGCCGCCCCTTCGCCGTCCCGTCCCGGCCCCGGGCCAGAGGTCAACCCAGCGGCGAACGCGGGAACCTGCGCTCCTTCTCGCCCGCGGCGGCGGCCTGCTCGGCCTTGGCCACGCCCGCGTACTGGTCGACGTACTCCTGCTCGGACAGCGTCAGGATGGCGTACATGATCTCGTCGGTGACGGCGCGCAGGACCGCCTTCTCGTCCTCCATCCCGGCGTAGCGGGAGAAGTCCAGCGGCTTGCCGAAGCGGATGACGACCGGGTGGATCCTCGGCACGACCTTGCCCGGAGGCTGGGCCTCGAACGTACCGATCATCGCGCAGGGCACCACCGGGACGCCCGCCTTGAGCGCCATGACCGCGACGCCGACCTTGCCCTTGTACAGGCGGCCGTCGTGCGAGCGGGTGCCCTCGGGATAGATGCCGAGCAACTCCCCCTTGCGCAGCACCCCGAGCCCCTCCCGGATCGCCGCCTGGCCGGCCTCCTTCCCGGAGCGGTCGACGGGGATCTGCCCGGCGCTGCGGAAGAAGGCGGCCGTGAGGCGGCCCTTGAGGCCCGGGCCCGTGAAGTACTCCGCCTTCGCGAGGAAGGTGATGCGCCGTCTGAGGATCGCGGGCATCAGGAAGTGGTCCGAGAACGACAGATGGTTGCCCGCGACGATGGCCGCACCGGAGTCCGGCACATGCTCCAGCCCCTCGATACGTGGCCGGAAGACCATCCGTAGCAGCGGTCCCAGCAGCACGTATTTGAGCAGGTAGTAGAACAAAGGGGTCGCTCCTCATCGTGCGGATCCGCCAGGCCGACGCGCTGGGCCGGCGTGTTCTCGCAGGTCAACCTCTGTGCCGTGGGGTGTAAGTGTATGTGCGGGGGCGGGCGCGCGGAACCGGGCGCGCGGCGCCTGCCGGATACCGCGCGCCCGGCGACGTACGGTGGGCCGTATGGCCCCTCCGCTTCCGGGTCCGCTGGAGGACCTGGCGCCGCTGCTCAG
Organism: Streptomyces sp. MK7; assembly: GCF_032658145.1. Lineage (NCBI taxonomy): Bacteria > Bacillati > Actinomycetota > Actinomycetes > Kitasatosporales > Streptomycetaceae > Streptomyces > Streptomyces sp. MK7. The sequence continues at coordinate 65,203 of NZ_JAVACL010000018.1, forward strand.
CCACTACGGCTACTGGGCCGTGGGTGGCGTGGTCCTGGTGGAGGACTTCGGGGTCCCCGCCCCGGGCGAGACCATCCTGATCGCGGCGGGTGTGTACGCCGGCGCGGGTGAGCTGAACGTCGTGGCCGTGGGCGTGATCGGGTTCCTGGCCGCCGTCGTCGGGGACAACATCGGCTATCTGATCGGCCACTTCGGCGGGCGCGCCTTCGTCCACCGGTGGGGCAGGTACGTCTTCCTGACACCGAAGCGGTTCGAGGCGGCCGAGCGGTTCTTCACCCGGCACGGCGGCGAGATCGTCACCGTGGCGCGCTTCATCGAGGGGCTGCGCCAGGCCAACGGCATCCTCGCCGGCACCACCGGCATGCCCTGGCGCCGCTTCCTCGCCTTCAACGCGCTCGGCGCGGCGCTGTGGGTGGGCCTGTGGGTGACCCTCGCGTACGTCGCCGGCACGCACATCAACGCCGTCTACGAGACCATCCAGCGGTACGAGGGGTACGTGCTCGCCGGGATCGCTGTCCTCGTCGTCGCGCTGATCGCCCGGCATCTGCTGCGGCGCAGGCGCCGACGCCAGGAGAGCCGGGAGGAACACCCTTGAACACTCCTGAGGAATACCCCTGGGGGGTATGCTGTTCCCGTGTGGTGAAGGGCCTCGTCGGCAGGCGAGGCCGCATCAGCGCCGGCAGGGGAGAGCGACGACGATGACATATCCAGCAAGCCCGCACGAACACCAGCATGAACACCACGGACCCCCTCACGGACACCACCAGGGGCACCCTCACGCGCAGGCCGCTCCGGCAGGCACGGGTGCCTCCTGGCGGACGGCCGCGCAGGCGACGCTGCACTGCCTGACCGGCTGCGCCATCGGCGAGGTGCTCGGCATGGTCGTCGGGACGGCGGCCGGGCTGCACAACGCCGCCACGGTCACCGTCTCGATCGCACTGGCCTTCGTCTTCGGCTATGCGCTGACCATGCGTGGGGTCCTCCGCGCGGACGTCCCCCTGCGCCAGGCGCTCAAGGTCGCCCTCGCCGCGGACACGGTGTCCATCGCCGTGATGGAGCTGATCGACAACACCGTCATGGTCGGGGTGCCCGGCGCCCTGGACGCGGGCCTCGCCGACGCGCTGTTCTGGGTCTCGCTGGTCCTCTCCCTCGTCCTGGCCTTCGTGCTGACCACTCCGGTCAACCGGTGGATGATCGGCCGGGGCAGGGGACACGCGGTCGTGCACGCCTACCACTGAACCTCGCCGGCCGTGACGCCGGTCACGCCGGCCGGTGTCACGGGTGGGGGCGGTCGTCCGGGCGCGTGGGTTCGTTCATCGGGCCGGGAGCCGTCCGGCCGTAGCGGCCGGGGTGCCGCGCGGCCCGGTGGACGCGCCGTTGGTGCGTGGCGGCGCCGGTCATCAGTGACAGGCCCAGGCAGAAGATCAGGGCGAGAGCGAGTCCGGCACTGAAGATCGCCAGGGTGTTCATGGTGGCGATCTGGTTGCCGAGCACCGAGACCGTGTAGTCGGGCCCGCCGGACAGGTTTCCGGCGATGGCCAGGCCGGTGAACGCGGCGGTGGCCGCCAGGAGAAGCAGTCCGAAGAGCAGCATGGGAGTCATCTCCTCAGGAAGTCCCGTCACCGCCTCGTGTACCCGCATCGCCGCCGCGCCAACGAGCCGGCCCGCAGCCGCGCGGACCGGGCGGGCATGTGCGGTGCCGCTCCCACCGGGTACCCGGCCGGAGCAGTGCGGTGAACGGCACCGCAGGACCTGACGAAGGGAGGCGTCATGGCTCAGCACGTACGCGACATCATGACCAGCCGACTGGTGACGGTGGAGCCGCAGACCTCGGTCACGGCAGCGGCCCAGAAGATGCGCGACGAGGACATCGGCATCGTCCTGGTCTGCGAGGGCGACGAACTGCGCGGTGTGGTCAGCGACCGCGATCTGGTGATCCGCTCGCTGGCGGAGGGCGGCGACCAGGAGAAGCGCACGGTCGCCTCGGCGTGCAGCGCCGAGCTCTTCACCGTGACCCCGGACGAGGACCTGGACTCCGCGGTGCAGATGATGCGCGAGCACGCGGTGCGCCGTATACCGGTCGTCGACCAGGGTCACCCCGTGGGCATCGTCTCCATCGGCGACCTGGCCATCGAACGCGACCCGCGCTCCGCGCTCGGAGGCATCAGCGCGGCCGAGCCCAACGAGTAGGCCACGACGGGACGGACCACGACGGGACGGAACCGGCGAGTCACTGCCGGGACCGACCACTGGGGGCGTCCGCGAGGGCGCCCCCAGCCGTCGGATCCGGGGGCCGTCAGGAGGCCAGGGCCTTCTCCAAGGAGCCGATCGCGGAGCGCAGTTCGTCCTCGGTGACGGTCAGCGGCGGCGCCAGCCGGATCGTGGAGCCGTGGGTGTCCTTGACCAGGATGCCCTCCCGCATCAGACGCTCGCTGATCTCCCGGCCGGTGCCGATGGCCGGGTCGACGTCGACGCCCGCCCACAGGCCGCGCGAGCGGAAGCCCACCACACCCGCGCCGAGCAGAGCGGTCAGCCCCTCGCGCAGCACCGCGCCCAGTTCGGCGGCCCGGCGCTGGAACTCACCGCTCTCCAGCAGTTCGACCACCGCCGTGCCGACCGCCGCGGCCAGCGGGTTGCCGCCGAACGTCGAGCCGTGCTCACCGGGCCGCAGCACGCCGAGCACCTCGTGGCTGCCCACCACCGCCGACACCGGCACGATGCCGCCGCCCAGCGCCTTGCCGAGCAGCACGACGTCCGGCACCACGTCCTCGTGCTCGACGGCGAGGGTGCGCCCGGTGCGTCCCAGACCCGACTGGATCTCGTCGGCGACGAACAGGCAGCCGGCCCGGCGGGTCAGTTCCCGCACACCGGCCAGATAGCCGTCGTCCGGGACGATCACACCCGCCTCGCCCTGGATCGGCTCGATCAGCACCGCCGCCGTGGTCTCGTCGACCGCCGCCTCCATGGCCGCCAGATCGTTGTACGGAACGATACGGAAGCCCGGCGTGAACGGCCCGAAGCCCGAGCGTGCCGTCTCGTCCGTCGAGAAGCTGACGATCGTCGTCGTACGGCCGTGGAAGTTGTCCGCCGCGACCACGATCGTTGCCCGGTCGGCGGGGACGCCCTTGACCTCGTACGCCCACTTGCGGGCCACCTTGATGCCGCTCTCCACCGCCTCGGCGCCGGTGTTCATGGGCAGCACCATGTCCTGCCCGGTCAGCCGCGCCAGCCGCTCGGCGAACTCGGCGAGCCGGTCGTTGTGGAACGCCCGCGAGGTGAGGGTGAGGCGGTCCAGCTGGTGGTGGGCCGCCTCGATCAGCGCGGGGTGGCGGTGGCCGAAGTTCAGGGCCGAGTAGCCGGCCAGCATGTCCAGGTAGCGGCGGCCCTCGACGTCCTCCACCCACGCACCCTCGGCCCGGGCGACGACCACGGGCAGCGGGTGGTAGTTGTGCGCGAGGACCGGCTCCTCGGCGCGGATCAGCTCGTCGGAGGTGCGGGTGTGCGCGGGTGCGGTCATGAGCGGATCTCCTGGGTGCAGCACTTGATACCGCCGCCGGCCTTGTGGAACTCCGACAGGTCGACGGGAACGGGCAGATAACCGTGGTCGGCCAGCCGGCCGGCGAGGGCCGTGGCGTCGGACGAGATGAAGACGTGAAGGCCGTCGCAGACGGAGTTGAGGCCGAAGGCCATCGCGTCCTCGCGGGTGGCGATCACCGCGTCCGGGTAGAGGCCGGCGAGCACCTCGCGGCTGCCGGGCGAGAACGCCTCCGGGTAGTACGCGATGTTCCCGTCGGTGCCGTCCGTGCCGTCGTCGAGGACGAACAGCGCCGTATCCAGATGGTAGAAGTACGGGTCCACCAGGGTCAGGCCGATCACCGGCACGCCCAGGTACTCCTGCGCCTCGCGATGGGCCTCCGGAGTGGTGCGGAAGCCGGTGCCGGCCAGCAGCCACCGCCCGGCAGGCACGAAGTCGCCCTCGCCCTCGCACACCGACTCGGGCCGGTAGACGTCGAACCCGGCCGACTTGAACCAGGTGTCGTAGGGGAGGGACTCCGGGCGCCGCTCCGGCGCGCGGAAGAAGGAGCCGAAGACGCGGCCGCCGACCACGACCGCCGCGTTCGCGGCGAAGACCATGTCCGGCAGACCCGGCACGGGTTCCACGGTCTCGACGGTGTGACCGTGGGCGCGGTAGGCGTCGACCAGCGCCTGCCACTGGGCCTGGGCGAGCGGGACGTCGACGGGGCGGTCCGGATGCATCCAGGGGTTGATCGCGTACTGCACGGCGAAGTGTCTGGGTTCGCAGACGACGAAGCGCCGCCGGCGCGGCACACGGGACTCGGGCACGAAGGGGTTCCTCCGCTTCCTGGGGTGTCGACTGAGGGTTGACACCACGGTAGGAAGTGACGGATACGGCCGACAAGGAACGAGAGCTGCGTGTCTGAGCAGCAATGCTGCGTATCCGAGCCGTTCAGCGCACGTCTGCTGCGTCTTCGGGGGCCGGCTGGCTGGCGCCCGCCTCCGGGCTGTCCGGCAGCAGATGCGACAGCACCATCACGCTGATCGTCTTGCGGATGAACGGCTCCGTCCGGATCCGCTCCAGCACCTCCTCGAAGTGCTCCACGTCCCGTGCCCGCACGTGCAGCAGCGCGTCCGCGCCGCCGGTCACCGTCATGGCCGCCGTGATCTCCGGATGGTTGCGCACCACCTCGGCCAGCCGCCGGGGCGGCGCCGCCCCCTCGCAGTACACCTCGACGTACGCCTCCGTGCGCCATCCCAGCGCCGACGGTTTCACCGTGGCCGTGAACCCGGTGATCACACCCGTCTCGCGCAGCCGGTCCACCCGCCGTTTCACGGCCGTCGCGGACAGGCCGATCTCCGTGCCGATCTCGGCGAAACTGCTGCGGGCGTTCGCCATCAGGGCGGTGAGGATCTTCCGATCCAGGTCGTCGAAGGGTACCGGCCTGCTGTTCATGTCGGCACTGTATCCAGCACCGTATCCAGCGCGAACGTCCACGCCCGGCACATGTCCAGGCGTGGCTTTCGCCCCTAGACTCCACGTTCATGCTGCGCGCCCTCGCCGTCGACGACGAACGTCCCTCGCTCGAGGAACTGCTGTACCTGCTGAACGCCGACCCCCGGATCGCCGGTGTGGAGGGCGCCGGCGACGCCACCGAGGCGCTGCGCCGCATCAACCGGGCCCTTCAGTCCGGCCCCGACGGGCCCGACGCCATCGACGTCGTCTTCCTCGACATCCAGATGCCCGGCCTCGACGGGCTCGACCTGGCCCGGCTGCTGACCGGGTTCGCCCGGCCGCCGCTGATCGTCTTCGTCACCGCCCACGAGGACTTCGCCGTCCAGGCCTTCGACCTCAAGGCCGTCGACTACGTCCTCAAACCCGTCCGCAAGGAACGCCTCGCCGAGGCCGTACGGCGCGCCGCCCAGCTGCGCGACGCCGCCCCGCGGATCACCGTCAGCGAGCCGGACCCCGACCAGATGCCCGTGGAACTCGGCGGTGTGACCCGGTTCGTCGCCGTCGACGACATCACCCATGTCGAGGCCCAGGGCGACTACGCGCGCCTGCACACCACCCGGGGCAGCCACCTGGTCCGCATCCCGCTGTCCACGCTGGAGGAACGCTGGCGCTCCCGCGGCTTCGTCCGCATCCACCGCCGCCATCTGGTCGCCCTGCGCCACATCGACGAGCTCCGGCTGGACGCGGGCTCGGTGAGCGTGCTGGTCGGCGACGAGGAACTCCAGGTCAGCCGCCGCCACGCGCGTGAGCTGCGGGAGCTGCTGCTGCGCCGGACCGCGCACTAGGGGGCGTACGCCATGCCGCAGGACGCCGGCGAACGCCGTGTCACCGTCACCGGCCCGCCCCGCCGCACCCGCCGGGCGCCGGGCCACTACCGCCCGCGCACCGAGATCGACGAGCAGACCACCCTCGGCCACACCTACGTCCGCTCCCTGATCCGCAGTCAGCTGCGCACCGCCCTGGCGGTGTTCGCGGTGCTGGTGCTGCTGGTCGCGCCGCTGCCGCTGGTGTTCGCCGCGGCCCCCGAGGCCCGCCGCCTGACCTGGGCGGTCCTCGGCTTCTGCCTCTACGCCCCCTTTGTACTGCTCGCCCGCTGGTACGTGCGCCGCGCCGAACGCAACGAACGCGACTTCGTACGGCTCGTCGAGGACCGCTGAGGACACGCGGCCGTGAACTCCGCCTACACCGTCCCCGCCGTGGCCCTCGTCGTCGTGGCCACCGTCCTGGTCGGCGCGTTCGGACTGCGCGTGTCCCGGACGACGTCGGACTTCTACGTCGCCTCCCGCACCGTCGGCCCGCGCCTGAACGCGGCCGCCATCAGCGGCGAGTACCTCTCCGCCGCCTCCTTCCTGGGCATCGCCGGCCTGGTCCTGGTCCAGGGACCCGACATGCTCTGGTACCCGGTCGGCTACACCGCCGGCTATCTGGTCCTGCTGCTGTTCGTCGCCGCCCCGCTGCGCCGCTCCGGCGCCTACACGCTGCCCGACTTCGCCGAGGCCCGGCTCGCCTCGCAGGGCGTGCGCCGGCTCGCGGGCGCCTTCGTCGTCGGGGTCGGCTGGCTGTACCTGCTGCCGCAGCTGCAGGGCGCCGGGCTGACCCTGGCGGTGCTCACCGGCGCGCCTGACGCCCTCGGCGGCGTCGTCGTGGCCGCCGTCGTGGTGGCCACGGTCGCCGCGGGCGGCATGCGCAGCATCACCTTCGTGCAGGCCTTCCAGTACTGGCTGAAGCTGACCGCCCTGCTCGTCCCCGCCCTCTTCCTCGTCCTGGCCTGGCAGGGCGACGGCGCCCCCCGCCACGCCTTCGACGAACCGCCCGCCTTCCGCGAGCAGCGCACCGTCCGCGTCGACGGCACCCTCGACCTGCGGCTGGAGCGCCCGCTCACCGTCACCGTCAGCGGGACCGTCGACGGCCGCACCCACCACGACCGGCAGACGACCCTGGCCGCCGGCACCCACCATCTCGAGCGCGGCACCCGGCTGACCTTCGCCCCGGGAACCGCCGTCCCCGAGGCCGCCCGGGGCGGCACCGGAGGCATGTCCACCTCGTTCACGGCGGGCCGCGAGGAACGACCGCTGTACGCCACCTACGGCCTCATCGTCGCCACCTTCCTCGGCACCATGGGCCTGCCGCACGTCGTCGTCCGCTTCTACACCAGCCCGCACGGCGTCGCCGCCCGCCGCACCACGGTCGCCGTCCTCGGCCTGATCGGCGGCTTCTACCTGCTGCCTCCCCTCTACGGTGCCCTCGGCCGGCTCTACGCCCCGGAGCTGACGATCACCGGGAACGCGGACGCCGCCGTCCTGCTGCTGCCCGACCGGATGATCGGCGGCCTCGGCGGCGACCTGCTGGGCGCGCTGGTCGCGGGCGGCGCCTTCGCCGCGTTCCTGTCCACGGCCTCCGGCCTGACCATGGCGGTGGCCGGGGTGCTCACCCAGGACGTGCTGCCCTCGCGCGGCCCGCTGCCCGCCCGCGGCGTGCGGCACTTCCGGCTGGGCACGGTGCTCGCCATGGCCGTGCCGCTGGCCGCGAGCGTGCTGGTCGGCGGGCTGCCGGTGGCCGACGCGGTCGGGCTCGCCTTCGCCGTGTCCGCCTCGTCCTTCTGCCCGCTGCTCGTCCTCGGCATCTGGTGGCGGCGGCTCACCCCGCCCGGCGCCGCGGCCGGCATGCTGACCGGCGGCGGCGCCGCGCTCGTCGCCGTCGCCGTGACCATGGCCGGCGTGCCCGGCAGCGGACCGCTGCGCGCCCTGCTCGCCTGGCCCGCCCTGTGGTCGGTGCCCCTGGGCTTCCTCACCATGGTGCTGGTCTCCCTGGCCACCCCGGGCCGGGTCCCCGCCGGTACGGCCGCGGTCCTCGCGCGCTTCCACCTGCCCGAGCAGCTACGGGCGGAGGTGCAGGCGTGAGCGGTTTCCTCGCCGGACTGTGCGTGGCCGTCCTGCCGCTGCTGGCTGCCGGCTTCTGGCTCGGCCGGCGCACCGCCCGGCCGCCGCACCTCGGCGGGCTCGGCACCCCCGTCGAGCACGCCACCTTCCAGACCCTGCACACCGCATCCCTGGCCGCGCCCCCGCTGCGGGCCGGGCTGACCGGGGAGACCGCCCGCAGATCGGCCCGCCGGCTGCGCTCCCTGCTCGGCACCGACGCGCTCTGCCTCACCGACGACACCCAGGTCCTGGCCTGGGACGGGGTCGGCGCCCACCACCGCGGCGAGATCATGGACCGGCTCACCGGGCCGCTGGACACCGGCCGCGGCGAGGCCTTCCGCCTGACCTGCGCGATCCCGGACTGCCCGGTGCGCTGGGCCGTCGTCGCCCCGCTCACCGTGGACGACCGCGTGCACGGCGCCCTCGTCGCCTGCGCGCCCCGCGAGTCCGCCGTCCTGGTCCGCGCCGCCGCCGAGGTCGCCCGGTTCGTCTCCGTCCAGCTGGAGCTCGCCGAGCTCGACCGGTCCCGCACCCGGCTGATCGAGGCCGAGATCAAGGCGCTACGGGCACAGATCTCCCCGCACTTCATCTTCAACTCGCTCGCGGTGATCGCGTCGTTCGTCCGCACCGACCCCGGGCGCGCCCGCGAGCTGCTGCTGGAGTTCGCCGACTTCACCCGCTACTCGTTCCGGCGGCACGGCGACTTCACCACGCTGGCCGACGAGCTCCACGCCATCGAGCACTACCTGGCGCTGGTGCGGGCCCGCTTCGGCGACCGCCTCGCCGTCACCCTCCAGATCGCCCCCGAGGTGCTCCCGGTCACCCTGCCCTTCCTGTGCCTGCAGCCGCTCGTGGAGAACGCCGTCAAGCACGGCCTGGAGGGCAAGACCGGCACCTGCCGCATCCGCATCACCGCCCAGGACGCGGGCGCCGAGGCGCTCGTCGTCATCGAGGACGACGGCGCCGGAATGGACCCCGAGCTGCTGCGCCGCATCCTCGCCGGCGAGGACAGCCCCTCCGGCGGCATCGGACTGTCCAACGTCGACGACCGGCTCCGCCAGGTCTACGGCGACGACCACGGGCTGGTCATAGAGACCGCGCCGGGCGCGGGCATGAAGATCGTCGTCCGGCTGCCGAAGTACCAGCCGGGCGTGCACTCCTCGGGACGGCTCGGGCAGCTCGCCGACTGAGGGACGGGGCTCAGCCGCTGCCGTGGGTGACCACCATGCCGAGGGTGATCAGACCCAGCACGACCCAGCCGAACCACAGCCAGCCGTTGCCGCCGAGCGCCACCGAGTAGGCCGTCACGGCGACCAGGGAGCCCACGGTGAGCGCTCCCATCGCCTTCGTGGAACCGTCCGTCGAACCGGGCATCGCGACACCCTCCTCGTGGTCCGTCTCCCCTCCATGGTGCCCCGGTTCCGCCGTCCGAGCGGTGGCGGTGCGGGGGAAAGCGGGGGATCGCGGAGGAAGAAGTCCGGGGACTCGAAGAAGCGTTCCGCTCAGGTGGTCAGTTCCCGCGTGCCTGGAGCGAGGCGAGATAGGCGTTGTACGCCTCGAGTTCCTTGTCGCCGTCCCGGTCCGCGGCCCGGTCCTTGCGCTTGGCCTGCCGCTGCTCGGAGCGGTACCACTGGAACAGCAGCGCCAGCAGCACCAGGACGGAGGGGACCTCGCTGAAGGCCCAGGCGATGCCGCCGGCCGAGGTCTGGTCGGACAGGGCGTCGATGCCCAGGGAGGCGGGCGGGTGGCTGAAGGTGTCCACCATGGGCGTGGAGCCCATCATCAGGGCGATGCCGAAGAACGCGTGGAACGGCATTCCCGCGAACAGCTCCAGCATCCGCATCAGATAGCCCGGGCGGTTCGTACCCGGGTCGATGCCCATGATCGGCCAGAAGAAGGCCAGGCCGACCGCGAGGAAGTGCACCATCATCGCGACGTGCCCCGCCTTCGACCCCATCAGGAAGTCGAACAGCGGTGTGAAGTACAGCGCGTACAGGCTCGCGATGAACATCGGGATGGTGAACGCGGGGTGCGTGACGATCCGGACGTAGCGGCTGTGCAGCAGTGCCAGCAGCAGCTCGCGCGGCCCCTTGCGGCCCCGGCCGGCCACCGGCAGCGCGCGCAGCGCCAGGGTGAGCGGGGCACCGAGCAGGATCAGGATCGGCGACAGCATGCTGATGATCATGTGTTGCACCATGTGCACGCTGAACATGACCATCCCGTAGTCGTTCAGTCCGGTGCACATCGTGAGCCCCACGGTCAGCACGCCCACGACGTACGCGACGGTGCGGCCCACCGGCCAGGAGTCGCCGCGCCGGCGCAGCCGCACCACGCCCCAGCCGTACAGGCCGAGGCCGAGCAGACAGGCGACGAGGAAGAACGGGTCCGCGGACCACGCGAGGCCGCGGCCCAGGGTGAACGGCGGCAGGTCCATGGTCATGCCATGCCCGCTGTGATCCATCCGCCGGCTCCTGATTCGTGGGGGTTGTGCGCTGTCTGACCGCAGCTGTGCGTGTCCGCCGCTGTCTGTCCGCAGCTGTCTGTCCGCACCAGACTAGAACCGCCCCCGGCCGCGACGGCGACCGGGGGCGGTTGGAGTCCGAGTGTGCCGCGTGTGACCTACAGCACGCACTCCGCCTCGGCGTACCGGTCGGCGGGAACCGTCTTGAGGGTCTCCACCGCCTCGGCCAGCGACACCATCACGATGTCCGTGCCGCGCAGCGCGGTCATCCGGCCGAACTCCCCGCGGTGCACGGCCTCCACGGCGTGCCAGCCGAACCGGGTGGCCAGCACCCGGTCGTACGCCGTCGGCGTGCCGCCGCGCTGGACGTGCCCGAGGATGACCGGCCGGGCCTCCTTGCCCAGGCGGTGCTCCAGCTCCAGGGAGAGCTGCCGGGCGATGCCCGCGAACCGCTCGTGGCCGTAGATGTCCTTGCCGCCCTCGTCGAAGTCCATGGTGCCCGGCAGGGGCTTGGCGCCCTCCGCGGCCACGACGATCGCGAACCGCTTGCCCGCCGAGAACCGCTCGCCGACCTTCTTCGCCAACTCCTCGATGTCGAAGGGCCGCTCGGGAACGACGACGGCGTGGGCACCGGCCGCCATGCCGGACTGGAGCGCGATCCAGCCGGTGTGGCGCCCCATGACCTCGACGATCAGCACCCGCTGGTGGGACTCGGCGGTGGTCTTCAGACGGTCCAGGGCCTCGGTGGCGACGGTCACGGCCGTGTCGAAGCCGAACGTGACGTCCGTCACCGCGATGTCGTTGTCGATGGTCTTCGGCACGCCGACGATGGGCAGGCCGTTGTCGGAGAGCAGCCTGGCCGCCTTGAGCGTGCCCTCACCGCCGATCGGGATGATCGCGTCCAGACCGAGCTCCTCGACATGGCCCCTGGCCCGCTCCACACCGTCCCGCAGGTGCTCGGGGCGGACCCGGGAGGAGCCGAGGATGGTGCCGCCGCGCGCCAGGATGCCGCCGACGGCGTCGAGGTCGAGCTTGAGGTAGTCGCACTCCAGAAGGCCCTTCCAGCCGTCCCGGAAGCCGATGACCTCGTCGCCGTGGTCGGCGACGGCGCGGTGCACGACGGACCGGATGACGGCGTTCAGGCCGGGGCAGTCGCCGCCGGACGTGAGGACACCAATGCGCATAGCCCGAATAACCTTCTCCACATGGGCACGGGACCGGACCGCGCTGTCCGGCTCGATCCCCGCCACCCTAGCGGCACCAGGGGGCAGGTCCGAACCATGCGTCCGCCTGCTGGACGGGGCCGCTCACCTGTGCGGACGGCCCGTCAGACGGGCTGGTCGCGCCGTGCTGACGGGCCGGTGTACGCGAGGTCGCACGAGCCGCGGAAGAACCGTTTCGCGCGCCCCCGACAGGCGCCGGGGGCTGCGCGGGCTGCCGCGCGGCCGTTCCCGCGCGGGCCGCTGGGCGGCTGCCCTACGCGGGCTGCTGCGCGGCCGCGATGCGCTCGTTGCGCAGGGCCTCGTACCAGCGGTCGTCGATCGGCGGCAGGGCGTTGACGTCGAGCGCCAGCTTCAGCAGCAGGTCCGCGATCTGCGGGTTGCGGGCCAGTACCGGCCCGTGCATGTACGTGCCGAAGACGGTGTCGTTGTACGCGCCCTCCGTGCCGTCGCCCGTGCCGTTGCCCTTGCCGATGCGGACCTGCGCGAAGGGGCGGGCGGTCGGGCCGAGGTGGGTGACGCCCTGGTGGTTCTCGAAGCCGGTCAGCGGCGGCAGACCGAGACGCGGGTCGATGTCCCCCAGCACGTCGCCGACGCACCGCTCGCCCTCGCCGCGCACCGACACCACGTCGAGCAGACCCAGGCCCGGCTCCCGCTGGCCGAGGTCGTTGACGAACTCGTGGCCGAGGATCTGGTAGCCGGCGCAGACGGAGAACACGATCGCCCCGTTCTGCACGGCCTGGTGCAGATGACCGTCGCGGCGCAGCCGCTCCGCCGCGAGCCGCTGCGGCCGGTCCTCGCCGCCGCCGATCAGGTAGATGTCGCCTGAGGTCGGGATCGGCTGGTCGCTGCGCACGTCGAGGCGGGCCACGTCCAGGCCGCGCTGGCGGGCCCGGCGCTCCACGACGAGCGCGTTGCCCTGGTCGCCGTAGGTGCTCAGCAGGTCCGGGTAGATCCACACCAGCCGCAGTTGGTTGTCGCTCATGAAGTGGTCGTCCTCCGTGGTCAGTTGCCGACGCGGCGGCGCAGGTCCTGGAACGCGGTGTAGTTGGCGATGACCTCGATCCGGCCCGGCGGGGCCTGCTGCACGGCCTGGTCGAGGTTCTCGCAGACCTGGAAGTGCTGGTTCGCGACCTCCAGACGCACCGCGAGGTCCAGCTTCCGGTCACCGATCACGAAGAGCGGGTGGCCGGTCAGACGCGTGTAGTCGACGTCCCACAGCCAGGAGGTGTCCGTGCCGTCCGCGCCGCGCGCGTTCACCGACAGGATGACCGGGGTGGGCGGCGGGTCGATGAGCGAGAACGTCTCCAGCCAGCCGGCCGGGTTCTTCGCCAGCAGCAGGCGCAGGTCGCGGCCCTGGAACTGGACGACGTCGTAGCGCCCGGCCACCGCCTGCACCTGGTACATCCGCTCCAGGGCGACCTGCGGCGGCACCCCGAAGACGGCGGCGACGGCCGCGGAGGAGGCGGCGTTGGCCTTGTTGGCGCGGCCCGGCAGCTGCAGGTGGATCGGCCAGGCCGAGCCGTGCGGGTCCAGCACGTGGTCACCGGAGAGCGCCCAGCTGGGCGTGGGCCGGCGGAAGCCGCACTCGCCGCAGAACCAGTCGTCCCCGGGGCGCTGCATCACACCGCCGCAGGACGGGCACGACCAGGCGTCGTCCTTCCACATCTGCCCGGCGGCCACCCAGATCACATTGGGCGAGGAGGACGCGGCCCACACCACCAGGGGGTCGTCGCAGTTGGCGACGATCACGGCCTTGGAGCCGGCCAGCCCCTCACGCCAGTTCTCGGCGAGCATCCGGGTCTCGGCGGCCCGGTCCAGCTGGTCGCGGGAGAGGTTGAGCAGCGCGATGCACTTGGGGTCGGTGTCGCGGGCCACACCCGCGAGGTACTTCTCGTCGACCTCTATCACGCCGAACTTCGCGTCCGAGCCGCCCGCCAGCGCGGAGGTGATGCCGGCCGGCATGTTGGCGCCGAGGGCGTTGGAGACGACCGGGCCGGCGGCCCGCAGCGCCTCGGCGATGAGCCGCGTGGTGGTGGTCTTGCCGTTGGTCGCCGAGACCAGGACGACGTTCAGGTTCTGGGCGAGCCGGGCCAGCAGGTCGGGATCGAGCTTAAGGGCGACCCGACCGCCGATCACCGAACCGCTGCCGCGCCCCGCGGCACGCGATGCCGCCGCGACCGCCTTGCCCGCGGTCACGGCCAGCTTGGCCCGCGGCGTGAGCGGGTCCGAGTTGCCTGCCATCAGTTCTCGATCCTCCTTGCATACGCGCCGCGCCTGAGCCATCCGGCAACGTGGTGTGGGCCTCAGCCTATCGAGATCCGTTCGCACTCCCGAACCCCGGCACCGTCGCGACGCCCGCGCGCCCTTCGCGCGTGACGACAGGACCGTACCCTTGCCGCCATGCCACACCGCTCGATCCCGGGCGCCCGCGGGCGCGTCCGGACCCTCAGCCTGCTCTCGGACCCGGTGCTGCACGCGCCCTGCCGCGAGATCACCGGCTTCGGCCCCGAACTGTCCGAGCTCGTGGAGGACCTGTTCGCCACGATGTACGCCGCCCGTGGTGTCGGCCTGGCCGCGAACCAGGTGGGGGAGTCTCTGCGGGTGTTCGTCTACGACTGCCCCGACGACGAGGACGTGCGTCACCTCGGTCACGTGGTGAACCCGCGCCTGGTGGAGACCGGCGGCGTGGTGGTCCGGGGCCCGGAGGGCTGTCTGTCCCTGCCCGGCCTGGAGGCGGGCGCCGAACGCCACGACGAGGCGGTCGTCGAGGGCTTCACGGTGACCGGAGAGCCGGTCACGGTGCGCGGGACGGGGTTCTTCGCCCGCTGCCTGCAGCACGAGTGCGACCACCTGGACGGCGGCCTGTACATGGACCACCTGACGGGGTGGCGCCGGCGCAGGCTGCTCAGGCAGGCGGCGAAGGCGCCCTGGAACCGCGATGGGGCCGATGGCGGGGGGTCCGGGTTCTAGAACCCCGGGCCCGGGGGGCGGGTTCTAGAACCCCGGGCCGCCCATCCTGTCCCCGGCCGCCGCGAGGCGGCCCCAGAGGAGGTCGGCGAGGCTGCGGACCAGTTCGGCGCGGGAGCAGGGGCGCTCGCCCAGCCACCAGTCACCGGCCGCGTGCATCATGCCGACGATGCCGTGGCCCCACACGCGCGCCAGCTGCTGGCTGTTCGGGCCGAGGTCCAGGCGCTCCTCGATGACCTGGGCCAGCTCCTCGCCCATGCGGCGCAGCAGCGGGGCGGAGTGCTTGCCGACGTCGAAGCCCTGGTCGCCGCCCTGGCCGCCCTCCGCCGGATGCATCAGGAACCGGTACACCTGCGGACGGGCCTCGATGGCCGCCAGATAGGTGTCCAGCGTCGACTCCACCCGTTCGCGCCGGTCCGCGGGGGCGTCCAGGGCGGCCCGCAGCGAGTCGAGCAGGGCGTCGGTGTGCCGCTTGGCGAGTGCGGCGTACAGGCCGCCCTTGTCGCCGAAGTGGCGGTAGAGGATCGGCTTGGTGATGCCGGCCTCGGCGGCGATGGCGTTCATCGAGGCCTGCGGGCCGTCGCGCAGCACCACCCGGTCGGCGGCCTCTAGCAGCTCGCGCCGTCGGCGGTCGGCGGACCGCTGCTGATCGGTCCGCTGTGTGGTGTCCATGAGCTCTCCCCACCCGTGTTGATTCGGTGACGCCTGCGCAAACTAACACCCGCCCCCGTACATCGAACGGGCTGCCGAGGACGGGCGCGGGATCCGACTTTTCCTACCGGCCGGTAACAGGGTACGGTTACCGCAAGTAACACGCAGGTGTGGCACTGGAGGGGACATGGCCGAGTTCACCATGGAGCTCAACGACGAACAGAAGGAGGTCCGGGACTGGCTGCACGGCTTCGCCGCCGATGTGATCCGCCCCGCGGCCGCCGAATGGGACGAGCGTGAGGAGACTCCCTGGCCGGTCATCCAGGAGGCCGCCAAGGTCGGCATCTACTCCCTCGACTTTTACGCCCAGCAGTACTTCGACTCCACCGGCCTCGGCATCCCCATGGCCATGGAGGAGCTGTTCTGGGGCGACGCGGGCATCGCCCTGTCCATCGTGGGCACCGGCCTGGCCGCGGTGGGTGTCCTCGCCAACGGCACCGAGGAGCAGATCGGCACCTGGATCCCCCAGATGTACGGCGATGCGGGCGACGTCAAGGTCGCCGCCTTCTGCTCCTCCGAGCCCGACGCCGGCTCCGACGTGGCCTCCATGCGCACCCGCGCGGTGTACGACGAGGCCAAGGACGAGTGGGTGATCAACGGGACCAAGACCTGGGCGACCAACGGCGGTATCGCCAACGTCCACGTGGTCGTCGCCTCCGTCGACCCGGAGCTGGGCTCCAAGGGCCACGCCTCCTTCATCGTCCCGCCGGACACGCCGGGCCTCGCCCAGGGGCAGAAGTTCAAGAAGCACGGCATCCGCGCCTCGCACACCGCCGAGGTGATCCTCGACAACGTCCGGGTTCCCGGCTCCTGCCTGCTCGGCGGCAAGGAGAAGCTGGACGAGCGCCTGGCGAGGGCCCGCGAGAAGGCCAAGCAGGGTGGCGAGCGCGTGAAGAACGCGGCGATGGCCACCTTCGAGGCGTCCCGCCCGGCCGTCGGCGCCATGGCCGTGGGCACGGCACGCGCCGCGTACGAGGTCGCCCTCGACTACGCCAAGACCCGCGAGCAGTTCGGCCGGCCGATCATCGACAACCAGGGCGTCGCCTTCCAGCTCGCCGACATGCGCACCCAGATCGACGCGGCCCGACTGCTGGTCTGGCGCGCCTCCTGGATGGCGGTCAACGGCAAGCCCTTCACGGCCGCCGAGGGCTCCATGTCCAAGCTGTTCGCCAGCGAGACCGCCAAGAAGGTCACCGCCCAGGCCATCCAGATCCTCGGCGGCAACGGCTACACCCGCGAGTACCCGGTGGAGCGCATGCACCGCGACGCGGCGATCTACACCATCTTCGAGGGCACCAGCGAGATCCAGCGCCTGGTCATCGCCCGCACGATCTCGGGCATGCCGATCCGCTAGGGCCTGCCCGGCGGATCAACGTGCAGGTGAGCGGCGCCGCCGGTCAAGCCGGGTGAGCGGGGGGCCGGCAAACGACGACAACGCCGCCGGGGTCCCCCACGCCCTCATGGCAGTCAGGGAGGGCGTGCCGGGCCCCGTGTCTGCGCCGTGATCCGCCGGACGGGCTCCGGTCGGGCCGGCCGACGTCCGCGTGCCCCATGGGTCGCGTATGTCGCGAACGTCACGCAGTCACCCACGTCACGAACGTCACGCACGGGCGGGGCACGCTTCCGGGCTCAGCGGTGCCGGAGCGGTGTCAGCTGCTCGATGTCGTAGCGCCGGCGCAGGTCTTCGATGGCCTCGTGGTCCGGGGGGCCTCCGTTGCCCAGGATCTCCAGGAGTTCCTCGAAGTACCTCTCGTGGTCCGGGGGCGGGGAGGCCTGGAAGAACATCTTGGCCGGGGATTCCGTGGGGTTGGCGAACGCGTGCGGGCAGCCCGGGGGCACCACGATGACCGTGCCCGGCGTCGCCCGCACGACCCGCTTGCCGGAAGGGGACTCCCACTTCTGCCAGCGGTCGGGGGTCCGGATCCGCGGCTCGAACGCGAGCACGTCCAGCTCGCCCTCCAGCACGTAGAACAACTCCTCGCTGCGCGTGTGCACATGGGCGCCCACGTCGAAGCCCGGCGGGACCTCCACCTCGAAGGTGGAGGCCGTCCGGGAGTGCGAACCGGTCACCTTGAACGTCACACGCTGAGCGGGCGTCTGGACGACCCGGCCGTGGCCCGGCGGTACCAGCAGCCCCTCGTTCGCGGTGGGCGGGGAATCCCCGGCCGCCGGGGCGGGACCCGGATCCTCCACGACCGCGGTGGAGTGAGGCTCGTTCGTCGCCGTCATCTCGGCTCACCACGTCACGGACAGGGTCTCGGGCCCGCGGATCAACGCGCCCTTCCTGAAGGGCACCTGACCCGGCGGAACCGCGAGCCGCAGCCCCGGCAGCCGGTCGAGGAGGGCGTCGACCAGCAGCTGCGCCTCCATCCGGGCCAGTTGGCCGCCCGGGCAGTAGTGCGGGCCGAAGCCGAACGCCACATGGGGGTTCGGGCTGCGCGAGAAGTCGATCTCCTCGGGGTCCGGGAAGACGTCCGGGTCGCGGTTGGCGGCCAGGTACGACACGTAGACCGCCTCGCCCGCCCGGATCCGCACCCCCTTGATCTCCACGTCCTCCTGTGCGATCCGCGACAGCCCGACCGCGTTGCGGTGCGGGATGTAGCGCAGCAGCTCGTCGATGGCCTGCGGACGGATCTCCGGACGGGCGCGCAGCTGGTCGGCCAGCTCGGGCCGGGTCAGCAGGACGTAGAACATCTGCCCGCTGTTGCTGGTGACCGCCTCGCCGCCGATCTGGAGCAGCACCGCGAGACCCACGGCCTCCGCCAGGGAGATCTCACGGCGCCCGACGGCGGCACCGAGCAGCGAGGCCACGTCCTCGGTGGCGCTGTCGACGCGCGCGTCGATCAGCTCGGTGAAGTACGCGCCCATCTCCTCCTTGGCCCGCTCGCTGACGTCGGCGCCGTGCGAGGAGGACAGGATCAGCTGGGTCCATGTGTGCATGCTGTGCCGGTCGGCGACCGGAACACCCAACAGCTCGCAGATCACCGCGATCGGGAACGGGCTGAGCACCGCACTGGTGAGGTCGGCGGGCGGGCCGGCCGCGAGGAGCTCGTCGACCAGCTCGTCCAGCATCCGCCGGGAGTTCTCCCGCACCCGCTCGACCCCGCGCGCGGTCAGCGCGGGAGCGACCGAGCGGCGCAGCCGGGTCTGGTCGGGGGGGTCCAGGAAGCCCACCGCGCCACGGCTCGGGATGAAGTGCGGGGCGAGCCGGGTGACCTGCCGGTCCATGACCGCCTCACGGCTGAACCGGGGGTCGTTGGTGACCAGCCGCACATCCTCCATGCGGGTCACCAGCCACGCCCAGCCCCGGCCGTTGGCCAGCTCGATGCGGGTGACCGGGCCCTCCTCCATCAGGTCGGTCAGCACCGGGTCGAAGTCGACCCCGGGCAGGTCGAGCGCCGGCCAGTGCCGGATCGGGGGGAGGGCTCCGGGGGCGGGCTCGGTGCCGGGGAGCGGTTCGGTGAGGGGAGGTGGCTGGGTGACCGGTGGCGGCTCGGTGACGGGGAGGGGCTCCGTGGAGGGAAGGGGCTCGGTGAGGGGAAGGGGCTCGGCGGGGCTGAGCGTCTCGGCGGCGGTGAGCGTCTCCGTGAGGGTCAGCGCCTCGGAGAGCGTCGCCTCGCTCGCCCCGGCCGAGCGGGCCACGGCTGCCTTTCCGGTCGCCCCGGCCGCCTCGGCCACCCCAGCCGCTCCGGCTGCCCCGGAGGCCTCGGCCGCTCCCGTCACGTCCGTCGCCCCGGTCACGTCCGTCGCCCCGGTCACGTCCGTCGCCCCGGTCACGTCGGCTGTGTCGGTCATGACCGGCCCCCGTTCTGCCAGCTGCCGAGGGACATCTCCGCGGTGATGCCGGGCCCGAACCCGGCCAGCAGCCCGCGCGCCCGGTCCTCGACGCCGCCCTCGTCGAACAGCCGGCGCAGCGCGTCCAGGACGACCGCGCTCGCGATGTTGCCGTACTCGGTGAGCGTGGCCCGGCTGAACCGGAACGCGTGCGGCTCGACGTGCAGGAACTTGCTGAGGTCGTCGAGGATGCGCGGACCGCCCGCGTGTATGACGTAGAAGTCCAGGTCGGTCGCGTCCCAGCCGTGCATCGCGGCGAGGTCCTGCAGGGCCGGGGCGAGCGGCTCCATCGTGGTGGGCACCCGCTTGTCCAGCAGGAAGTGGAATCCGGTCTCCCGGACGTCGTACGCGATCCAGTCCTCCGTCTTGGGGATCAGGTACGAGCCGTTGCGCTCCAGCCGGACACCGGTGCCGCCGGTGCCGCGGACCACGGCGGCGGCGATGCCGTCGCCGAACAGGCCGTTGGACAGCAGCGAGCCGACGCCGAGGTCGGTCGGCTGGTAGCACAGCGAGCAGAACTCGCAGGCGACGATGAGCGCGTTGGCGTCCGGGTAGGCGGAGCAGAAGTCGTGGGCCCGGTTGATCGCGGCGCCGCCCGCCGCACAGCCCAGCTGGGCTATGGGCAGCTGGCGGGTGGTGGAGTCGAAGTCCATCTCGTTGATCAGCCACGCCGTCAGCGAGGGCATCATGAAGCCCGTGCACGAGACGTAGATGATGACGTCGATGTCGGTGGTCAGGAGTTCGGCGTCGTCGAGCGCTCGCTGGATGACCTCGGGGACCCGGGCCTTCGCCTCGTGCTCGTAGAGCTTGTTTCGCTCTTGGAAGCCGGGGTGCTTCAGGGTCTCCTCGATGGGCTGCACGATGTGCCGGGTGTGCACACCGGTGTTCTCGATCAGCCGGAGGGCCAGCGGGAGTTGCGGGTGGTCCGCGTGACGGGAACGCGCGAGCTCCAGCGTTTCCTCCATGGTGATCACGTGTTCTGGAACGGACACCGAGGGCCTGCACAAAGTCGCCATGATCCGTGCCTGCTTTCGCCTTCCGGAAGGCCGGTAGCCCCCCGGTCAGAGGGTGGTGCACCCAGAAGGGTGGTCCACCCACGATCACCCGGGAGAGCGATGATCTCTCGCGGGACTACTCCAATCCGGCGACGAGGGAACGGGGCCGCAGTGCCCCGGCACCGTCCGGCGACCGGCGCGCGAGAGGGCGGCGACGAGGAGAGAAGCGCAGATCAGGGGCTTCGGCGGCGCGGGGCGGGGACCACGGTTCGTCCCGCCCTCGCCGGGGATCGCGGAAGGCACGGCGAGCGAGGGCGCGCGCGCCGCGCCCGGCGAAGGGACGACGCGGCGGTGGGGGCGGCCGCGGCCCCGGGACGCGGAGCGATGGGCTCGTGGGGCCCCGGACGGCGGGGGCTTGTGTGCTGGGGGCTGGGCTGTGCGGGCCGGCTCGGTCCGGCGTGCGGTTCATGGCTCCCGGCTCGGCGTACGGTCCGCGGACCGGCGTATGCCCCCGGGTGGTCCGCGTGGTCCGCTGGTCTGCGTGGTCCGGTGCTTCGCGTGGTCCGCGTGACTCTGGCGCCGTCGGCGCGGTGCCGCGCGCGCTGGAAGGGTCGTGGCGATGCCTATCCGGAGGCCGCCCCGCTGCTGTGCGCGATGCAGGCGACGTCGATCCGGTCGGCCAGTTTGGCGAGTTCGATGGTCAGCGCGGCCACCGTGTCCTCGTCGAGACCCTCCTGCCCGGACTCCACCAGGCGCAGCCACCGGCCGCCCACCGTCCGCAGCAGCTTGCTCACATCTGCCGCGGCCACCTGCAAGGTACCGCGGTCGTCGACGATCAGAGGGAGAGTCACTTCGCGGTTCACACAGGGGATCGTAGCCGCGGAACGCTTACGCTCCGTGCCATACAGTGGTGATGTTGCAGAACTCGCGGATTCCGTGCCCGGACAGCTCACGGCCGTACCCCGACCGCTTCACCCCGCCGAACGGGAAGGCCGGGTGCGAGGCGGTCATCCCGTTGACGTAGACGCTGCCCGCCTCCAGATCCCGTGTGAACCGGTCGACTTCGGCCTCGTCGTGCGTCCACACGTTCGAACTCAGTCCGAACAGTGTGTCGTTCGCGATCAGCACGGCCTCGTCCAGGTCGGCCGCGCGGTAGAGGGTGGCGACCGGGCCGAAGGCCTCCTCCCGGTGGATCCGCATCTCACGGGTGATGCCGGCGAGGACCGTCGGCGGGTAGTACCAGCCGGGCCCGTCGGGGCGCTTGCCGCCGCACAGCACGGTCGCGCCGCCGCGCACCGCGTCGTCGACCAGTTCCTCCAGGTCCTTGCGGGCCTGCTCGCTGGAGAGCGGCCCGATCTGGGTCTCCTCGTGCAGCGGGTCGCCCATCTCCAGCGCCTGCATGCCCCGTACGAAGCGTGCGGCGAAGGCGTCGTAGACGTCGGTGTGCACGATGAACCGTTTGGCGGCGATGCACGACTGCCCGTTGTTCTGGCACCGCGCGGTCACCGCGACCTCGGCGGCCCGGGCGAGGTCGGCGGACGGCATGACGACGAAGGGGTCGCTGCCGCCCAGCTCCAGCACCGTCTTCTTGATCATCTCCCCGGCGGTGGACGCGACGGCCCGGCCGGCGGGCTCGCTGCCGGTGAGCGTGGCGGCCTTCACCCGCTCGTCATGCAGGATGTCGTCGACCGCGCTGGAGGGGACCAGCAGGGTCTGGAAGCAGCCCTCCGGGAAGCCGGCCCGGTGGAAGAGATCCTCCAGGTACAGGGCGGTCTGCGGCACGTTCGAGGCGTGCTTGAGCAGGCCGACGTTGCCCGCCATCAGGGCGGGCGCGGCGAAACGGATCACCTGCCACAGCGGGAAGTTCCACGGCATCACCGCGAGCACGGGCCCGAGCGGCCGGTAGCGCACCCGGACCTCGGTGGCGCCGGAGTCCTTCACGTCGACGTCGGAGGGTTCCTCGTCGGCGAGGAGTTCCTCGGCGTGGTCGGCGTACCAGCGCATCGCCTTCGCGCACTTCACGGCCTCCGCGCGGGCCTGTCGGACCGGCTTGCCCATCTCGGTGGTCATCATGCGGGCGACGTCCTTCTGGTCCTGGACGATGAGGTCGGCGGCCGCACGCATCAGGCGGGCGCGCTCGTCGAAGGCCGTCGTCCGGTAGGTACGGAAGGTGGCCTCCGCGAGCTGGAGCCGGCGCTCGATCTCCTCGTCGCCCATGGCCTCGTACGTCTTGAGCGTCTCGCCGGTGGCCGGGTTCACCGTGGCGATGGACATGACTGACCTCCCTGGGAGCGCTGTGCTTCGACCTTCCCGCGCCGCGGTGGCCGCCGCAACGCGTAGTGCCTCGTCAGAACGAGTGCTCCGCCAGTCGGTCGAGAAACGCGGCCTGGGCGGTGACGATCACCTCGCGCGCCCGGTCCAGGCCCAGCCACGCGACCCGGTCGAGTTCCGGGAACTCCTGGGTGCGCCCGGAGCGCGGCGGCCACTCCATCAGGAACGTGCCGGGGGCGATCTCCGCCGGATCGAGATCGCCCTCGACCGCCCAGACGGTCACGATCTTGCCGTTCTTCTGCCGGACCTCGCCGAGCGGCACGGCCTCGCCCTCGGGAGGCTCCACCCCCAGCTCCTCCCGGAACTCGCGGCGGGCGGCCTCCCAGGCGGGTTCGTCGGGCTCGTACTCGCCCTTGGGCACGGTCCAGGCCCCCGCCTCGCGCCGGGCCCAGAACGGGCCGCCCATGTGCCCGAGCAGGACCTCCGTGCCGGCCGTGCCGTCGCCGGTGCGCCGGAACAGCAGCAGACCGGCACTGTGCCTGCCCCGACGGTCGCTCACGGCCCGACCTCCGGGTGCGCGGCCAGCAGCGTCTCCACGGTGTCCGCCTCCTCGGGGCGCTTGTCCTCGCGGTAGCGCACGACCCGGGCGAAGCGGAGGGTGACGCCCGCGGGGTAGCGCGTGGACCGCTGCAGGCCGTCGTAGGCGATCTCGACGACCAGCTCGGGCCGTACGAGCACCCCCCAGCCCTTCTCGTCGACGGCCAGCTCCCGCAGCCGCTCCGTCTGCCAGGCCAGCATCGCGTCCGTCATGCCCTTGAAGGTCTTGCCGAGCATGGCGAACCCGCCGTCGGCGGTACGGGCGCCGAGGTGGAGGTTGGAGAGCTTGCCGGTACGGCGGCCGTGCCCCCACTCGGCGGCCAGCACGACCAGGTCGAGGGTGTGGACGGGTTTGACCTTCAGCCAGGACGCGCCGCGCCGGCCCGCGCTGTAGGGGGCGTCCAGCGCCTTGACGACCACGCCCTCGTGGCCGCGTTCCAGGGTCCTGGCGAGGAAGTCCTCCGCCGCCCCGACCTCCTGCGGTCCGGACACGACCGTACGTCTGACCCGCATGGGCTCCGGGACCAGCCGGGCCAGCTCGGCGTGCCGCTCGCCGAACGGCAGGTCGAGCAGGTCCCGGTCGCCCACCGACAGCGCGTCGAAGAAGACCGGCGAGACGGGGACCGCCTGGGCGGCCGTGGCCACGTCCACCCGGGAGCCGACGCGCCCGGCGGTCTCCTGGAACGAACGCGGGCGCCCGTCCGCCCCGAAGGAGATGACCTCGCCGTCCAGGATGAACCGCTCGCCCGGCAACCCCAGGGCGGCCGCGGTCACTTCGGGCAGCCGGTCGGTGATGTCGTCCAGGGTGCGGGTGTGGATCCGCACCGTGTCGCCGTCGCGGTGCACCTGGACGCGGATGCCGTCCAGTTTCTCCTCCACGGCGCACCCGCCCAGCTTGTCCACCGCCTCGGCCACGGAGGAGGCGCTGTGCGCGAGCATCGGCAGGACGGGGCGGCCCACGGTGAGCCGGAAGCGCTCCAGCGCCGCCGGGCCCTCCGCGAGCAGCGCCTGCGCCACGGTCTGCAGCGACCCGGCCAGCATCACCGCCCGCCGCACGTCCGCCGCCGGTGCGCCTGTCGCCGCGGCCAGCCCCTCCACGGCGACGGCGTCCAGTGCCCCCTGCCGGACCTCCCCGGTGAGCAGCCCCCGCAGGAAGCGCTGTTCGCCCTCGGTGGCCGCGCCCATCAACGCGCCGACGATCCGGGCCCGTTCCGTCTGCGAGCCGGGCCCGGACACCTTGCCCAGCTCGCTCAGCCGGGCGTCCACCTCGCGCACGGTGAGCGACGGCGCGGCGGCCGGGGGTACCTCGCGGCCGAGCACCTTCCAGCCCACCCCGAGCCGCCCCTGCGGCAGCCGTCCCGCCAGATACGGGATGACGATCGGCACGTCGTCCGCGTCCGCCTCCCGGAACAGCTCCGCGAGCAGCGCGGTTTTGCGGGACCGCGCCGAGGTCGCCGCGACCTCCCGTGAGACCTCCGAAAGCCGCGCGAGCAACATGCAGCCATGGTGCACCGCGAGCCGCCGGTGCACACCCGGGCGGCACGGTCTGTTCGGGAGTGCGGTTCGTGTGCGTGTCGCGGATCGTCCGTGGGGTGCGGTCAGCCGGTGGGGTGCGGTCCGTCGCGGCGGCCCGG
Source organism: Streptomyces sp. MK7 (assembly GCF_032658145.1). Classification (NCBI taxonomy): domain Bacteria; kingdom Bacillati; phylum Actinomycetota; class Actinomycetes; order Kitasatosporales; family Streptomycetaceae; genus Streptomyces; species Streptomyces sp. MK7. The sequence goes on from NZ_JAVACL010000018.1 coordinate 89,846, forward strand.
ACGGGGCCGTGCGGCCGGGCGGGGCCAGGATCGGCCGTTCCGCCCGCTCACCCCCGGGCGGTGCTCTGCCAGGTGCTCTGCGTGGTGCTCTGCGCGGTGCTCTGTGCCGCCACGGCCGCGTCGAGGTCGGTGAACAGGAGTTCGCCGTTGATCGCCGCGCCGGCCCGGTAGCCGCGGCTGGCCGCGTTGATCACCTGTTCGGCGAAGCCGCTGGCGTTCCCGGCGGCCCACAGGCCCGGGACGGTCGTCAGGCCCCGTTCGTCGATCACGGGGTAGGTGCCGAACGGCGTCTCGCGCAGCTCGGCGCCCAGCCGCCGCAGGAGACCGGTGCGCGGCAGCGCGCGGGGGGCGACGAACAGCACCTCGCGGTCGTGTGTCGTCCCTTCCCCAGAAGGGGTGCCCCCAGCGAGCCGGACGCCGGTCAGCCGGTCGTCCTCGACGGCCAGGCCCGCCACCTCGCCCGGCACCACGTCCACCCCCGCCGCGGCCAGCCTGCGCAGATCGTCGTCGGACAGCTCCGCCTCGCCGACCCGGTGCAGGAAGAGCGTCACGTCCTTGGACCACTGGGTGACCATCAGCGCCTGGTGCACGCTCAGCGGACTCGTGGCGAGCACGCCGAAGGCGCGGTCGCGCACCTCCCAGCCGTGGCAGTACGGGCAGTGCAGCACGTCCCGGCCGAAGCGCTCGGCCACGCCCGGGACCGCCGGGAGCTCGTCCTTCAGACCGGTGGCGACGACCAGGTGCCGGGCGTGGACGGTGCGTCCGCCCGCCAGGGCGACGTCGAACTCGCCGGCCGCGTCCCGGACGGCGTCCACCGCCCGGTCCCGGACCAGTTCGACCCCGTACCGTGCGATCTCCTCACGGCCGGCGGCCAGGAACCCGGCCGGTGACATGCCGTCCCGGGACAGAAAACCCTGCATGTGCGCGCTGGGCGCGTTGCGCGGCTCGCCCGCGTCGACGACCAGCGTGCGGCGCCGGGCCCGGCCGAGGACCAGCGCGGCGGACAGCCCGGCCGCGCCGCCCCCCACGACGACCACGTCGTACTTCTCGGTCTTCCCGGTCTTCATGGTCTTCCCGGTCTTCTCCGTCATGGTGACCACCTCCGCCGACGACGGTCACTCCTCCGGTGCCGGATTGACAAACGTGTTTGCCGAACCTGCAATATCAGGCATGACGACCGACGAGGTACTGGCAGGAGTGGGGCCGAGGCTGCGGCGCATCCGCAAGGAGCGGGAGGTGACCCTCGCGGCCCTGTCGGAGGCCACCGGCATCTCCGTCAGCACCCTGTCGCGACTGGAGTCGGGCCTGCGCAAGCCCAGCCTGGAGTTGCTGCTGCCGATCGCCCGGGCCCATCAGGTCCCGCTCGACGAGCTGGTCGGGGCGCCGGCGGTGGGGGATCCGCGGGTGCGGGCCAAGCCCCTCGTGCGCGGCGGCCGCACCCACTGGCCGCTGACCCGGCAGCCGGGCGGCCTGCAGGCGTTCAAGGTGCTCGAACCCCAGCGCGGCCTGGAGCCGGAGCCGCGCAGCCACGAGGGGTACGAGTGGCTGTACGTGCTCTCCGGGAAGCTGCGGCTGGTGCTCGGTGAGCACGACGTGGTCCTCACGGCAGGGGAGGCGGCCGAGTTCGACACCCGCGTGCCGCACTGGTTCGGCTCGACGGGGGAGGGGCCCGTGGAGTTCCTCAGCCTCTTCGGACCGCAGGGCGAGCGGATGCATGTACGGGCGCGGCCGCGCCGTCCGTGACCATGAGACGCTTTCCCTATCGGCAAGCAACCGCTTAGTATGCATGCGATCCCGGTCCGAGGAACGCAGTCCCGTGGAGGCGGCGCATGCAGGCATGGCGAGTGCACGAGAACGGTGAGCCGGGCGAGGTGATGCGTCTGGAGCGGACCGAGCGGCCCACGCCCGGTGACGGCCAGGTCCTGCTCAGGGTGCGGGCGGCCAACATCAACTTCCCGGACGCCCTGCTGTGCCGCGGCCAGTACCAGGTCCGGCCGCCGCTGCCCTTCACCCCGGGCGTGGAGATCTGCGGCGAGACGTCCGACGGGCGCCGCGTGATCGCCAACCCGGCCCTGCCTCACGGCGGCTTCGCCGAGTACGCCCTTGCCGACGCCGCGGCCCTGCTGCCCGCCCCCGAGGCGCTCGACGACGCCGAGGCCGCGGCCCTGCACATCGGCTACCAGACGGGCTGGTTCGGCCTGCACCGCCGGGCCCGCCTGGAGGCCGGCGAGACGCTGCTCGTGCACGCCGCCGCCGGCGGGGTCGGCAGCGCGGCCGTGCAGCTCGGCAAGGCGGCCGGCGCCACGGTCATCGGTGTCGTCGGCGGTGCCGACAAGGCCGCCGTCGCCCGGGACCTGGGCTGTGACGTCGTCGTCGACCGGTGTGGCGAGGACGTCGTCGCCGCGGTCAAGGAGGCTACCGGCGGCCGGGGCGCCGACGTGATCTACGACCCGGTCGGCGGCCAGGCCTACGCCCAGTCCGCCAAGGTCGTCGCCTTCGAGGGCCGGATCGTGGTCGTCGGCTTCGCCAGCGGCTCCATCCCGAACCCGGCGCTCAACCACGCCCTGGTCAAGAACTACTCGATCCTCGGCCTGCACTGGGGCCTGTACAACACCAAGAACCCGAAGCTGGTCCAGCACTGCCAAGAGCAGCTCACCGAGCTGGCCGCCCGGGGTGCCATCAGGCCCTTGGTGAGCGAGCGGGTGCCGCTGGAGGAGGCCGCGGCCGCAGTGCAGCGGGTCGCAGACGGTCTGACGACCGGCCGGGTGGCCGTCGTCCCGACGCTGGAGAACGGAGCCGCCGTATGACCGACGCAGCCGAACTGCTCAGCCGCACCAGGGAGTTGCTGGCCGCCCACCCGCCCGCGGCGACCGACCGCCTGGACTTCCTCAAGGCCCGCTTCGACGCGGGACTGGCCTGGGTGCACTACCCGGAGGGCCTCGGCGGCCTCGGCGCCCCGCGCTCCCTGCAGGTCGTCGTGGACGCCGAACTGGAGGCCGCCGGCGCCCCCGACAACGACTCGCGCCGCAACGGCATCGGGCTCGGCATGGCCGCCCCGACCATCCTCAAGTACGGCACCGAGGAGCAGAAGCAGCGCTACCTCCGGCCGCTGTGGATCGGCGAGGAGGTGTGGTGCCAGCTCTTCAGCGAGCCCGGCGCCGGCTCCGACCTCGCGGCCCTCGGCACCCGTGCCGTCCGGGACGGCGACGACTGGGTGGTGAACGGGCAGAAGGTGTGGACATCGGGCGCGCACAACGCCCGCTGGGCCATCCTCATCGCCCGCACCGACGCGAACGTGCCCAAGCACGCGGGCATCACCTACTTCATCTGCGACATGACCGACCCCGGCGTCGACGTCCGTCCGCTGCGGCAGATCACCGGTGAGGCCGAGTTCAACGAGGTCTTCCTCACCGACGTCCGCATCCCCGACTCCCGCCGCCTGGGCGAGATCGGCGACGGCTGGCGCGTCGCGCAGACCACGCTGAACAACGAACGCGTCGCCATCGGCGGCATGCGGTTGCCCCGCGAGGGCGGCATGATCGGCCCGGTCGCGAAGGCCTGGCGCGAGCGGCCCGGGCTGCGCACCCACGACCTGCACCAGCGGCTGCTGAAGCTGTGGGTCGAGGCGGAGGTCGCCCGCCTCACCGGGGAGCGGCTGCGCCAGCAGCTCGTCGCGGGCCAGCCCGGCCCCGAGGGCGCCGGCATGAAGCTCGCCTTCGCCCGCCTCAACCAGGAGATCAGCGGCCTGGAGGTGGAACTGCGCGGCGCCGAGGGACTGCTGTACGACGACTGGACCATGCGCCGCCCCGAACTGGTCGACTTCACCGGCCGGGACGCCGGCTACCGGTATCTGCGGTCCAAGGGCAACAGCATCGAGGGCGGGACCAGCGAGGTCCTGCTGAACATCGTCGCCGAGCGGGTCCTTGGCCTGCCCGCCGAGCCGCGCACCGACAAGGACGTCGCATGGAAGGACCTGGCCCGATGAGCACACAGCCGGATCTTCTCTACTCCGAGGAGGAAGAGGCGCTGCGCGCCGCCGTCCGCGACCTGCTCACGGACCACTGCGACCCGTCGGGAGTGATCGCCCGGGCGGAGTCGGACGCCCCGCACGACCTCGCCCTGTGGAAGGCGCTCGCCGACGGCATGGGACTGGCCGGACTGCTGGTGCCCGAGGACAAGGGCGGCCAGGGCGCCACGCACCGGGAGGCGGCCGTGGTCCTGGAGGAGCTGGGCCGCGCGGTCGCTCCCGTGCCCTACCTCACCAGTGCCGTCGTCGCCACCGAGGCACTGCTGGCGTGCGGCGACGAGGAACTGCTCGCCCGGCTGGCATCGGGCCGCTCGATCGGCGCCCTCGCGGTCGGCCTGCACCTGGCCCCCGGCGCCGCCTTCCCTGTCGTGCGCTGTGAGAACGGCACCCTGCACGGGGAGCTCACCGGCATCGCGGACGCGGCCGTCGCCGACGTGCTGCTGGTTCCCGCCGAGGACGGCGGCCTGTACGCGGTGGGCGCCGACGCGGCCACCGTCACCGGCCAGGTGTCCCTGGACCTGACCCGTCCGGTGGCCACCGTACGGTTCGACGGCGCCGCCGGACGCCGGATCGGCGACGCAGGGCCCGCCGTGCGCAGGGCCCTGCGCGCCGCGGCCGGACTGCTCGCCTCCGAGCAACTGGGGCTCGCCGACTGGACGCTGACGGAGACGGTCCGCTACCTGAAGGAGCGCAAGCAGTTCAACCGGCCCGTCGGCGGGTTCCAGGCGCTCAAGCACCGGCTCGCCCAGCTGTGGCTGGAGGTCGTGGGCCTCCGCGCCGCCGCCCGCAACGCGGCCGACGCGCTCGCGCGGGACGAGGACGCCGATGTCGCGGTGGCCGTGGCCCAGGCCTGCGCCGCCCCGGTCGCCGTCCACGCGGCCGAGGAAGCGCTGCAACTGCACGGCGGCATCGGTATGACCTGGGAGCACCCGGTCCACCTGTATCTGAAGCGGGCCAAGGCGGACTCGATCGCCTACGGCACGGCGGGCGCCCACCGCGAGGCGCTGGCCCGCCTGGTCGACCTCCAGGCACCCTGACGCGCCACCCTCGGCGCCGACGGCGGATCGCCGCGGTTCCTACCGCCACCGTCGGCGTCGACGGCGGATCGCCGTGGGTCGCTGCGCGTCACCCTCCGCGCCGACGGTGGGGTGCCGCGGTCTCCTCGCAGAACCACACGTTCGGAGGACACGTCAGCCGCCCGGACGAACCCTCCGCTACGCCACACTTGCGGCCGAAAGCCGCGAGTGGGCGTGGCGGAGGAGGTTCACGGTGGCCATTTCCATCTCTGGGGTGCTGTTGCTCGCGATCCTGGCGATCATCTTCGTGCGCAACGGCGCCCTGAAGTTCTCGCACTGCCTGGTCTGTGTCCTGCTCGGCTTCTTCCTGGCCGGCACCAGCATGGCCCCCACGATCCACGAGGGACTGGAGGCCACCGCCCAGATCGTCAGCAGCCTGCGGCCCTGAGCCCGTCTCGCGGGAGAAGCTCACGGGGCGGAGAAGACTCCGACCCCGTTCGCCACGGCCCGTTCGGCGCCCCCGCTCGGGTGGTTGAGCACGCTCGCCGCGCTCTTCCCGGGCTTCCGGACGACCAGCGTGCTGGAGCCGCCGCCGTCCAGGCTGAAGCCCTCCGTGGCACCCAGTCTCCGCAGCGCCGAGGCGAGTTCGGCCATCGTGAGACCGCTGCGGTACTTGGACGCGCCGTCCAGGGCCAGAAGCAGCAGACGGTGGCCGCCGCTCCCGATGCCCACCGCGGTGCGCACCGCCGTCGCCGTGTTGTCCAGGCCGGCCAGCGGGGCGCCGTGCCGCAGCACGGGGAACCCGCCGACGGCGAAGGCGTAGGCGGCCCCGGACGCCGCCGCCAAATGGTGCTCCACCCGCACCGACTCGCCCTTGAACAGCTTGCGCAGCTGCCGCGCTCCGGCCTCGCGGCCCACCAGCACCGTGGTGCCGGCCGGGATGGTGCCGCGGCCGGGCTTGCCGGCCGTGGCGACGACCTGAGCGCCCTTGACGGTGACCTCGTAGGTGTCCGTGCTGCACGGAGCGCTTCTGCTGGAGTCGGTGCCGCAGGTGGCCCGCGCCCGTGAGGCGCTGCCCCAGTCGGAGGTGTAGGCCCCGATCGAACCGACCGGCAGCGCGTACTGGTTCAGACCGCCGAGCTTCCACACTCCCTCCGGCGTGGTCACCGAGCCGGAGAGGGTCAGCCGGTCCAGGCGTGCGGTGCGGTCCGTACCCACACCGAGTACGTCCCCGGTCGTCGTCTCCGGCGGCAGGGCGGGCCCGAAGCGCTGCCCGCGCGGCACCGCGGCCTTGAGGACGCGCCCGTCGGCGATCTCCGGGCCGACGGACGAGCCGGTCACCGCGACGCCCGGGTGCTGGGTCTCGGAGATGTGGAAGAAGTCGCCGTTGACTCCCGCCAGCGCGCCCTGAGCGTCGGCGAGTTGGGACACAGTGCCCCGCGCCGCCACCGCACGTGGATGCAGCAGGCCGACCCGTACGTGCTTGTTGTCCAGGTCGACGCTGACCAGGTGCGCGTGGGTCACGCCGTGGGCCGCGCCGAGGTCGAAGTCGCGGTACTCGATGCCCGGGGCGATCGCCTCGGCGCGCCGTGCGCCGCCGGCACTGGCCGGCGAGGCCCCCACCAGGGCCGTGCCCGCCAGCGAGCCGCAGGCCAGGAGGATCGTCAGCGCCGTTCTGAGCCGTCCGCAGCGACATGTCGAAGTGCCCACCGTTACCCCTGATGTCTCGTCAACTTCGCCTGAACTCAGGGAAGTGCACCAGAAACCGGTGCCGCGCACGGTGTTCGGACGCCGACGACGCGAGAACGGATGGGAAAACGCACTCCTTCGGGTGCTTCGAGAGACGACGGCGGGGGCTCGGGCGGCTCTCGGCGGAGGTCCGGCCGGGCACCCCGCTTGTGCCTGGCTCAGGGGTGGTGAAGTACGCCGATCACAGGGGCGTCGGGATCCCGCACGCAGAACCGGCGAGCGGGCGAGGGAGAGGGGGGCCGTCAGCCCGGCGAGGCGGGGAAGGGGAGGGGAGGGCTGCTCAGCCTGGCGAGGCGGGGAAGGGGAGGGGAGGGCCGGTCAGCCCGGCGAGAGGGGGGTGGGCGTCACCGGCCGTCCGCGAGCGGCTGCTCGGTCCAGACCATCTTGCCCGAGTCCACGTACCGTACCCCCCACGAGTGCGCCAGCTCCGCGGCGATGAACAGGCCACGGCCACCCTCGTCGGCCACCCGGGCGTGCCGCAGGTGCGGCGCGGCCTGGCCCGCGTCGCGCACCTCGCAGGTGAGCGTGCGGTCGTGGATCAGGCGGACCTCGATGGGCGGCGCCCCGTACCGCAGGGCGTTGGTGACGAGCTCGCTGACGATGAGCTGTGTGTTGAAGGCCGTCTCGTCGTCCACACCCCACTCGGCCAGCTGCTCGCCGGTACGACGGCGAGCGGTCGCCACCGAGGCGTGGTCGTCGCCGAACCGCCAGTTCGCGAACCCCTCGGCCGGGAAGGAGCGGGTGCGCGCGATGATTACCGCTGCGTCCCCGGCGCACAGACCCTCGGGGAGGCTGTAGACGACGTCGTCGCACAGCTCCTGCAGCGGTCGCTCGGCGTAGTCCGGCGCCGCCCGCAGCGGGCGGGAGGACTCCGCCAGGTACGCGGTGACCAGCGGGTCGCTGGTGAAGACCAGGACGCTGCCGGCCGGCACCTCGAACTCGGTGGTCGCGAAAGGCGCGTCCTCCGCCACGCCCAGACACGGCCCGGCCGGGGTGTCGGGAACGCTCATGGTGTGGTCGGGGCGGATCACCACGGGGGCGAGATGCCCGGCCGTCGCCATGCAGCAGGTGCCGGTCAGGGGGTCGTGGATGGCGTACGCGCAGTCGGCGGTGAGCGCCTCCCGGCGGAGGGGATCTCCCAGCGGCAGATTCGCTCGCTCGAACGCAAGTTCGGCGGCTGTGTCGTGCAGCCGGGCCAGGAGCTCGTCCGGGGAGAGATCGAACGCCGACAGGGACCGCACGACCGTTCGCAGCTGCCCCATGCTGGCCGCCGCGTTCAGGCCCTGCCCGGAGACGTTGCCGACCACCAGCGCGGTCCGGGCGCTGGACAGAGTCATGGTGTCGTACCAGGAGCCGGGGTCGGCACCGCTCACCGACAGATAGGCGGTCTCCAGCGACGCGTGCGTCTCGGGGCGCCGGGGCAGCAGCTGACGCTGGACGGTGGCGGCGATCGTGTGCTCACGGATGTAACGCCGCGCGTTGTCGATGGCGAGGGCGGTGTGGGCGGCCAGCTCCACCGCGAGCTGCCGGTCGCCCGTGTCGAACGGCGGCGACTGTCCGGTGCGGTACAGGCTGACCAGGCCCAGCGCCGTGTCGCGCAGCGCCAGCGGCACCACCAGCAAGGTGTGCGACTTCGAGGAGTGCATCGCCTCCGCCCGCGCCGGGTCGAAGGGCATCCACGGGTCGGACGCGTGCAGGGGCACCACCCGGGGGCGCAGATCGGCAAGCGCCTGGGTGAAGGGCGTGGGCCCCGGCAGCCGGTGCACCTCACCCACCGGATACGCCTGTGGCGGGTGCGCCCGGCCGCTGCGGAAGGCGGTGCGCATCAGCGCGGTGCCCGGCGGCAGCGGGGCCGGCGGCGGCTCGTCCCCGCGGATCACCGAGTCCACCACCTCCACGATCGCGACGTCGGCGAACTCCGGAACCACGGCCGCGACGAGTTCCTCACCGGTCACCGCCGGGTCCAGCGCCCGACCCACCCGCCGCCGCGCGGCGTCGAGGACCTCGGTGCGGGCCCGCCCCCGCTCGCGCTCCGTGACGTCGACCGCGGTGACGGCCAGCCCGAGCACCTCCGGCTGCGGCCCTCTCTCCAGACGCACCGCGGTGACCTCGAAGTCGCGCTCCTCGGGCGGTTCCCCCTTGATCTGCGCCCGCACGATGCGCTGCCACAGGGGTTCCCCGGTCTCCAGCACCTGGTGCAGCACGGTCTCCATGTCGCTGTCCTCGACCATGCGGTACACCTCGCGGACGGGCCGTCCGACCAGGTCGTCCAGATGCACACCCCGCATGGCGGGCGTCGCGGTGTTCAGCCGCACCACTCGCAGATCGGTGTCCAGCAGATGGAGCCCGACCGGTGAGGTGGTGAACAGTGCCTCCAGCATGGCGGCCGACGCCTTGTCCACGGGCCGTCCCGGATCGCCGTACGCCACTGGGACCTCCTTCGGACTCGGCCGACGCACCCGGCCCGCCCGGGCACGCGCCCGCCGGCACGCGCCCGGGGGCGCCTCTCCAGCGTGCTCCGCCCGCGGTCGCGCCGCACGCGCAGCACCCTGGCCGCACGACCGCCGACGGCAGGTGGGGAGGACGGTGTCCGTCAGGCGAGGTCGACCAGTCTTATGTAGCGGACCCAGTCCCAGTTCGGCCCTGGGTCGGTGTGGTCCGTGCCGGGGACCTCGTAGTGCCCGATGATGTGGGCCCGGTCCTTGGGGATGCCGTACCGGTCGCAGACGGCCGAGGTGAGTCTGGCCGACCGCTGGTACAGGGCGTCGGTGAAGTAGGCCGGCTCGTCCACCCACCCCTCGTGCTCGATGCCGATGCTGTGCGTGTTGTAGTCCCAGTTCCCGGCGTGCCAGGCGATGTCCGCTTCATGGACGCACTGCGCGACGTGCCCGTCGGCGGACCGCACGAGGTAGTGTGCGGACACCTTCTGCTGGGGGTTCTGGAAGATGGCCAGGGTGTTGGCGTACGTCTCCTGGGTGACGTGGATGATCACTCGGTCGACGGAGTAGCTGGTGGGCCGGTCGGACGCCGTGTAGTTGGAGATGCTCGCCGGCTGCCACTCGGCGGGGGGATAGTCGACGGCCCCGGTCCGGGCGCCTGCCCGGGTGGCGGGAAGTAACGCGTAGGGAACGACGGCCAGGGTGGCGCCCTTCAGGATCCGTCGTCTGGTGGGCTGGAGTCCGGCCCGGTCCATGGGCGATGGCCTTTCTCGTGGGGTTGCTCGTCGTCGTGGGCTCGCTCGTCCTCGTGGGGACGCTGGTCGCTGGCAGGGGTCGGTTGCTCGCGGGATGTCTGGCCTCGGAGGATGCGTCTCGGTGCGGTGAGTCTCGCGTACTGCAGGCCGCTCCCCGCGGAGCACGGCCGCACCCGTGTGGCTGGTGTCGCGTCCGACGGCCAGGGTGATGCGGCCGCTCGCTCGCGCCTCTCCGTCCCGGGCCGGATCGGCGCTCGCGTGAATTACGGTACGGCGCCCGGGGGTTGGGCTGAAGAGCACCGCCACGTTCGGTGGACAGGCGGGGAACTGTGGAAAACTCGGCCACCCGAACGAGTGAAGTGGGCCTGTGGTCAGGCGCGTTCGGCTACCGCCGCCGGGTCGTCGAGGACGGCCCGTACCACCGCGTGCGCCGCGCCCAGGAGCGGACCCTCCGGGCCGAACCGGGACACGGACACCGGGCAGGCCGGTCCGGCGGTGCGCCGGGCCAGCTCGGCCTCCAGCGACGGCAGCAGCCAGGGCGCGAGAGCGGCCAGCGCGCCGCCCAGCACGACGGTCTCGGGATCGAGCAGATTGACCGCGCCGGTCAACGCGATGCCGAGCGCCGTACCGGCGTCGCTCAGCGCGCGCCGCACGCCCTCGTCGCCGGCCTCGGCGCGGGCGGCGAGCAGCCCGACGCGGCCCTCGCCCGGTTCCAGGCCCGCCGCCCGCAGCACCGCCTCCTCGCCCGCGTACTGCTCCAGGCATCCGCGCCCGCCGCACGCGCACGCGGGCCCCTCCGGCTCGACCGGCACATGCCCCAGCTCACCCGCGAAGCCGCGGGTACCGCGCAGCAGCCGTCCGTCGACCACCACGGCGGCACCGATGCCGATCTCCGCCGACACGTGCAGGAAGTCCCGTGGTGTGCCCTCGCCGAGCCAGAGCTCCGCCAGAGCACCGAAGTTCGCCTCGTTGTCCACGGCCGGGGCGAACTCGTCGGGCAGCAGGGCGGCGAAATCGGTGTCGTGCCAGTCGAGGTTGGGTGCCCGCACGACCGTACGGCCGTCCCGGGCGATCAGACCGGGCACGGCGACGGCGAGTCCCGCCGGCCACAGGCCCTGCTGCCCCGCCTCGGCGACCACCTGGGATATGAGCGCGGTGAGGTCCTTCGCCACCGGTTCGGCCGAGCGTCCCCGGTTCGTGCCGTGCCGTACCGCGCGCGCCCGCACCTGGCCGCGCAGGTCGACCACGCAGGCCGCGAGGTGATCGACCCCCACCTCCGCACCGACCCCGGCCGGGCCGCGCCCGCTGACGGCCAGCGCCGAGCCGGGGCGGCCCACCCGGCCGGGCCGCTCGGGGCCCAGCTCCTCCAGCAGCCCCGAGCGGATGAGCTCGTCGACGAGCGTCGACACCGCCGCCCGGGTCAGACCGATGCGGGAGGCGACCGCCGCCCGGGACAGCGGCCCCTCGGCGCTGACGGTGTGCATGACCCGGGCGAGGTTGCGGCGACGCATGCCCTGCTGGGTGTCGGGCAGCGCCCGTCCGGGACGGGCGGGGTGCGGCTCGTGCAGCGGTGCGGTCATGCCTCCGTCGTCCTCGGTCGGTGTCCGGCGGCGGGAGCCCGCCGCCGGTGCCTGTCGGCGGGTGCCCGCCGGTCCGGTCAGCAGGTCAGCGGCCCCGCTCCAGCAGCGGGGCCGCGTCGGAGAGTACCCCGGAGATCCTGGCCAGCGTCTCCTCGTCCCGCTCCACGGCCTCCAGCACCGGTCCGTCGGCGGTGTTCCAGCGGCGGGCGACCGCGGCCGGGGACTCGCCCGTCAGCAGGCCCGCCGCCTGCGCGGCGGCGCCCAGCGCGACCAGTTCCTTGGCCTGCGGGACCTGCACCGGCCGTCCCGACAGCCGCCGCACCGTCTGCTGCCAGGCCGTGCCCCGGGCCCCGCCGCCGATCAGCAGCAGGGGAGTGGTCCGGTCGGCGTCCTGGTCGAGGACCAGGTCCAGCGCGCCGAGCAGGGAGTGGACGGCGCCGTCGTAGGCGGCCTGCAACAGCTGCCCGGCGGTCGTGTCGTGACGCAGGCCGTGCAGCAGCCCGGAGGCGTCGGGCAGGTTCGGGGTGCGTTCGCCGTCCAGGAAGGGCAGCAGGGTGACGGTGGTGCCGGGCTCGACGGCCTCCCGGTCCCGGCCGAGCAGGGCGGCGACGCGGTCGACGGCGAGGGTGCAGTTCAGGGTGCAGGCCAGCGGCAGCCAGTCGCCGTGCGCGTCGGCGAAACCCGCCACGGTGCCGGACGGGTCGGCGGGGCGGTGCCGCGACACCGCGTACACCGTGCCCGAGGTGCCGAGGCTCAGCACGGGCGTGCCGGGCCGCAGCCCGAGGCCGAGCGCGGCCGCGGCGTTGTCACCGGTGCCGGACGCGACCAGGGTGCCCTTGGAGAACGGCAGGTCATGGATGTCGCGCACGGTGCCCGCCACCTCGCCGGGCCGCACCACCCGGGGCAGCAGCGCCGGGTCGAGCCCGACCCGGGCGAGGATCTCCTCGTCGTAGGCCTCGGTCGCCGATGCCCACCAGCCCGTTCCCGAGGCGTCGCCCCGGTCGGTGGTGCCCTGGCCCGTCAGGCGCTCGGTGAGATAGTCGTGCGGCAGCCGCACCGCCGCCACCGACCGCGCCGCCTGAGGTTCGTGCTCGGCCAGCCAGGCCCACTTCGTCACCGTGAAGGAGGCGCCGGGCACGCTGCCCGTGCGCTCCGCCCACGCCTTCGGGCCGCCCAGCTCGGACACGAGCCGCCTGGCCTGCGGGGCCGAGCGCACGTCGTTCCACAGCAGTGCCGGGCGTACGGGTTCGCCCCGGGCGTCCAGGGTGACGAGCCCGTGCTGCTGGCCGGCGACCGAGACGGCGGCGGCCTCGTGCGCCGCCTCTCCGCACTGGTGCAGCGCCGCGCGCAGGGCGTCCCACCACTGGCGCGGGTCGCTCTCGCGGCCCGCCCCCGAGGACACGGTGTGCGGTGCCTGGCCGCTCGCCACGACCCGACCGGTGGCCGCGTCGACGACGAGCGCCTTGGTGGACTGGGTGGACGAGTCCACACCGACGACGAGCGGACCCTCGGCTGCTGACATCGGCTCTCCCTAACTTTTTTCGCGGCTCACGGGATCTGACCTGCGGTTTCAACGTTTCTCCGGGGCCCGTGACCCGGGTGTGGCATCGGTCGGGCCCCCCTGTCCCTTCCCAGGGACGCGTCGGCATACTAATTTGTAAACCGCCATGACGAAATAGTCGCAAGCGAGCAAGGAGCCGCGGCATGAACTACCAGCCCACCCCCGAGGACAGGTTCACCTTCGGCCTGTGGACCGTCGGCTGGCAGGGACGGGACCCGTTCGGCGACGCCACGCGCCGCGCCCTCGACCCGGTCGAGACGGTGCAGCGCCTGGCCGAACTGGGCGCCCACGGAGTGACCTTCCACGACGACGACCTGATCCCCTTCGGGTCCTCCGACAGCGAGCGCGAGTCGCACATCAAGCGCTTCCGGCAGGCGCTCGACGCGACCGGCATGACCGTGCCGATGGCCACCACCAACCTCTTCACGCACCCCGTCTTCAAGGACGGCGGGTTCACCGCCAACGACCGCGACGTGCGCCGCTACGCGCTGCGCAAGACGATCCGCAACATCGACCTGGCGGCCGAGCTGGGCGCGAAGACCTATGTGGCCTGGGGCGGCCGCGAGGGCGCCGAGTCCGGCGCCGCCAAGGACGTCCGTGCCGCCCTCGACCGCATGAAGGAGGCCTTCGACCTCCTCGGCGAGTACGTCACCTCCCAGGGCTACGACCTCCGCTTCGCCATCGAGCCCAAGCCGAACGAGCCGCGCGGCGACATCCTGCTGCCCACCATCGGCCACGCCCTGGCGTTCATCGAGCGCCTGGAGCGCCCCGAGCTGTACGGCGTGAACCCGGAGGTGGGCCACGAGCAGATGGCCGGCCTGAACTTCCCGCACGGCATCGCCCAGGCCCTGTGGGCGGGCAAGCTCTTCCACATCGACCTCAACGGCCAGTCCGGCATCAAGTACGACCAGGACCTGCGCTTCGGCGCCGGTGACCTGCGTGCCGCCTTCTGGCTGGTCGACCTGCTGGAGAGCGCCGGCTACGACGGCCCGCGCCACTTCGACTTCAAGCCGCCGCGGACCGAGGACTTCGACGGCGTGTGGGCGTCGGCGGCCGGCTGCATGCGCAACTACCTCATCCTCAAGGAGCGCGCGGCCGCCTTCCGCGCCGACCCGGAGGTCCAGGAGGCCCTGCGCGCCGCCCGGCTCGACCAGCTCGCCCAGCCCACGGCGGCCGACGGCCTCCAGGCGCTGCTCGCGGACCGTTCTGCCTTCGAGGACTTCGACGTCGACGCGGCCGCCGCGCGCGGCATGGCCTTCGAGCAGCTGGACCAGCTCGCCATGGACCACCTGCTGGGAGCGCGGGGCTGACCCACAGGTGCGGGGGTGTCCGGCACGCGCGTGCCGGACACCCGTCGGCCCCTCAGCGGCGCGCTGTGACGGGCGCACGTACTTCACTGCCGGCTCTTCACTGCTGGCTCTCCACTTCCGGCTCGCGGTTCACTGCCGTCTCGCGCCGATGAGGACCGGCCGGCCGAGTTCCCGGGGACGCCTGCCGGCCGGGAGGGGCGCCCCGCCGCTCTGTCCGCCGGGAAGCGCGCACGGCCACCTCCCGCCGGGAAAGGCGTGCACCGCGGGCGCACGGCCTCGGACGGCGTCGGTGCCCTCCGCGCCGCTGCTCAGCCGAGTTCCTCGTCCATGGCCGTGGCACCCGCTGCCGCGGCCAGTGCCGTCGCCGGGTCCGGGGCCGGGCCCCCGGCCGGTACCCAGTGGCCGTCCTCCTTCCGGTACGGCCACCAGCGGCCGTCCCGCCCCAGGCGGAGCTGGTGCCCCGCGCCGACGACGGTCCACCGGTTGCCCGCCGCCCGCAGGCAGGGCCGTTCCTCGTCCTCCCAGGCCGACTCCAGGGCGGCACGCGCGCGTGCCTGAGCCTCTTCGCCGGGAGTCCACTCCTCCTCGAGCACGGACAGGCCGGCCGGCCCTCCGGCCCGCCAGGCCCGGACGGCGAGCTCGAGCTGTGCCCTGCTGCGCCCCGAGCCCTTGGCCAGCCGGTCCAGCACCGCACCCTCGCAGGATCGGCTGCCCGGAGCACCCGCGGCGAGACGTACGGCGTCCTGAGCAACGGTCGGCTCGCCGGCCGTGAGGTGATCTGCTGGCCGTGTCCCGAGCGCCCCGGCGAGCCGGCTGTGAGCCGCCGCGGCGGTCTGCGCGGCCAGGAACTCCAGCGCCGCCGGATCGACGCCGGGCGCGGGGGCCGCCTCGGTGACCAGGGACGGCGGGAGCCCCGGCTCCCTCGGCGGATCCGGCAGCGCAGGCAGCGGAGGCAGGACGCACGCCGCAGCGGACGCCTCCGCGGCGTCCACGCCGTCCGGCGCGGACGGCTCGTCGGCGTCCGCGGCCGTGTCGCGGGCCCGCAACTCTCCGAACAGGGCGCGCTCGCCACGACCGCGCATCAACAGCAGCACGAACGGATCCTGGTCCAGCAGCCGCGTCACCAGGTGGCAGAGCGCCGCCGTGTGCCCACAGTGGTCCCAGGCGCCGCAGTCGCATTTCGGTTCCAGATCCCCGATCCCGGGCAGCAGTTCGATTCCGGCCGCCGCGGCGTCCTCGACGAGGTGCGGCGGCAGGTCACGGTCGAGCAGTGCGGCGAGATGACCGGACCGTTCGACGGCCACGTCCAGGAACCGGGCCCACTGGTCGTCGGACAGCCGCTCCAGCAGGACGTCGGCGCGGTGCGCGGTACCGTCCGGGTCGTGCACCACGGCCGTGATGCGGCCCGGGCGTACGGACACCGCGCCGACGGCTCCCGCCCGGGCGAGCCGGCGGCCCGTCCGCACCTGCTGCGCGTCCAGCGCCGTGTCCTCCAGCGCCTTCAGCCAGGCGTGACCCCACCAGGTCCGGGCGAAACCGCGTCCCTGCGCGGGCGGCAGCGCGGCGAAGGTCAGCTCCGTGTCGATGGCGTGGTCGTTCATCGGGGTCCTCCTCGCAGCTCCACCAGGTCGGCCAGTTCCGCGTCCGTCAGTTCTGTGAGCGCCGGCTCGCCCGCGCCCAGGACCGCCTCGGCCAGGTTCCGTTTGCGGTGCAGCAGATCGGCGATGCGGTCCTCGATCGTGCCCTCGGCGATCAGCCGGTGCACCTGCACGGGCCGGCTCTGCCCGATGCGGTACGCGCGGTCCGTGGCCTGCGCCTCGACCGCGGGGTTCCACCAGCGGTCGTAGTGCACGACATGCTCCGCGCGTGTGAGGTTCAGCCCGGTGCCCGCGGCCTTCAGCGACAGCAGGAACACCGGCACGTCACCGTCCTGGAAGCGTCGGACCATCGCCTCCCGCTCCGTGACCGGTGTGCCGCCGTGCAGGAACTGCGACCGCACCCCGCGGGCCCCCAGGTGCCGTTCGATCAGCCGTGCCATCTGCACGTACTGGGTGAAGACCAGGACGCTCGCGCCCTCGGAGAGGACGGTGTCGAGCAGCTCGTCCAACAGTTCGAGCTTCCCGGATCGGCCCGCGATCCTCGGCCGCTCCTCCTTGAGGAACTGCGCCGGATGGTTGCAGATCTGCTTCAGCCCGGTCAGCAGCTTCACGATCAGCCCCCGCCGGGCCATGCCGTCCGCACCGGCGATCTCCGCGAGCGTCTCGCGCACCAGGGCCTCGTAGAGGCCCGTCTGCTCCCCGGTGAGCGACACGGCCCGGTCGGTCTCGGTCTTCGGCGGCAGCTCGGGTGCGATGCCCGGGTCCGACTTGCGGCGGCGCAGCAGGAAGGGGCCGACCAGCCGGGAGAGCCGCTCGGCCGCCGCCGGGTCCCGGCCGCTCTCCACGGCCTGTGCGTGGCGGGCGCGGAAGGTGCCCAGCCGGCCCAGCAGTCCCGGCGTCGCCCAGTCCAGGATCGCCCACAGCTCGGACAGGTTGTTCTCCACGGGGGTGCCGGTGAGCGCCACGCGCGCGCGTGCACCGATGGTGCGCAGCTGCCGGGCCGTCGCCGAGTACGGGTTCTTCACGTGCTGGGCCTCGTCCGCCACGACCATGCCCCACCCGGCGTCGGCCAGCCGCCGCGCGTCCAGGCGCATCGTGCCGTACGTGGTCAGGGCGAACCCGTCGTCGCTCAGGTCGGCCAGATCGCGGTGTGCGCCGTGGAAGCGGCGCACCGGCGTGCCGGGTGCGAACCGCTCGATCTCCCGCTGCCAGTTGCCCATCAGCGAGGTGGGGCACACGACCAGCGTCGGTCCGGCGGTCGCCGGGTCGCCCTGCCGGTGCAGATGCAGTGCGATCAGTGTGATCGTCTTGCCGAGTCCCATGTCGTCGGCCAGGCAGCACCCCAGCCCCGACGACGTCATGTGGGCCAGCCACCCCAGACCGCGCAGCTGGTAGTCGCGCAGCCGGGCGTCGAGTGCGGCCGGCTGCTCCACGGGCTCTGGCGACGCCGGGTCCGTCAGCCGGTCCCGCAGGGCCGCCAGCCATCCCGTCGGCCGGACCTCGACCCGCTGGCCGTCGACCTCGGTGGAGCCCGTCAGGGCGGCGCCCAGCGCCTCCACCGGCGTGATCTTCCTGTCCTGCCACGACCGGGCCCGGCGCACCTCGCCGGGATCGATCAGGACCCACTGGTTGCGCAGCCGCACCAGGGGCCGGTTCGCTTCCGCCAGGCGGTCCAGCTCAGCGCGCGTGAGCCGCTGGTCGCCCAGCGCGAACCAGGGATCGAAGGCGAGCAGGGCGTCCGCGGACAGGACCGACCGGGTGTCCGCCGGGGCGGCGCCGGGGCCCTCGGTGTCCTCCGGTGGCCCGATGGCCATGCCGGAGGCCACCCCGCGCGCCAGCTCTGCGGGCCAGTGCACCTCCACTCCGGCCGCGGCGAGCACCCGGGCGGCCTCTCCGAGGAGCTCGGCGACCTCCTCGTCGGCGAGGTCGACGGAGTCCGGCACGGTCGCCGACAGCAGCGGCGTCAGCGCCGGCCAGGAGCGGGCCGCGCGGCGCAGGGCGAGCAGGACATCCGTACGTGCCCGAGGGCCGAACGCGCCGTCCGCGGCGCCGGATCCGGCCCATACCTCGGCTGCGTCGGCGACCCTCGCGGGACCGCTCACGCTGTGCACCTGCAGCACCGCGCGGAACCGCGGCTCCGGGCCGCCGTCCGGCCCGGCGTGGTCCAGTCCCGGCACCTCGAGGCGCAGGGAGATCCGCACCCCGGCGTCGTGGCCCGCGGCGACCGCCGCGGCCCACGCCCGCTGCTCCGGGACGTGCTGCGGCTCCGGTGCGGCGTAGGCCGGTCCGTCGGTCACCAGGGAGGCGGCGGGTGTGCGGGGCAGTGCGTCGGCGACCGCGTCCAGGAAGGCGCGCAACAGCGGCTCCTGGTCGGGCAGCAGCAGGTCCTCGGTGTTCTCGAGCGGGACGGCGTGCGCCTCGGGCGGCATCGAGGCGGCCAGCTCCTGGACCCGATCGGTGTCCTGGCCGCGCAATGGAGCCGCGCGCCAGGCGTCGTGATCCCCCGCGGACAGTCCCGGCAGCAGCAGGCCGCGTGCCGTGAAGTGCAGGGCCAGCAAGGCTGCCGCACCCCAGAACACACAGGCGCGATGGCCGTGCTGGGTGACACGCGCGTGCGTGAGCACAGGCAGGGCCGCCCGCACGGGGAGCAGGACCGCGGGCACGGTCACCGGCTCGACGCCACCGTCCAGGGGCAGGACGACCGTCAGGTCCTCCACCGGGGCGCCGGGGACGGCCGGGGGAGCGCAGCCGTCGGGACGCCAGAAGGCGACCCGGCCTGCGCGGGCCGGGTCCGCCGGCAGGAACACGGCACAACAGCGGGCCAGTTCGGAGATCTCGGTCGGTGTTGCCAAGGCAGTGCTGTGCACAGCGATACCGATTCCTCAAATTTGACTACTGGGCTCGAGCCGCCGACCATACAGCGCCGCGACGGCGTACCGGGAACGCCGTGGCGGTGACGTATGTCACCGCGCCTCACCGGCGCTGCCATCGCGCGGCCTCATGGTTGCCGCCGCGCTGTCCTGGGGTGCTGCCAGCCCCCCGTGACCGCGCGGGGCTGCCCCCCTAAGCACCCGGGGGCTGGCGCCATGGTCCGCACAGGCTCTCCGTTCGTACGTTTCCTCAGGTCAGACCGTTGCCAAGAGAGAGCCGGAGACCTCACCATGCCCCAGCCCGCCGCAGCCGTCGCGGACGGTACCGAAGCAAGGACCGATGGCCCGTCCGCCGGCAGCGAGTTCGCCCCCCTGCTGCGCGCGGTCAAGGACCAGGGCCTCCTGGGGCGGCGGTACGCCTGGTACGCGCGTGCCATCGCGGTCAACGCGCTCGCCCTGGCCGGCGTGGTCACGGGCCTCGTCCTGATCGGCGACTCCTGGTGGGCGCTGCTCCTGGCGCCGCCGCTCGCCGTGCTGTTCGCCCGCACGGCGTTCATCGGCCACGACGCGGGCCACGCGCAGATCACCGGGGACAAGTCCGTCGGCCGGCTCATCGGACTGGTGCACGGCAATCTGCTGCTCGGCCTGAGCTACTCGTGGTGGAACACCAAGCACAACCGGCACCACGCCAACCCCAACCACATCGACAAGGACCCGGACGTCGCCGCGGACGTGCTGGTCTTCACCGGTGAGCAGGCGGGCGACCGCAAGGGCTGGCGCGGCTGGCTCACCCGCAACCAGGCCTGGCTGTTCTTCCCGCTCACTCTCCTCGAAGGCGTCGCCCTCAAGGTGCACAGCTTCCAGGACCTGCGCCGGCAGCCGCCCCGGGAGCGGGCACTGGAGGGGGCACTGCTCGTGGCCCACGTCGCGGCCTACACCACCCTGCTGCTGACCGTCCTGTCCCCCGGGAAGGCGCTGGCGTTCGCCGCACTCCACCAGGCGCTGTTCGGACTGCACCTGGGCCTGTCCTTCGCGCCCAACCACAAGGGCATGGAGATGCCCGACCCGGACGGCGAACGCTGGGGGCATCTGCGCCGCCAGGTGCTCACCTCACGCAACATCCGCGGCGGAGCCCTGACCGACTGGTTCCTCGGCGGACTCAACTACCAGATCGAGCACCATCTGTTCCCCAGCATGCCCCGCCCGCATCTGCGGCTCGCCCAGCCCCTGGTGCGTGCCCACTGCCGGGAACTGGGCATCGCCTACGCGGAGACCGGCCTCGTCGACTCCTACCGGCAGGCACTGCGCCACCTGCACGAGGTGGGGGAGCCGCTCAGGGCACAGTAGACGCACAGTGGACGTGGAGCGGGCCGCGGCCCGTAGGGGTGCGGCTCAGGGATCTCTCAGGGGCGTCTGGGGGCCGCGGGTGGAACCGCGGGGGCCTCGGGGCCGTTTCCACGACAGAGAGCGGCAGCAGTGGCCGCGAAGGAGGCGACAGATGTCGAAGAACGCGAAGATCGCCGCAGGGGGTGTGGCGGTCGGGCTGATCCTGATGATCTGGCTGCCTTGGTGGGCCGCGCTCCTGATAGTCCTGGGAGTCCCGGCCGCCGCGTACCTCACGCTGGACCCCTCGCAGCGACGCCGGCTGCGCCGCGTCACCCGCAAGGAGCTCGGCCGCTGAGGCACCACCGTCCCGGCGTGTCCCCGGGCAGGGCGCACGAGTCGACGGCATCGCCGCCCGCGGGCCTGCCCACGGTCCGGTCCGGGGGAGGCGTGGGGCCGTGCTAGGTGAGTCCGCCGCCTTGGACAGCGGCGCGTCCAGGCCGCCGTGCAGCGTGATCAGTGGCCTGCGATCCGCCCGGTCAGCGCCACCGGGCCACCGCCCGGTGGACGGCGGTGGGCCGGGAGGCGCGGTCGTACATGCCTCGGAGGCGCACCGCGCCAGGTCCTCGGACGGGAACCGCGGGGACGGCACGGGCCAGGCGAGCTCGGAGCCGCCCCGTCGTGCGGGCCCGGTTCCACATTCTTCATGGGCCGGCATCACATGGAGCGACACCTCGGCATCGGGAGCCAACACACGCGTTACGCGGTGAACTGCCGTGCGGCCCGGCGGATCAGCTGGGGCGTACCGCCAGCCTGTCCAGGGCCTCGAGCAGACCGGGCAGTTCGGCGCCCCGGCCGACCGGCAGGACCTCGCCGGGCTCCTCGTCGAGGAGGACGAAGGCGATGTCGTCGGTGCGGGCCACCATGGACCAGCCGGGGCCGTCGGCTCGCAGGGTCCGGGCGTCACCGGGCGCGAAGGACGAGCGGACGCGGCCGAGCGGCGGCGGCGAGTCCACGTACGCGCGGGCCTCCGCCAGGACACGCCGGACGCCGCGGTGCCCGTTGGGCCCGGCCCCGCCGGACCCCTCCGGCGAGGCACCGTCCGTCACGACTCCCCGGCCCTCCCCGGCCCCGTCACCCGCCTCGGGCGCCTTGTCGGCCTCGGTCTCCTTGCCCGGGTCGCCTGGAGCGGAGAAGGCGTCGTCGCCGATCTGCTCCCGCCACATCGCCCACTGCAGCGCGATCTCGTCGGCGCCCAGGCGGCGCTGGGCCGGCCCCCAGATACTGGTGTCCGGAGGCGACAGCAGGGGGCCGTCCGAGGCCTCCGGCTCGGGATCGTGCGGCGCGGGCACCCCGGGTGCCGCGACGGCGACCGCAAGGGGCCAGCCCGGCAGCGCCGCGACGACCGTGCGCTCGTCCGGCGACAGGTCGTACTCCATGCCGCAGTCCCAGGAGGCGATGGCCACGGCGACCAGCGACACATCGTCGATGGCGACCGTCCACCGCGCCCCGGTGCCGTCCTGACCGAGCACCAGACCGTATCCCTCGGCGAGCGGTGCGAGGCCCAGCGCCCCGCAGGCCTCGGGGTAGTCGTCGCCCAGGACACTCGGGAACTGCGCCGGTGTCAGCAGTACCGCTGTCAGCACATAGAGCGCGTCGTCCTCGGCGGCGACGGCTTCCTCGTCCGTCCCGGCCATGCCAGCCTCCCTCTTTCGTCCAACGGCGCGCACCCTAGTGCGAGTGGAAGGCCGTTGTCACGACTCGGGTGACCTCTCGGACCTGCAGTTTTCCGCCTGGAGGGGGGCGAAACGGCCCCTGTTCGCGCAGGGTTTCAGGCCGTCGGAAGCCCCAGCAGCGCCCGCGCCACCGCCCGCGGCGACTCGTCCCGCTCCCGGGCCAGCGCGATCACCGCACGGCAGGCCAGCTCGCTCACCCCGAACGAGAGCGCCTCCGGCGACACCCAGGAGGCGGCCTCGTCCATGCGTTCCTGATCGTCCTCCGCGCAGGCCGACACATAGCCGGCAGCGGCCTCGAACAGGTTGTGCGCGCGATCGTGGCCGCCGCTGTCGCCCTCCGCGCGCACCGAGGAGACCACTCCGGCGAAGGACTTGCGGAGTCTGCCGAACATGCGGGTCCCTTCCCCTGGACGGAAAGCGGCACAGATCGTTCATCTGCTGCCACTCACAGTAGAGTTGGAGCTCCGGCGGCAGAAGAGGCACGGCGGGACGAAGCGGAGGCGGGCTTCGGTGTGCCCGCGGCTTCGGGGCGCTCGTGCGCCGCGTGCGGGCTCCTGGCCGCCGCCACCGCCCCTCATGGCGCCGATGGTTCAGCCGACGGCGTCGTTCAGTGCGTCGATCGTGGCGCGCAGCCAGGCGAGTTCCGCCTCCGTCGTGGCGCGCGCGACGGTGAGGATGCCGCGCCGGAACGGGTCGTCGAGCTCCTCGGCGCGCACCGGCCGGTCCCCGTCGTAGAAGAAGCTCGAAGGCGTCTTTAGGAAGGCCAGTCTGCGGCGCAGCACGGCAGCCTGGGCGCCGGGATCGTCCAGGTGCCTGAGGAAGGCCAGGACGGTGAACCAGCGGTTCTCGTCGGTGATGTCTCGCTGGACGGGTTCGGCGAGACGGCGGCGCAGCTCGCGCCTGCCGTCGTCGGTGAGTGTGAGGACGTGGCGCGGGGCCGCCACGGCCCCCGGCTCCGTGGCCCTCTCGAGCAGACCCGCCTGCTCCAGCCGCTTGATCGCCGGGTAGAGCGTGCTCTCGGCGACCGGCCGCACGTGACCCGTCAGCGCGGTGATGCGCTTGCGCAGCTCGTACCCGTGCAGGGGAGCGTCGTACAGGAATCCCAGGATGGCCAGCTCCAGCATGCCCGCATTGTCTCCCATCCACGTGGTACAACGGCTCGGTGGTACACCGATATTGATATACATCGGAACCGATGTATCCTCGGGAGGCCTGCCGACGGGCAGGCGATGTCATGAGGGAGGGGCCACATGAGACAGGCCGAGTTCGACGCGAAGGGAAGCCGCATCCGCTGGACGGAGGTGCCCGGAGCGGAACCCGCTCGGGTCTACGTGCACGGGCTGGGGTCGATGTCGTCCGTGTACCACGCGCACATCGCGGCCCGGCCCGAGCTCGCGGGCCGGCGCAGTCTCTTCGTCGATCTGCCCGGACACGGCATCAGCGACCGGCCCGAACACTTCGGTTACACCCTGGAGGACCACGCGGACGCCCTGGCGGCCGTGCTCGACGCGGCGGGGCTGACAGGTGTCGAGCTGATCGCGCACAGCATGGGCGGCGCGGTGGCGATCGTGCTCGCCCACCGCCGGCCCGAGCTGGCCGCGCGGCTGGTCCTCGCGGAGGCCAACCTCGACCCGTTCCCTCCGGTGACAGCGGCCAGCAGCGGCATCGCCTCCTTCACGGAGGACGCCTTCGTCCACGACGCCTACGCGCGCGTGCTGGGCGGTGTCGGGCCCCTGTGGGCGGCGACCATGCGACTCGCCGATCCGCGCGCACTGCATCGCAGCGCGGTCGGTCTCCGGCACGGCTCGGATCCCGCGATGCGCGTGATCCTCGAAGGGCTCACCACTCTCGACCGTCTCTACCTCCAGGGCGAGGACAGCGGCGAACTGCCGGGCAGAACCGGCCTGGAGGCGGCCGGGGTGCGCGTGGTGACCGTGCCCGGCGCGGGCCACAACATCATGTTCGACGACCCCGACGTGTTCGCGGCGGCAGTCGCCGGAGGGCTGTGACGGGTGGCCCGTCACGCCGGCAGGAGCCCGACCGCCCCGTAGGCATCAGTCCTCGCGCACGGCCAGCGTCAGGAAACGGGCGTCCTCGTCGACGTACGACGTCATGCGCCACCCGGAACCCGCCAGCAGGGGACGGAGGTTGGGCTCCGCACGCAGGTCGCCCGGTGTGAGCTGCCGCCCCTGGCGTGCCGCGAGCGCCGCCCGGCCGATCGGGTGGAACAGCGCCAGAAGGCCACCGGGCCGCACCACGCGCCTCAGCTCCCGCAAGTTCTGGGACGGCTGCGGCAGGTGCGCGATGAGACCCGCGGCGAACACGGCGTCGAACACCCCCGACCTCAGAGGCAGCGCGCCGACGTCGGCGAGCAGCAGGTGCCCGTTCTGGTCCCGGCCGGCCCGTACGGCGGCCTGGAGCATGGCCGGGGTCAGGTCCGCGCCCACGACCGTCCCCGACGCTCCCACGGCAGCGCGCAGCGGCGGCAGGGCGCGGCCGGTGCCGCACCCCGCGTCGAGTACACGGTCGCCCTCGCGCAGCCCGAGCTCGGCCACCGCGGCCGCGTAGGCGGGACCGTCGTCGGGGAATCTGCTGTCCCAGTCGGCGGCGCGGGCGGTGAAGAACTCCTGGACGTGGGTGCGGTCCTCATTCATGCTCCGCATGATCCCTCACCCGTTCGCCTCAGGTCGCGGTGCGTGGCCGCAAGACGTCCTCAGTCGGCGAGATCCCTCACCGCCACCACCTTGTCCACGGGCACCCGGACCAGGATCTCACCCGGGACGCCGTTGCGGGCGCCGAACTCCTCGGCACGCTCCTCTCCCATGTAACGGCCGCCGATCCGGGCGGCCCAGTGCCGCAGCTCGTCCAGGTCCTCCGACAGGCGGGCCCGGCCGGTCAGCACCACGAAGCTGAACGGCGGCCGGTCGTCGTCCACGCACAGCGCGACCCGGCCGTCACGCGCCAGATTGCGCCCTTTCACGGTCTCCTTCCCGGTGTTGAACACCACGTCGTCCCCGTCGAGCAGAAACCAGATCGGCGCCACGTGCGGGCTCCCGTCGGCCCGGACGGTCGACAGCTTGCCGGTGCGGGTCCCGTACGAGACGAACGCCCGCCATTCCTCGTCGGACATCTTCTGTGCCATGCCTCCATCCTCCTTGCCGGGGCAGTGGCGGTGGGGAAGGCTTGCGGGAGTCCTCCGGCAAAGGGGGGAGCCATCACAGGGGGAGACCGCATATGGCGCAGAACCCGGCACTCGACTGGCTGCTCGACGACCTGACCGAACGGGTGGAGCACGTACGGCACGCCTTGGTCCTGTCCAACGACGGACTGGTCACGGGCTCCAGCACGGGGCTGCGACGGGAGGACGCCGAGCATCTGGCGGCCGTCTCGTCCGGACTGCACAGCCTGGCCAAGGGCTCCGGGCGCCACTTCGGCGCGGGCGGCGTACGTCAGACGATGGTCGAGTTCGACGAAGCCGTGCTCTTCGTCACGGCCGCCGGCACCGGCAGCTGCCTGTGCGTCCTCAGCGGAGCCGACGCCGACATCGGCCTGATCGCCTACGAGATGACCCTGCTCGTGAACCGGGTCGGCGAACACCTCGACGTGGACGCCCGCCAACCTGAGCGCACTCCGTCAACTGACCTCTGACGTGCGCACTCGCTGGTTCCCGCGGAGCTATCCACAGGCTCGCACGGAGATGTTCCGCAGCGGCTACGGTTTTTCGCAGCCGAGCGCACACGGCGCCGGCCGCACACTCCACGGGGGCACGAACATGTCCGGTGACACCATCACGCACGAGGTCCCGCCCACGGTCGTACCGACCGCCGGGAAACGCGACACGCCCTTCACCGCGAGCCGAGCGGCACGTGAACTGGGCCTGAAGCGGAGCGAGTTCGATCTGGCCGTCAGCCTCGGCCGTATCCGTACCCTTCCCGACGAAGGGGGAGGAGGCCGGCGTGTAGCGCGTGCCGAGATCGAGCGGCTGCGCACCCAGCAAGGGTTCCCGGAAGCGCTGCGCGAGCGCGTCATGACCGTCGGCACCGGCGACGCCGCGCGGATCATGGAGGTGAGCGGGGCCAGGTTCACGCGTCTGGCGCGCCTGGGCCTGCTGGTACCGGTCGCGTTCTATCTGAACCGGTACCGGGCCGTCGTCTGGCTCTATCTGGCCGGTGATGTGCGCGACTTCGCCGCCGGCCCGGAGAACGCCTCGCTGCTGAAGCGGCCTCTGCCCGAGGGGCTGCGGGACCAGCTGGACGCCGGTGTCGACCTGCGCGCCCGCAACTGGCGCGGCCGGCAACTGGGTTTCCTGCTCCGACAGGCGGCCGACGACCCCTGGGAGCGGGCGGCCGCCGTGGCCTCGCTGCTGGACCCGCTCCAGGTCTCGGAGATCGTGGGTGACCCCTACGAGCGCGCCCAGCTGAACCGCCTTCGTCCTCGGCCGCCCGCCCACGGCGCACCGGGCTCGCCCGCCGCCCACCTGGCCGAGCGGATCACGACGGCCCAGGATGCGGACGAGATCGACTGGCTCCGGGCCGACCTGGCACGGGCCGTGGAAGAGGCACGAACCCACCGTCCCGCACCCCGCCCCGCTCCACGGCACACCCAGCGGACCCCCGTCCACGCACCGCACCCGTGGCCGACCGGGACACCCGGGCAGCCGGAGCACCCCGAGCGGCCCGATCATCTCGGCCATCACGACCACCAGAACCACCACGGCCATCAGAACCGCCGTGACCACCAGAATCGCCACGGCCACCAGGGGCGCCACGACCGTCTCCGGCGTTCCGAGCGACCGGCGCGGTCCGAGCCGTCCCCGCGAACCGGCCACCGGGACCGGTCGCACGGCCTGCTGGGCCGGCTCTTCCGCAGAGGCGCCTGAACCACCGCCGGGCGTTTACTACACCGCGCGGAACAGGCCCTCCTGGACGACCGACACGAGCAGACGTCCCTCCAGGTCGTAGATGCGCCGGCGGGCCAGGCCCCGGCCGCCCGTCGCGATCGGTGACCTCCTGGTCGTACGGAATCCGCACCGCAGATCCTCGGCCGGGAGGACGACGACATCGTGCCTGTTCGCCGTCGGCACGACAGAGTTCGTGATCACCGCATCCTGCCGCCCCTGGCCGGAGACCTCCACGCGGGCCTGTGGGCCGTCGGACTGCTGGTGACCGCCTACGCCATCGGGGGCACGGTGGGAGGACCCATCGTGACCGCCCTGTGGTCCCGCATGAACCGCAAGCACCTGCTGATCGCACTCATGGCGGTGTTCATCGCCGGGAACTTGGTGGCCTGACGCGCCACGCGCGGCGGCTACGCCTGAACCGACCCGCGCAGGGGGAATACCCGCGGGCGGGCCTGCTCAGGACGGCGGCGCGCTCACCATGACAGTCGGCCGTTCCCCCGGCCAGGGGGGAACCGCCGACTACCGCGTTCTGCCGCGTTCCATGGGTGTTTGGCGTGGTGCTCAGGCGCTGACGGCGGGCGTTCCCGACACATAGGGGGCGAGTGCGTCGGCCACCGTGCGGTTGCGGGGCGTGCTGATGCCGAAACGCTCACCGAGTTCCACCACGCCACCGCTGAGCCAGGGAAGTTCGAGCCGGTGGCCCTGGGTCAGGTCATGATGCATCGAGGACGACATGGAGGCCGGCAGGGTGTCGCAGAAGCCGAGCCGGTCCTCGGCGTACCCGGCGTCCATGTGCACCCCGGCGGCACGGCCCACCGCGACGGCCTCCGCCATCAGGTCGTGCAGCAGCGCCCGGGAGCCGGGGTTGTCGCGCACCACACCGATGGGCCGGCGCACCACCGAGGTCGCTCCGGACAGCCCGACCAGGAACACGAACTTCTCCCAGATCAGCCGTTCGATGTCGTCGCTGACCTCCGCCTCGATCCCCGCCTGCCGGCACTGGCGCAGGAACTCGCGCACCGGCTCCGAGGCCTCACCCCCGTACTCGCCGAACACGACTTTCTGCAGCGTCCCCTTGTGTACGACGACGCCCGGCTCCTGTATGGCGGCGGAGATGTAGCACGCACCCCCGACCACCGCCTCCGGCGGCAGGGCCTTGCGCAGGACCTCGTCCTTGTGCACACCGTTCTGCAGTGAGATCACCCGGGTGTCGGGTCCGATGGCATCGGCGAGCTGCGCGGCGACGTCCTCGGTGTCCCACAGCTTGACCGCCACGAGGACCAGGTCGACCGGGCCCAGGTCGGCGATGGCCGGCACCACTTGGTCCGAAGGGACCTCCCACTGCCCCAGGGGGCTGCGTACCAGCAGCCCTCGCTCCCGGATCGCCGCGAGGTGCCGCCCCCGGGCCACGAACCTCACGTCATTGCCCACAGCGGCGAGCCGGGCGCCGAAATACCCGCCCACGCCCCCCGCTCCCACAACTGCGATGCGCATAGTGCTTGCCTTTCGTTTTCGGATCGGATGATGGTGGTGCGCCTTCGGCCGCGGGAACGGGGCTTTCGCCTCAGCTCTGGGCCGACGAGTCGTCAGCGGTGCCAAGCGCGGCCGATGGCGGACCGATGCTCGACGAGGGTGCGGCCCGCGTGCGTGGTACGCCGCCTCCGGCCGCGGTGACCGGAATGAGCACAGCCGTGACGGCTCCCGCCGCCAGCAGGGAGACCGCGGGCGGGACAGCACCGGCGACGGCCGACACCGCGTAGGGGAGAAGCAGGCCGAGGTAGGTCAGACAGTAGAAGACGGCGGCGACGCCGGCCAGCTCCTCGGGTGCGCCGAGTGCCTCGACACAGCTGAGCCCGGCCACCAGCAGCAGTCCGTAGCAGCCACCCAGGGCGACAGCGGCAGGCGGGAGCAGGAACGGCTGCTTCCCGTCCACCGCCGCGGCGGCCAGGGCGAATCCTGCCGTCCCGGTCACGAGCCCGACGGTGCGGATGCCTGCGCTGCCGCGCCGGGCCAGGCGGCGCGCAAGCGGCTGCACCGCGGCCCCGCTGCCCAGGGTGAGTCCGGCGATTCCGCCGCCGGCGGCGATGCCCAGGCTTGGCACCGGTACCAGGCTCGGCAGCAGGGCGAAGCTCACTGTCGCCGCGCCGAATACCAGCGGGGCCGTGGGCACCACGCGGCGCAGGAACTCAGGGTGGCGCAGCGTGGCGCCCCATGCGATCCGGCGGGCCCCGGGTGCCTTGCCCGGGGAGGCCACCGTCTCGGGCGCGAACCAGGCGAGCGGCGCGATGGTCGCCATCAGCAACAGGTGCACCACGTACGGGAGCACGTCGGGAGCCGGGAGCCACTGTGCCAGTGCGCCGGCCACCAGCGGCCCGCCGCCGAAACCCGCGGACAGGGCGAGCGCCGCGCGCCGCGCCCCGGCACCGGGGCCCCCGTCCGCGGATAGCTCCTTGATCCAGGCGCTGCCCGGACCGAAGGCGGCGCCCGAGGCGACTCCGGCCAGCAGGCGGCCGGCCGCCAGGACCGCAACCGAATCCCCGGCGGCCAGCAGCACCATCGAGGCGGCGGCGGACAGGAGCAGTACCGGGCGCATCACTCGCCGCCTGCCGAACCGGTCGGAGCAGGAGGCCGCTACCAGGAGTGCCGGGATCAGCCCGATGGCGTAGCTGCCGAACAGTGCTGTCACCACGGCCTCGGAGAGGTGCTCGCGGTAGACGAGGAGGAGCGGGGCGAACTGATTGGCGCCCCAGGCGACACCGAAGACGGCGAGGGCCACCCGCATCCATGACCGCACTGGCGCACCTCCCTACTTAGTAACCGAATAAAAGGTTACTATGGGGGCTCATGGACCACAGCCTCACCGAAGCGGCCGCCACCAGGGTGACGGCAGGGATTCGTGCACTGCGGTTCGACGCGGGCTCGTTGGCGCTCAACCTGGTAGCGACCGTCGGCCGCCGACCGGTCGTGCCGGTGGAACGCCTCGACGGGGTCGACCGGCTGCGCAGGTGGTGTGCCGGGGTTGGGTTCAGGCTGCGGGAGGCCGATGCCACGCCGGAAACGGTCCAGTCCCTGCATGCCCTCCGGGACGCGGCGTACGACATCGCCGCTGCGGTCCTGCGCGACGGGCGACCGCGGCGGTCATCGGTGGACCTCGTCAATCGGTGCGCCCAGGCCGCGCCTCCTGCGCCCCGGCTGCGATTGTCGGTGTCCGGTGTCGCTCTGGACGAGAGGAGCGTCGAACTGTCCGCGGACGCTCTCCTGAGCCTGATCGCCCGGGACCTCATCACCCTGGTCGGCGACCCGGTCCGGCGCTCCCGCCTGCGCGAGTGCGACTCGGAGACCTGCCGGATGATCTATCTCACCTCCGGCAGCGGCCGGCCGCGGCGCTGGTGCTCGATGCAGCGCTGTGGAAACAGCGCCAAAGCCGCCCGCCACCGCCACCGGAAGACCATTGCGCTGAGCGAGACCGAGGAGCCTTCGGCGTGACTGTGTGATCCGGAAGAGGCGCCCCGCCGATCGGACCGGTCGCCTCCGCGCCGACGGCGAGGCAGCCGGAGTGACCGAAGCGGCCGGAGCGGCAGCGGAGGCCGCCACACCGCTCGGCGCGCCGTGGGCTGGGCGGCGGTGAGGAAACCCTTGGTCGGGACCACACCCCGGTCCCGGCACGGAGTGGTGCCGCGGCTGACCTCGTGTGCGGCGGCGGCAGTCAGGAGCGCCGCGCGGCGATCAGCGCGGCCGCCGCGGCCCGCGCCCGTCGGCCATGGGCTTGTGGGCCCTCCGGGTCGTCGAGCTGGGCGGCGACCATGGCTCCGTCGTAGATCAGGCACAGCTGTGCCGCCAGGTCCGAAGGGTCCTTCAGCCCCGCCTGCCCGAGGAGGCGGGCGAAGAGGTCCGCGCGGGCACGGCGCCGACGCGCGACGGCCTGCAGGACAGCCGGCACCGAAGGGTACTCCGCCGCGGCGTTGATGAAGGGGCAGCCGCGGTACGTGGGGTCGGAGAAGTCCTCGGCGAGCAGATCGAACACACACAGGACTTGTTCCACGGGGTCATCGGCCCGCCGCGGCAGTTCTGCCGCCAGACGGGCCTGCCACTGCTCGTTCCGCTCGTCCAGGTACGCCGCCACCAGATCGTCCTTGGAAGGGAAGTGCTTGTAGAAGCTCGCCTTGGCGATGCCGGACTCGGCGATCAGGCGATCGATGCCGACCGTGTGGATGCCATGGGCGTAGAACAGCCGGGCCGCCGTGTCCAGCAGCCGGCGACGGGGGGAGGGAGGCGCTGTGGTGGGCATGCCTTGACTTTAACAGACAGGTCAGTCTACAGTCTGGGGCATGGAGCAGACAGATCTGTCTGTCTATCGAGAGGAAGAACGATGACCCGCGTGAACTCCGTCGACCCGAAGACCGCCACCGGCGCCCGTCGCGAGGTCCTGGACCAGGTGAAGGCAGCCTTCGGAGGCGTGCCGAACGGGATCAGGGTCCTGGCGACGTCCGAGCCCGCGCTCTCCGCCTGGTGGGCGTTCGAGGGGGCGCTCAGCACGAGCACCCTCTCCCGTCAGGTCCGCCAGCGGATCGCCGTGCTCACCGCCGAGTTCAACTCCTGCGGCTACTGCCTGGCCGCCCACACCGCGGCCGGTAAGGCTGCGGGTGTCAGTGCGGAGGAGATCGCGTCCGCCCGCAAGGGTGTCTCTGAGGACCCCTTCGCCGCAGCCGTCCTCACGTTCGCCGCCGAGGCCCTCAACACCCGGGGCGGCGTCAGCGATGCGGCCATCGCCGCCGCCCGGCAGGCCGGCATCACCGACGAGCAGTTCCTGGAGATCCTGGCCTTCGTGTCGATCAACACCTTCACCAACTACACCCACCGCTTCGCCCACACCGACCTGGACTTCCCGGCCGTCGTCTGACGGAGGAAGACACCACGATCCGTGCCGGCGGCCACAGGCCGCCGGCACGGTGTCGTTGCCGCTCTTCCCCGTGCGGGAGCCGGCCGAGCCGTCGTCTCCGGGACCCCCGGTCGGATCCCGGTGGCGGTCGGGGGAAGCGGGTCGAGTCCGACGTCGAGCAACTCGCCCGGCCGGCGGAGCAGGTCGCCGCGGGAACCTGGAACTCGATTACCCGAGCCGTAGGCGCGGCGCAATGCGGCCGCGGCGACGGGCGGCGATGGGGACATGGACCGGTGTGGGCCCTGCACGAGGCCCGGCCCACGGCGGAGCGTCAGTGTGCGGCTTTGGCAGAGGCTGGCTCGGTCGGGGCCGACACCTGGGTGGCGGGTGCGGTCTCCAGGATCCAGCAGACGCGGGCCTTGCCGTGGTCGGTGGGCTGCCCCTGGTCGGCGGGGGTGAGCAGTCCGTCCGGACATCGTCGCGCCGTGGGGTCAGCGGTCCGATCGGCCCTGGCGCTCACGTGCTTCCCGGCCCTTCGAGGCCGGCGATGAACCGGCCGAGATCGCCTCGTGTCGCCTCGGCCGGCCACACGGCCCACGTGCGTCGTACCAGGGGGTGTCCGACCAGCGGCGACCATGTCACGTGGTCGGGCAGCAGCCGCTGCCAATCGGGCGGTGCCAGAGCGAAAGCCCGGCCGTCGGCGACTGCCGCCAGCTTCACGTCGGGGATCAGCACCTGTCCTTCGGGGGCCCTGGGACCGAGGTCGATGCCGTGGCCGCGCAGGATGCCCGCCACTTCGTCGTACCAGAGGGGGCTGGACGAGCGTGGAAAGCCGACCCAGTGCAGGCCGGCGAGCGCGTCCAGCGCTATGCCGTCGGGGTCGGCGAGCCGGTCGGCCCGCCTCGCGGCCACAAGTACGCCCAGCGGTTCTCGTACGACGAGCTGCGCGTCGAACTGCGCTCCTGTGGGCCGCTCGCGGAGGAACCCGACGTCCAGCTCTTCGGCCTGGAGGGCGGCCCGCTGGTCCGCTGTGGACAGGTGACGGGCCTGCACCCGGGTGTCCGGGTGGACTCGGGCCAGGTCGGCGAGCGCGGGGTCCAGCAGTCCGGGGGGCAGTTCGAGCGGAATCCCGATCCGCAGCACCCCGTGGCCGCGACGGGTGTACCGGGTCATTGTCCGCAGTGCCATGTCGTGCCTGGCCAGAACGGCGCGGGCCTCGCCGAGGAGGGTTGCCCCTGCCTGCGTGACCTGGGCACCGGTGTTGCTGCGCGCCAGCAGCTTCACGCCCAGTTGTCGCTCGAAGCGACTGATCGTCTGGGACAGCGCGGGCTGACTCATGTGCAGCCGCCGCGCTGCCGCGGTCAGTCCGCCCTCCTCGGCGACCGCGACGAACATCTGCAAGTCACGCAATTCCATGCGGATATCCCTTCGGCCTCGCCGCCTGATGTCACGTTCAGTGGTCGCGCGAGGCTCTTGTGCCGCCGTGTACGGAAGGCGGTGCGGGTCGCCGGTGGCAGGACAGGGAATGGCGACCCGCACGTCTGCGTGCACTCATTTTCTAATGGACGGTGCGATTCTGTAACGTTAGCATCATGGAATGTGTTCCCTCGTCGTCACATGGATGGATCCCGAAATATCCATTAGGTTGTGGTACGGTGGCGTCATGAGGACTGACGGTGGGACCACGAGTGCGCCGCTGCTGGGGGAGCCGCTGCCGGTCGAGCTGATGAACACCGTCACCGGCGATCGCGGCCGCACCCACGACACCCTCGACGGCGACGCAGCCGCCACGGGCTGGCTGCGCGCGGTCGCCCATCGGCTCGGAGCCGAGAGCGAGATCACGGCCGACCAACTGGACGAGGACACGGTGCGCCCGGTCGCCGGAGCGTTGCGCGCGCTGCGTGACGCGCTGCGTCACCTGGCGGCGGACGCGACCCAGGACCCCCGGCCGTCGGCCACCGCGCCCGAACTGACGCGAGGGGAGGCGATCGGCACGCTGAACGCCCTCGCCCACGCATGGCCCGAACTCGTGTGGCCCGCCGACGGGCGACCCTCACGTGCCTATCGGGGCTCCGGTACAGTCGCCGACCTTGCCGTACAGCTCATCGCGCATCAGGCTGTCGGGCTCTTCACCGGAGCTGACCGTGACCGTCTGCGCCCCTGCCTGGCACAGAACTGCCTGCTCTTCTTCGTCAAGAACCACGCGCGCCGGGAATGGTGCTCCGCGGCGTGCGGCAACCGTGTACGCGTCGCCCGCCACTACCGGCGCCACCATTCCGCCCCATCACACTGAGGGACGCACCCATGCACAGCAGCAAGGTGGAGTTCGCCGGATCGCAGGGTGCGCCACTCGCCGCGCGGCTGGAACTGCCCGAGGGCAGGCCGAAGGCTTACGCCCTGTTCGCCCACTGCTTCACCTGCGGTAAGGACCAGGTCGCCGCCACCCGTGTCGCACGGGCGCTGACCGGGTTCGGCATCGCGGTGCTGCGCTTCGACTTCACCGGTCTGGGCGGCTCCGGGGGAGACTTCGCAAACACGCACTTCAGCTCCAACGTCGACGACCTGGTGCGTGCCGCCGGGTACCTGCGTACCCATTTCGAGGCGCCGACCCTCCTCATCGGACACTCGCTCGGCGGTGCGGCGGTACTCGCCGCACGACACCTCATACCGGATGTGCGGGCGGTCGCCACGATCGCCACACCCTTCAACCCCGACCACGTCCTGCACCTGCTCGGGAAGAACCGGGCGGAGACAGAGCGGAACGGCCAGGCCGAGGTCCTGTTGGCGGGCCGCCCCTTTCGAATCCAGCGGCAGTTCCTGAACGACATCACCGCCCAGCCGCAGGCCGAGCGCATCGCGAAGCTCAAAGCCGCGCTGTTGGTACTCCACTCGCCGACGGACGAACTGGTGGACGTGACCAACGCGCGACGCATCTTCGACACCGCCCGCCACCCCAAGTCCTTCATCGCCCTCGCGGGAGCCGACCACCTGCTCACCAAGGCGGCCGACGCCAAGTACGCGGCGACCGTGCTCGCCGCCTGGGCCGGCCGCTACGCACTCGGCCCAGGCGGCCGCCATGACCTTCCAGCCGGGCAGGGCCGGACCGCACGCGACGAACACCAGGTCGCACGCGCCTCGCAGGGGTGCCCCCGCCCGGGTACGCGATGACCGTGGGGATCTCCGTCACGGACGCCGGCCGTCCCGCGGGCCCCTGGTCGGCCAGGCTCCGCGGTCCTCTTCGGCCCGGGCCTGGCGGGAGCGACCTGTACGGCGTTCACGCGCACCCCGACCCCTCCGACGGTGCTCACGGCCGGCGCCTCCCCAGCGGCCGCATCGATGCTGCCGATCGCCGATCGCCCGGTGACGGGCGCCACCGACCCCGCATGGAACGTGGGCCTCGGCGAGGGCGGCTCATCCCTGGTTTCCGCGGCGCCACCTCCGCTCGCGCCCCGCGGGCGGTGTGCGCAGACTGGCTCTGAGCCTCAGCGGCCTGCGGGCGATACCAGAGGCGACCACGATCAAGCACATGGAGACCCGGCCGTGTCCAGCTGCGTGACGTGGTGTGCGACGCTGCCCACGGCGGGCTGTGTCCGCATGCCACAGGTGCCTCGTCGACCCTCCACCGTCGCCCGTCTGCCCGGCGGACCGGCGATCCGGGGGCAGCCGGCAGCTTACGCCGACCATCACGACCGCCTATGGCTGACCCGGAAGTCCCGTAGCGAACCGACGCTGTACCCATTCGCCGTCCGCTGGGACGGCACGGTACCCGGCGGAGCCGTTGCGGCTCGGAACGCCGGGACCGGATCGACCATGCAGCGACTTCCGATGTGGAGTGGAAAAAGATGATGGGACTGCTGGATGGCAAGGTGGTGTTGCCCTTGTAGGGGCAGCTGGTGACGGTGTCGGGGGGCTCCATGCGGGTCCAGTCGATGTGCAGGCGGTCGAGGTAGTAGCGCGTGGGAGGCCTGTCCCCAGCGCCATCACCGAGTACGGCGCGTCCGCGAGCACGGCTCCGTCGAGGAGCACGCGGACACTGCGACCGGATCGGAGCGCGTCGACGCGGGTGTAAGGGCTCCGAGGATGGACGAAGACCTGCTCGTCCTTCTCGAACCATGCGTCGATGGCCTCCCAGCGGAAGCTGACATGGCCGGAGATGCCGGCAGGCGCGTCGTCGGTCCATTCCCAGGCCGCGCCCGGGCGGGTGAGCGCACCCAGCCGGAGGCTGTGGCGACGCACCCTGCCCACCCGCAACGCCATGGTCCGGTCCTCGTCGAGGAGAACTCCGTCGCGGATGTCGTCCCGAGGGATGCAGTACTGCGGGTAGCCCGGCCACAGCCACACACAGCGCGCCTGCACGGTGTCGAAGACAGGAAGGTTCGCCGTATAGCCGCGGATGCGGCGCGGTACCGGTTCGACGTGGCCGACCGGGACGATCATTTCCGGGTAGTCCGGTGTGTAGTGCTCCATGATCATTGTCCTCATGGCAGGCATAGTCCTGCGGGGCCGAGCCCGTACCCCACCGCCACGAGGCAATCATGGTGACAGTTTTCCGGCATCTCGTGCCTCAGACGGACGCAGACGGCCTTGGGTCCGCCTTGGGCGCCTTATGGGGGGCCATCACCAGATGGCCTGACCCGCCGGTACGGCGCGCCTCGGCAGGACACTGCGCGCCGGCGAGAAGGCGTAGCCTGTCCCAGGGGCCACAGGGCGCGCCGTGACGAACTGACACGAGCCGAGGAGTGGTGCTCATGGTGACAATCCTGCTGTCCATCGTGTTCGCACTTCTCGCAGCCGGCAGCAACGCGGTCGGGACTGTGCTCCAGCGGCGCGCCGTGGTCGCCGTTCCCGCCTCGCGGTCATTGCGCATCGGTTTGATCCGCGACCTGCTGCGTACTCCGATTTGGTTCGGGGGGATCCTCGGTGTCATCTTCTCCGCTGTTTTCCAGGCTCTCGCGTTGGCCACCGGACCACTGGCTGTGGTGCAGCCCATATTCATCCTTGAACTGCCCTTGGCGCTTGTGGTCGGGGGTGTTGCCTTTCACGTCGCTGTGACGCGGAAGGCGTGGTCCAGTGTGGCGTGCATTGTCGGTGGGCTGGCCTTGGCCCTTTTCTCACTGGCTCCCAGGGGAGGCCGCGAGCAGGTACCGGGGCTTTGGTGGCTGCCGGCGCTCGCGATCACCGGAGGGATCGGTGCGGCCCTTGTTCTCGCCGGCCTGCGACGTCCCGTCGGTCTGATGCGAGCGGCTTCCCTCGCGGCGGGCGCGGCTATCGGAAACGCTGTCACCGCCGCACTGGTCAAGTCGGCCATGGACATTCTCTCCACTCGTGGTGCCGTTGCCTTTTTCCTGGCATGGCAGACGTACAGCTTCGCCGCCGTCGGCGCTTTTTCCCTGTTCTTGCTCGGGATCGCCATGCAAGGGGGCCCGCTCATCGGCTCTCAACCCGCATTGACGCTCGGCGATGCCGCGGTGAGCTTCGGTCTCGGCGTGACGATCTACGCGGAGCGCCCTCGTGCTGGATTCTGGCTCGTACCGGCACTGCTGGGACTGGCGGTGCTGTTCTACGGAGTTCTTGCCCTGTCCCGCACCAAGTGCCTCGCACAGTGCATCGACCCGGACGAGGACGAGCTGGATGTCATCGGGCAGCCCGCGGCAACGCCCGGATGAAAGCGGCGAGTCACACTCCTCCCGGAATCCGGGCGGAAACTGATCAACGTGGCCGACGAGGGCTCATCCGGATGCTGGTCGCCGACGAACCGACGTTCGTCGGCGACCGATCTGCGACCACCTGGGGGCCGCGCTCATGGGCTACGCGGACCTGGAGAGGAACATCCGCGACGGCCGCACGTCGCCTCCGTGACAGCTCCCTGCGAGATGACGAGCCCACCACGCCCGCCCGGCGCGCCGGTGACCCTCTGATCCACGCACCCGGGGTTCCAGGACCCCCGGTCACCCGGAGTGCGGGCACACGGCGGGCGTGGAGACCACGACCGGCCCGCTGGGGCAGGGCGTGGCGAACGCGGCGGGCACGGCGATGGCCGCCCGCTATGAGCGCGGCCTGTTCGACCCTCAGGCACCTGCGGGCGAGTCCCCCTTCGGCTTGAGAGCCCGTCGATTCACCGTTGCCCGGCGCCCCACGACCCGGGCAGCCATATGGCATCCATCGGTACCGCTTATGGTCGCTCTCGGTATCCGGTCTGGCGATCACTTCGGTTTGGTGGCCTTTGTGCGCTTCCATGGCGTGCCGGACGGACGGGAATGCTTCCGTCGAAGAAACACGGCAGGAACTCGCCATGGACACGGGAAAGCCCAGCACTCTTCGGGACCTGCGCCCGGCCAGGACGTGGTCTTGGCCTCGTTCGGGCGGGCTGTTCAGACTTCGACGATCGAGACATCGGCCGGAAGATGCGCGCGCACGGCTGGAGCTGCTGTACGAGGCGAGCGTGCGTGTGGGCACCACCCTCGACATGACCCGGATCGCGCGGGAACTGGCACAGGTGTCGATCCCCAGATTCGCCGACTTCGCCACCGTTGATGTGACGGAGCCCGTTCTGCGTGGGGAGGAACCCCGGTACAACGACGATACGAGGATGCGCCGGGTCGCCGTGAGCGGCGTCCGCGACGACCATCCGTTCTCCCCCCTGGGGGGCTGGCTCGTGTTCCACCCCTCCACGCCGCAGTCTGCGGGGCTCCGCAGTGGGCGAGCCGTGATCGCTCGACGGCTGGAGGATGTCCCCGGGTGGCAGGCACAGGACCCGGAACACAACCGGCGGATCATCGCCCACGGTGTTCACTCGCTGATCACCGTTCCGCTGGCCTCCCGCGGGACGATCTTCGGCGTGGTCGACTTCTGGCGTGCACGACACCGCGAGCCGTTCGGGAGGGACGACCTCGCACTCGCCGAAGAACTCGTCAGGCACGCGGCGGCATCCATCGACAACGCTCACTGCTACACGTGCGAGCACGTGACAGCCGTCACCCTGCAGCGGAGCCTGCTCCCGCACAGCCTGCCCGGACAGAGTGCGCTCGACGCCGCATACCGCTATCTGCCGGCGCAGGCGGGAGTCGGCGGCGACTGGGTCGACGTCATCCCGTTGCCGGGCTCGCGCGTGGCCCTGGTGGTGGGCGACGTGGTCGGACACGGACTGCACGCCGCCGCGACGATGGGGCGCCTGCGCACGGCGGTCCACAGCTTCGCCGCGCTGGATCTGCCGCCCGACGAGCTGCTCCGCCACCTGGACGACCTCGTCAGCCAGATGGACCGCGATCAGTGGAGCGAGGGCGGTGAGGGCTCCGTCGGCGGTGCCACATGCCTGTACGCAATCTACGACCCGGTCACGCAACGCTGTGTGCTCTCCCGGGCAGGGCATCCGCCGCCCGCGCTCGTCCACCCCGATGGACGGGTGGTGTTCCCCGACCTCCCCGCCGGACCGCTCCTCGGCCTGGGAGGCGGATCCTTCGAGAGCGCCGAGTGGAAGGTACCCGAAGCGAGCCGGCTCGTGCTGTACACCGACGGGTTGATCGAGGACCGGAAGCGGGACATCGATGTGGGCCTCATGATGCTGCGAGAGGCCTTGAGCCGAGGCGCCGGCAACGGTGCCGATGCGCCCGAGGCGACCTGCACCGCGATACTCGACGCGATGCTGCCCGACCGGCAGAACGACGACATCGCGCTTCTGGTCTGCCGCATGCGCGGGCTTCCGGCGGAACAGGTGGCCGGGTGGCCTGTGCCCCACGATCCGGCGGCTGTGGCACACATGCGGACGGCAGCGGCGCGCAAGCTCGCGGAGTGGGGGCTGGAGGAGCTTGCCTGCACCACTGAGCTGATCCTCAGCGAACTGATCACCAATGCCATCCGCCACACCGAGGGTCCGATCCATCTCCGGCTGGTGCGCGACCGTGCCCTGATCTGCGAGGTTGCCGATTGCAGCCGTACCTCTCCGCACATACGGCAGGCGGCCATCACCGACGAGGGCGGGCGGGGCCTTTATCTCGTGGCCCGGCTTGCCGAGCGGTGGGGGATGCGTCCTACCGCGTCGGGCAAGGTGATCTGGGCCGAACAGTTCCTGCCGGGCGGGCCGCCCGGAGCGTCCCGGCAACCGACCGAGCGCTCGCCGGCTTCGCCCTGAACGGGGGAGGCTCGGGCGCCGGGCGTACCCGGCCGCTTCGCCGCCGCGTGCCGGGAGCAGTCGGGGGCCCGCGCGGACGCTGCGCCCCTTGAAGGAGGGCCGGAGAACGGCTTCCCCCAGGGAGGCGTATCGAGTCTCATGCGCGTCGGATGACCAGCACGGCCACGTCGTCGAGGTGGTCCACCGCGGCGACCGCGCCGAGGATTCGGTCTGCGGTCGCCTCGACGTCGAGCCGGTCCTGGAGGGCTCGGCCGGCCAGCGCTCCCGCTCGCTCCAGTCCGGCTTCCAGGGTCAGGCCCGGCCCTTCGACCACACCATCGGTGACCATGACCAGCGCGGTGCCCTCCTCCAGAGTGAAGGTCTCCTCGGGGTACTCGCTGTCGGGCACGATTCCCAGGACCGGCCCGCCGGGAAGTGCGTGGATGGTGTGGCTGCCGTCGTCGCGTGCGTGGAGCAGCGGCACATGGCCTGCGCTGGTGCCGATGACCTGTCCGTCCTGCGGATCGAGGTGCAGCATGGTGCAGCTTGCGAAGCGTGGCACGTCCATCGCGACGAGCAACTCGTTGGTACGCGCCAGCACCGTGCCGGGCTCGGGCTCGTGGGCGGCGATCGCGCGCATGGACGAGCGCACCTGGCCCATGAAAACCGCGGCATCCACGTCGTGCCCTTGGGCGTCGCCGATCTCCAGTGCGACCGCACCGTCGGGGAGGAAGAACGCGTCGTACCAGTCTCCGCCGACGTCCAGCCCGTCCCGGCTGGGCTGATAGCGGGCGGCGATCTGCAGGCCTGGGAGGTGCTCCGGCAGCGTCGGGAGCATGCTCTGCTGGACCGCCGTGGACAGCTCGACGTGGGCTTGCTGCAACCTGATGCGCCTCAGCGCCTGGCCTGCCAATTCGGCCAGAGTCGTCATGAAGGCGAGCTTCTCGGAGGACGGGGAGTGCTCACTGTCGTACGTCACCGCCCAGGCCCCGAGCGGCTGGTCGTCCGGCGGGCTGAGGGGGGTGATCGACAAGGCGGTGCCGGGGACGGGGCGCGGCACGGACAGACTGTCATCATGCATCCAACGGCGGACGAACTCCTCGTGGTTGGGGAAGAACTGCGCCTGACCGGTACGGATCATGCAGGGCAGCGGCCGGTCCTCGTCCAGCGACAGGCCGTGCAGCGCATCGGCCTCCCACGTGGGGATCCCGGCATCCGAGGAGACCCGCAAGCGCCCGTTGTCGACCAGCGCGAGGAGGGCACCGGAACCTCCGACGGCCGCGGCGAGCCGGGCCAGGACGACCTGCTGCAGTTCCTGCTCGGTGGCGGCGGTGAACAGGGCGGAGGAGAACGCGGCGATCTCTTCGGCGCGCTCGCGCTCCGCGCTCACCTCGGCCAGCACTGCCTCACGGTGTGCCTCCGACCGGGTGTCGTCGCGGACCACCGCGAAGACCCGTTCGGGGCCGCCGTACCCCAACTGCACCCGGCGGGTCTGGCCCGCGAGGACACGCCAGCCGTCCTGCTCGGTGAGGAACCGCGACCTGATCCACGGGGACTGGGCGGCGGTGGAGCGCACAAGCCGCCGCACGTCCCTCCGGTCATCAGGGTGCACCCGCCTGATCATCTCGGACAGGGACACCGACGCCTGCGGGAAGAGCGCGGCCAAAGCGGGTGCGCCACCCAGCCACTCCACCTGGTGCTCTTCGGGGGAACACATGCAAAGGCCGAGGCCGGCAGCCTTCGCCGCAAGCCGGAACGGGATCAGCAGACCACCGAGGTCGTGTTCCGCATCCAACGAGTGCACCCACACGAGCCGCTCGCCACTCGCGGGCTCCCTCACCGGCCGCGCCTCGACGAGGCAGACCACAGACGCGGTGCCCGCGCCGGGGAATTCCAGCACGCGCATCGCAAGCCTCCTCGTCGTGGCCCCGTGCTTCAGCAGGCTCTCGGCCGAGACGCGTTGATCCTCGGAGAGG
The DNA here is from genome assembly GCF_032658145.1 of Streptomyces sp. MK7. Taxonomy (NCBI): domain Bacteria; kingdom Bacillati; phylum Actinomycetota; class Actinomycetes; order Kitasatosporales; family Streptomycetaceae; genus Streptomyces; species Streptomyces sp. MK7. Next base: position 131,671 of record NZ_JAVACL010000018.1, read on the forward strand.
AGATCACCGAAGCCATGGCCCGCGCACTGTTCCCGCGGCCTGCCCAATGCCCTGGCCATCGCGGCGTTGAGAGAGCGGATGACGCCGTCCAGGGTCAAAAGAGCCGACGGTGTGGCCCTCTGCAGGAGTTCGTCCGAGGCGTCCATCTGCCGCTCCTGACGATCGTCGAGCGATATGACCTCGTCGTCCTTCAACAACGGTATCCGCCTCAGAGCAGGCCGCGCCCACCAGGAGTGGCAGCGACCCCGAGACTCGAGACGTCTCGTGCCGTACGGTGGCGGGTCGGCCGCGCCACCGGTCATGTGTCGTCCTCCGACCGGCCCGAGAAGCGTCGCACGACGCGATGCCGGCCGGTCGACGCTCGGTGAAACCGCAGGTCAGCCCAGTTTGCGGAATAGCCCCTCCTGCACCACGGACACGATCAGCTGCCCCTGCAGGTTGTAGATGCGGCCCCTGGCGAGGCCGCGGCCCCCCGTCGCGATCGGTGACTCCTGGTCGTACAGGAACCACTCGTCCGCGCGGAACGGCCGGTGGAACCACATGGCGTGGTCCAGCGACGCCATGTCGAAGCCCCGCGGCCCCCACAGCGGCTCGACCGGGAGGCGCACCGCGTCGAGCAGGGTCATGTCACTGGCGTAGGTCAGCGCGCAGGTGTGCACGAGCGGGTCGTCGCCGAGCGGCCCGACCGCGCGCATCCACACGGCACTGCGCGGCTCGGCGTCCTTGACCTCCTCGGCCGTCCAGCGCAACCGGTCCACATAGCGGATGTCGAAGGGCTGGCGACGTGCCATGCGCTCCAACTGCTCCGGCAGGGCGCCCAGATGGGCCTGGACCTCCTCGGCGATCGTCGGCAGGGACTCCGGGGACGGGACGCTGCGGGCGGGCGGCAGCTGGTGTTCGAAGCTCCCTTGTTCAGGTTTGTGGAAGGAGGCGGTCAGAGTGAAGATCGTGCGGCCCTGCTGCACCGCGGTGACCCGGCGGGTGGTGAAGGACCTCCCGTCCCGCACCTGCTCGACCTGGTACACGATCGGCACCCCCGGCCGGCCCGGGCGCAGGAAGTACGCGTGCAGCGAGTGCACCGGACGCTCGCCGTCCGTGGTGCGGCCGGCGGCGACCAGGGCCTGGCCCGCCACCTGGCCGCCGAAGACACGCTGCAGGGACTCGTGGGGACTGCGGCCGCGGAAGATGTTGACCTCGATCTGCTCCAGGTCGAGCAGGTCGACGAGCCTTTCGGCCGGGTTGGTCATGGGCGGGACTCTCCTGTGCTGGGTACGGATCGGCGCCTGCTGGTGGCCGGCCGGCAGGTGCTCATGGCCGGCCGGCACCCGTTCACACCTGCCCGACGTCGGTCACCCGGACCACCGCACGGCCCTCGGCGTCGGACGCGGCGAGGTCGATCTCCGCGCTGATGCCCCAGTCGTGGTCCCCGTTGGGGTCGTCGAAGATCTGGCGCACACGCCAGAGCCCGTGCTGCGGCTCCTCCTTGATCACCAGCAGCCTGGGGCCGCGGGCGTCGGGACCGGTGCCCAGGTCCTCGTACTCGTCCCAGTACTTGTCCATCGCCTCGCCCCACGCCTCGGCGTCCCACCCGGCCTCGGCGTCCATCTCGCCCAGCTCCTCGACCTGGTCGAGGGCGGCGAGTTCCACACGGCGGAACATGGCGTTGCGGACCAGGACGCGGAAGGCACGCGCGTTGGAGGTGACCGGCTTGACCTGGTCGGCCTTCTCCTGGGCCTCCTCGGCGGTCATCTCCTCCGGGTTGGCCAGCTGCTCCCACTCGTCCAGCAGGCTGGAGTCGACCTGGCGCACCATCTCGCCCAGCCAGGCGATCAGGTCCTGCAGGTCCTCGGACTTCAGATCGTCCGGGATCGTGTGCTCCAGAGCCTTGTAGGCGCCGGCCAGGTACCGCAGCACGATGCCCTCGGTGCGGGCCAGCTCGTAGAAGGACACCAACTCCGTGAAGGACAGCGCGCGTTCGTACATGTCACGGATCACGGACTTCGGCGACAGCGGGTGGTCGCCGACCCAGGGGTGGCTCGTGCGGTAGGTGTTGTACGCGTGGAAGAGCAGCTCCTCCAGGGGCTTGGGGTAGGTGATGTCCTGGAGGCGCTCCATGCGCTCCTCGTACTCGACGCCGTCCGCCTTCATCGCGGCCACGGCCTCGCCGCGCGCCTTGTTCTGCTGGGCGGCGAGGATCTGCCGCGGGTCGTCCAGCGTGGACTCCACGACGGAGACCATGTCCAGCGCGTAGGACGGGGAGTCGGGGTCCAGCAGCTCGAACGCGGCCAGCGCGAACGTGGACAACGGCTGGTTGAGCGCGAAGTCCTGCTGGAGATCGACCGTCAGGCGGACGATCCGGCCCTCGGCGTCCGGCCGGTCGAGCTTCTCGACGATGCCGCCGTCCAGCAGCGAGCGGTAGATGGCGATCGCCCGCCGGATGTGCCGCAGCTGCTGCTTGCGCGGCTCGTGGTTGTCCTCCAGCAGGCGGCGCATCGCCTCGAAGGCGTTGCCGGGACGGGCGATCACCGACAGCAGCATCGTGTGCGTGACCCGGAACCGGGACGTCAGGGGCTCCGGCTCGGAGGCGATCAGCTTGTCGAAGGTGGTGTCCGTCCAGCCGACGAAGCCCTCCGGTGCCTTCTTGCGGACGACCTTGCGGCGCTTCTTCGGGTCGTCGCCCGCCTTGGCGAGCGCCTTCTCGTTCTCGATGACGTGCTCGGGTGCCTGAGCGACGACGAAGCCCTCCGTGTCGAAGCCCGCCCGCCCGGCCCGGCCGGCGATCTGGTGGAACTCCCGGGCGCGCAGCGTGCGCACACGGCTGCCGTCGTACTTGGTCAGAGCAGTGAAGAGCACCGTACGGATCGGGACGTTGACGCCCACACCGAGCGTGTCCGTGCCGCAGATCACCTTCAGCAGGCCGGCCTGCGCGAGCTTCTCCACCAGGCGCCGGTACTTGGGCAGCATGCCGGCGTGGTGGACCCCGATGCCGTGCCGGACGTAGCGGGAGAGGTTGCGGCCGAACTTGGTGGTGAAGCGGAAGTTGCCGATCAGCTCGGCGATCTTCTCCTTCTCCTCGCGGGAGCACATGTTGATGCTCATCAGCGCCTGCGCCCGCTCCACGGCCTGCGCCTGGGTGAAGTGCACGATATAGACCGGCGCCTGCCGCGCTTGGAGCAGGTCGGTGAGCGTCTCGGTGAGCGGGGTGCGGCGGTACTCGTAGGACAGCGGCACCGGGCGCGTCGCCGAGCGGACCACTGCGGTGGGGCGGCCGGTGCGGCGGGTGAGGTCCTTCTCGAAGAACGAGACGTCGCCGAGCGTCGCCGACATCAGGACGAACTGCGCCTGGGGCAGTTCCAGCAGCGGGATCTGCCAGGCCCAGCCGCGGTCGGGCTCGGCGTAGAAGTGGAACTCGTCCATGACGACCTGACCGACGTCCGCGTCCTTGCCGTCGCGCAGCGCGATCGACGCCAGCACCTCGGCGGTGCAGCAGATGACGGGGGCGTCGGCGTTGACGGAGGCGTCGCCGGTGAGCATGCCGACGTTCTCGGTGCCGAACAGCTTGCACAGCTCGAAGAACTTCTCCGACACCAGCGCCTTGATCGGCGCGGTGTAGAAGGTGACCTCGTCCCGGGCCAAAGCGGCGAAGTGCGCACCGGCGGCGATCATGCTCTTGCCCGAGCCGGTGGGCGTCGAGACGATCACGTTCGCACCGGAGACCACCTCGATCAGCGCCTCCTCCTGGTGGGGGTAGAGCGTGAGACCCCGTTCCTCGGCCCACGACTCGAAGGCTTCGTAGAGGGCGTCGGGGTCGGCGGTCGGCGGCAGCTGATCGATGAGGGTCACGCACCCATCTTGCCTGGCCCCCCGCCCGAGGAGGGAATCGGCTGCCGGACCGAAGATCACGACCGCTACGCTGTGGCGCCGACGTGGCAACAGTGCGCCAGGACAACTGGACAGCGACATACGAGGAATGGGGCGGGGATACGGCCATGATGGGACCAGCACACTCACTGTCGGGCGCAGCGGCCTGGCTCGGCGTAGGAGCCGCGGCCGCGGCGGCCGGACATCCGATGCCCTGGCCGGTCCTGCTGTGCGGCGCCCTGATCTGTGCCGGGGCGGCGCTCGCCCCGGACCTCGACCACAAGGCCGCCACCATCTCGCGTGCCTTCGGGCCGCTGTCCCGCTGGCTCTGCGAGATCGTCGACAAGCTTTCCTACGCCGTCTACAAGTCGACGCGCAAGCAGGGCGACCCGCGCCGCTCCGGCGGGCACCGGACGCTGACCCACACGTGGCTGTGGGCGGTGCTGATCGGTGCGGGCGCCTCGGTGGCGGCGATCACCGGAGGCCGCTGGGCGGTGCTGGCGATTCTCTTCGCGCACATGGTGCTGGCCATCGAGGGTCTGCTGTGGCGCGCGGCCCGCGGCTCCAGCAGCGACATCCTGGTGTGGCTGCTGGCCGCGACCAGCGCCTGGATCCTCGCCGGGATCCTGGACAAGCCCGGCAACGGCTCCGACTGGCTGTTCACCGCTCCGGGCCAGGAGTACCTGTGGCTGGGGCTGCCGATCGTGCTGGGCGCGCTGGTGCACGACATCGGGGACGCGCTGACCGTCTCGGGCTGCCCGATCCTGTGGCCGATACCGGTGGGCCGCAAGCGCTGGTACCCGGTCGGCCCGCCGAAGGCGATACGGTTCCGGGCGGGCAGCTGGGTCGAGCTCAAGGTGCTGATGCCGGCGTTCATGGTCCTGGGCGGAGTGGGCTGCGCCGGCGCGCTGAACTTCATCTGAGGCGCGCGCTCGGCCGGCTGGGGCGCACCGATCTAGGGCGCCTGTTCACCGCCCTGCCCCGCGTCGCCGCCGTAGCGCCGGGCGAACCGGGCGATGCGGCCCTCGGAGTCCACCGTGCGGGCTCTGCCCGTGTAGAACGGGTGGCTCTCCGAGGAGATCTCCACATCCACCACCGGGTAGGTCTGGCCGTCGTCCCAGTCGATCGTCTGGTCGCTGGTCGCGGTCGACCGGGTGAGGAAGGCGTATCCGGCGGCCCGGTCGCGGAAGACGACGGGGCGGTATTCGGGGTGCTTGTCCTGTTGCATGCGTGCTCCTCGTGCGGCGGGGGCGGCGCACTGGGCCAAGGCGGCGCCGACCGGGCGGCGGTTTCAGCCCGACAGGGTGTCCTCGTCGACGACATGCATCGCGGCCTCTTCGGCGGAGGCCGCCGCGCCGTCGATGCCCACGTCCGTGGCGACCAGTGCGCTCTCCTCGTCCTCGTGCGCGCCTTCGTCGGGTGCGACGAGACGGCCGGAGCGGGCCGCGCCGACCTCGTTGTCCAGGACTTCCCCGTCGGTGCCCTCGACGTCGCCGATGCCGTCGCTGTCCGGCGCGGCCAGATCAGGCAGCTCCTCGGCCAGGCGCTGGTCCAGGGTCTCGCCGTGTTGGCGCTCCGCCGCGGTCACACCGGTGTGCTCCACGGCCCATGGCCGCTCCGGAGGGGACCAGCCACGGTCCAGGGGATCGTCGACACCGTCGTACACCAGCGTGTCCTCCGAGTCGAGCACCCCCGTGTCTTCCTTGATCTCGGAGTCCTCGTCGGGCTGGTAGACGTCGTCTCCCCATCCGTCGGCGTTGTCCACGGATACCTCCAGGTGGTGGGGAAGGGCCCGTTCTCACCGCGGCCGACGGCCGGCCGCCGGTGCGCGGCTGTCACCCGGCACGAACCGGACGGTTCCCGGGCGCTCCCCGAGCCGCTGCCGCTTTCCAGCCTTCCACCGGTGTTCGGCACCGCGCAACGGCACGGCAGCCGCATCCCGGCCGCACACCGTCCGGCGACGGCCCGGTACCCGGTATCGCGCCCGGTATCCGGCCCGTCACCAGAGCCGAAGCCGCGGACGCGGGCCGGGCCGATACGGCGACCGGCCTGCGAGACGGCCACGGCCCAGCGGACGGCCACAGGGCTTCCGCGCGTGCGACCCCCACCCGAGCACACGTGCCCCCGCGCGGGTCGGGATTCCGCCCGCGTGCACGTGACCTCCACCCGCGTGGGCCGGGATCTCGCCCGCTCAGCCGTGCCAGGACCGCCACAGTGCCGCGTACGCGCCATCGGCCGCGACGAGCTCGTCATGACTGCCCAGCTCGCTGATGCGGCCGCTCTCGACGACGGCGATCACGTCGGCGTCGTGGGCGGTGTGCAGGCGGTGGGCGATGGCGACGACCGTGCGTCCGTCGAGGACCCTGGCCAGGGACCGCTCCAGGTGCCGGGCTGCTCGCGGGTCCAGGAGCGAGGTCGCCTCGTCCAGGACCAGCGTGTGCGGGTCGGCCAGGACCAGGCGGGCCAGCGCGATCTGCTGCGCCTGGGCCGGTGTGAGGGCGAGACCGCCGGAGCCGACCTCCGTGTCCAGGCCGTCGGCGAGGGCACGGGCCCAGGCATCGGCGTCGACCGCGCCCAGCGCGGCCCACAGTTCGGCGTCGGCCGCGTCGGAGCGGGCGAGCAGCAGGTTGTCGCGCAGGGAGCCCACGAAGACGTGGTGCTCCTGGTTGACGAGGGCGACGTGGGAGCGTACGGCCTCGGCGGGCATCCGGGACAGTTCGGCACCGCCGAGGGTGATCCGGCCGTCGCGGGGTGCGTAGATACCGGCGAGCAGCCGGCCCAGCGTGGACTTGCCGGCGCCCGAGGGGCCCACCAGGGCCAGCCGGGTGCCCGGTGCCACCCGCAGGGACACCTCGCGCAGCACGTCGACGCCTTCCCGGTAGCCGAAGTGCACCCGGTCCGCGTGGACGTTCCTGCCGTCCGGGGCGAGCGAGTCGTCCCCCGGCTCCGGCTCGATGTCGCGGACACCGACCAGCCGGGCCAGCGACACCTGCGCCACCTGCAGCTCGTCGTACCAGCGCAGGATCAGCCCGACCGGGTCGACGAGCATCTGCGCGATCAGCGCGCCCGTGGTCAGCTCGCCGACCCCGACCCAGCCCCGGAGCACGAACAGGCCACCGACCATCAGCACCGAGGCGAGCACGGTGACATGGGTGACGTTGATGACCGGGAACAGCACCGAGCGCAGCCACAGCGTGTAGCGCTCCCACGCCGTCCACTCCTTGATCCGGCGCTCCGACAGGCGGATCCGCCGGTCGCCGAGCCGGTGCGCCTCCACGGTGCGTCCGGCGTCGACGGTCTCGGCGAGCGCGGCGGCCACGGCGGCGTAGCCCGCGGCCTCCGACCGGTACGCGGACGGCGCCCGCCGGAAGTACCAGCGGCAGCCGATCACCAGCAGCGGCAGCGCCAGCAGTACGGCGGCGGCGAGCGGGGGCGCCGTGACCACCAGGCCGCCCAGCAGCAGTGCCGCCCAGACAACCCCGATCGCCAGCTGCGGAACGGCCTCGCGCATCGCGTTGGCGAGCCGGTCGATGTCCGTGGTGATGCGGGACAGCAGGTCACCGGTGCCCGCCCGCTCGAGCACGCCCGGCGGCAGCCCGACCGACCGGACGAGGAAGTCCTCGCGCAGATCGGCCAGCATCCGCTCTCCGAGCATCGCGCCGCGCAGCCGGACCTCGCGGACGAACACGGCCTGGACGAGCAGAGCCAGCACGAACAGCGTGGTGGTGAGCCCCAGACGGAGTTCCCGGGTGTCGTCCGAGACGCGCTCGACCAGGTCGCCCAGCAGCCAGGGTCCCGCCATGGAGGCGAGCACGGCGACGGTGTCGACGGTGACGAGGAGCAGGAAGGCCCGGCGGTGCCGGCGCAGCAGCTCCAGGACATAGGCGCGTACGGTGGCGGGGGCGCCGACGGGCAGGGTGGTCGCCGTCGTCGGAGCCGCCGGGTCGTACGCCGGTGGGGCCACGCCGATCACGCGGTCTCCTCGATCTCTTCCAGGGCACCCCGCAGGGCCGCCTCGTCCTCGAGCGGATCCTGCGCCGAGCCCCGCGGGGCGCACCCGCCCGCCGGCGGATGCCGCGCGTCGCGCCGCAGTGTTCCCTCGCTGCCGAGCACCTCGTGCACGGCGCGCTCCTCGTCCGTCTCCCGGGTCACCACCGCGCGGTACCGGGGTTCGGTGCGCACCAGATCGCGGTGCACGCCGACCGCCACCGCCGTCCCCTCGTGGACGAGCACCACCCGGTCGGCGCGGTCCAGGAGCAGCGGCGAGGAGGTGAAGACCACGGTGGTGCGTCCGGTCCGCAGGGCCCGCAGTCCCTCCGCGATCCGCGCCTCGGTGTGGGAGTCGACGGCCGAGGTGGGCTCGTCCAGGACGAGCACCTCCGGGTCGGTGATCAGGGACCGGGCCAGGGCCAGACGCTGGCGCTGGCCGCCGGACAGTGACCGGCCGCGCTCGGTGATCCGCACGTCCATCGGATCGCCGGCCACCGGCGACGCCTGGGCCAGCGCGTCCAGGACGTCGGCGCACTGGGCCGCCGCCAGCGCCGCATCGGCGCAGACATCACCGGAGGAGGGGACATCGAGCAGATCGCGCAGCGAACCGGAGAGCAGCACCGGGTCCTTGTCCTGGACCAGGACGGCCGTGCGGGCCGTGTCGAGCGGCAGCTCGTCCAGCGCTACGCCGCCCAGCAGCACCGAGGCTCCCGGCTCGGGCTCGGCGGGGTGGCCGCCCAGCCGGTCCGCGAGGCGTCCCGCCGCGTCCGGATCGCCGCACACCACGGCGGTCAGCAGGCCGGCGGACACCCGCAGCCCGGTCTCCGGGTCGTACAGGTCACCGGAGAGGGCGGACACGGGCGCCCCGGCCGGGGGCGAGGAGACCTCCGAGATCCGCTCCTCGACCGTCCGCTCCCTGGCCGTCCGCTCCTCGACCGTCCGCTCCTTGGCCGTCCGTTGCTGGGCCGTCGGTTCCGCGGACGTCGGTTCCGAGGTCCGTTCCAGCGACAGCACCCGTGCGGCCCGTCTGGCCGACGGGCGGGAGAAGGAGTACGCCATGGCGATCTCCTCGAAGTGCCGCAGCGGATAGGTGAGCACCATCACGGAGCTGTAGACGGTGACGAGTTCGCCCACGGTGATCCGCCCCGTACGGGCCAGGTGCACGCCGTACCAGACGACGGCGATCAGCAGCAGGCCCGGCAGCAGGACCTGGACGGCGGAGATCAGGGACCACATACGGGCACTGCGGACGGCCGCGTGCCGCACCTCCTGGGAGGCGCGGCGATAGCGGTCGAGGAACAGCTCCTCGCCGCCGATGCCGCGCAGCACCCGCAGGCCGGCGACGGTGTCGGAGGCCAGTTCGGTGGCGCGCCCCGCCTTCTCGCGTTGCAGGTCGGCACGCCGGGTCGCGCGGGGCAGCAGCGGCAGCACCGCGAGCGCCAGCGCGGGCAGACCCGCGGCGACGATCACGCCGAGTGCCGGCTGGTAGACGAGCAGAGCGACACAGACGAGCACGACGGTGACCGCCGCCGCCGTGAACCGGGACACCGCCTCCACGAACCAGCCGATCTTCTCGACGTCACCGGTGGAGACGGCCACCACCTCGCCGGCCGCCACCCGCCGGGTCAGGACCGAGCCCAACTGGGCGGCCTTGCGGGCCAGTAGCTGTTGTACGCGTGCGGCCGCCGTGATCCAGTTGGTGACTGCGGCGCGGTGCAGGAAGGTGTCGCCGAGCGCGTTGCCGGCGCAGGCCAGCACCAGCAGTCCGCCGGTCAGGGCGAGTCGCGTGCCGGAGCGGTCGACGACCGCCTGGACGGCGAGGCCGACGCAGAACGGCAGCGCGGAGACCGAGGCGAAGTGGAGCAGGCCCCAGGCCAGTGCCCTCAGCTGCCCGCCGAGCTGGTTCCGCCCCAGCCACCACAGGAATCGGGGACCCGAGCGCGCGTCCGGCACACCCGGGTCGGGATACGGAAGGTCTTGAATCTGCATGACGTCCCAGTGGCTCGTGTCAGGGGCGGAAGGGGCCGCGAAGGGCGGCGACAAGTTGTGACAGCCTCGCTGCGCCCAGTTGTGGAAAGCAAGCGGTTTTCCGCGCGGGGGAACGGGATTGGATGCCCCGGGCGCACTCCGTACGCCTGTGCGCCTGCTGTGCTTCCTGGCCGACCGACATGCCCCGCACATTCCAGAGAGAGGCAGATAAGGCTATTTGGACCAATGCCGAGTAGATCGTCCGTATCGTGATGGCCACCATGGGTTCATGCGAAGCGGTGATGCAAGGCGTGCGATGGCTGCGGGCGCGGCCTGCGGTTTCCTTCTGACGGCCCTGGCCGCGTGCGGTGGTGAGCGGGCCGGGGCCCGTCACGCGGACGTGCCGAGACCCGGCGGTCCCTCGGGTACCGCGCGGCCCGTCCCGTCCGTGCGACCGGCCCCGGCCCCGGCCCCGGCCCCGGTGCCCGGCATCGGTGAACGGCTGTGGCAGCAGGTGCCCGTGGGCACCCGTCAGGTGGTGGCGGTGTACGGGGAGCACGAGGACTCCCCGGACTCCACGCTCGTCCTCTACGAGAAGCGAGGGTCCGCTTGGCACCTCATCCGCAGTTGGCCGGCGCACAACGGCAAGCGGGGCTGGGCGACGAACCACAGCGAGGGCGACGAACGCACCCCCGTGGGCGTGTTCACGCTCTCCGACGCGGGCGGCATCCTCGACGACCCGGGTTCGCTGCTGCCGTACACCCAGGACGAGGAGGCCTTCCAGACCCCGTACTACTGGGACGAGGCGCACTGGCACGACTTCGACTACGTCATCGCCATCGACTACAACCGCCTGCCGGGCACCCGTCCCGATGATCCGACCCGACCCCTGGGCCAGAAGAAGGGTGGGGGCATCTGGCTGCATCTGGACCACGGCGACGGCACGTTGGGCTGCGTCAGCGTGCCGGAGTCCGCGATGGAGTATCTGCTGCGCAGACTCGACCCGGAGGACACCCCCTGGTCACCGGTCCGCTGCTCCACCGCGCGTAGGTGCGCCGACGCGGCGGCATGCCAACGCGTTGTGCCGGTCGAGTCGGGCCGGGCCGAACGCCGGCCCGGCGTCTCAGCAGCCGCGCCCCCGTGCCGGTGCCGCGCCCACCAACGTGTCCAGCAACCCGCCGAGCGCCTGGCGCTGTTCGCCCGTCAGCGGTGCCAGGATCTCCGCCGCGGCGGCCCGGCGCGCGCTGCGTAGTTCTCCCAGGGCTGTGCGCCCGTCGTCGGTGAGTTCGACGCGGACAACCCGGCGGTTGACCGGATCGGGAGCCCGGCGCACCTTGCCGCTCGCCTCCAGCGCGTCCACGAGCGTGGTCACCGCGCGGGGCACGACCTCCAGGGACGCGGCGAGGTCCGCCATGCGCGGCGGCTCACCGAAGTGCGCGAGGGTGCGCAGCAGCCGGGACTGGGCCGGTGTGATGCCCAGGGCGCGCTCCTGCAGATGGCGCTTCTGGATGCGGTGCACCCTCCGGGTGAGGCGCAGCAGCTGCTCGGCGAGCAGGCCGTCGGGGTCGGGGCTGGTCATGCGGGAACAATATCAGGACCAGGTTCATTATGAGCATAGGTAACAATGAGCTAGGATCCGTCAGTCGTCGCCGGCCGCACGCCAGGGCAGGCGCCCGCCCACCCCCGTAGGAGCCCATGCATCCCGACCGCCAATCCACCTGGACCCCGCCCCCCGACGCCAAGGACCAGCCGCGGCAGGTCCGCCGCATCCTGCGGCTGTTCCGCCCCTACCGGGGCCGGCTCGCGATCGTCGGCCTGCTGGTCGGCGCCTCCTCGCTGGTCTCCGTCGCGACGCCCTTCCTGCTCAAGGAGATCCTCGACGTCGCGATCCCGCAGGGCCGCACCGGACTGCTGAGCCTGCTCGCCGCGGGCATGGTCCTCAGCGCCGTCCTCACCAGCGTCTTCGGGGTCCTGCAGACCCTGATCTCCACGACCGTCGGCCAGCGCGTCATGCACGACCTGCGCACCGCCGTCTACGGCCGGCTGCAGCGCATGTCGCTCGCCTTCTTCACCCGCACCCGCACCGGCGAGGTGCAGTCCCGGATCGCCAACGACATCGGCGGCATGCAGGCCACCGTCACCTCCACCGCGACCTCCCTGGTCTCCAACGTCACCAGCGTCGTCGCCACGATCGTCGCCATGATCGCCCTGGACTGGCGGCTCACGATCGTCTCCCTGCTCCTGCTGCCGGTGTTCGTGTGGATCAGCCGCCGGGTCGGCAACGAGCGCAAGAAGATCACCACCCAGCGCCAGAAGCAGATGGCCGCGATGGCCGCCACCGTCACCGAGTCGCTGTCCGTCAGCGGGATCCTGCTGGGCCGCACCATGGGCCGCGCCGACTCGCTCACAGCGGGCTTCGCCGAGGAGTCCGAGCGCCTGGTCGACCTCGAGGTCAGGTCGAACATGGCCGGCCGCTGGCGCATGGCCGTCATCACGATCGTCATGGCCGCGATGCCCGCGGTCATCTACTGGACCGCGGGCATCGCCCTCCGGCTCGGCGGCCCGCAGGTCTCGCTCGGCACGATCGTCGCCTTCGTCTCGCTCCAGCAGGGCCTGTTCCGCCCCGCCGTGAGCCTGCTGGCGACCGGCGTCCAGATCCAGACCTCGCTGGCGCTCTTCCAGCGCATCTTCGAGTACCTGGACCTGCCGATCGACATCACCGAGCGCGAGCGGCCGGTCCGCCTCGACCGCGTCAAGGGCGAGGTCCGCTTCGAGGACGTGTCCTTCCGCTACGACGACAAGGGCGGCCCCATCCTCGACGGCATCGACGTCACGGTCCCGGCGGGCAGCAGCCTCGCGATCGTCGGCCCGACCGGCGCGGGCAAGTCCACCCTCGGCTACCTGGTGCCGCGGCTGTACGACGTGACCGGCGGCCGCGTCACCCTGGACGGGGTCGACGTGCGCGACCTGGACTTCGACACGCTCGCCCGCGCGGTCGGCGTCGTCTCGCAGGAGACGTACCTCTTCCACGCCTCGGTCGCCGAGAACCTGCGGTTCGCCAAGCCGGACGCCACCGACGAGGAACTCCGGGCCGCGGCGAAGGCGGCCCAGATCCACGACCACATCGCGGCCCTGCCCGACGGCTACGACACCGTCGTCGGCGAGCGCGGCCACCGGTTCTCCGGCGGCGAGAAGCAGCGCCTGGCGATCGCCCGCACCATCCTGCGCGACCCGCCGGTCCTGATCCTCGACGAGGCCACCAGCGCCCTGGACACCCGAACGGAGGCCGCCGTGCAGGAGGCCATCGACGCCCTGTCCGCCAACCGGACCACGCTCACCATCGCGCACCGCCTGTCCACCGTCCGGGGCGCCGACCAGATCGTGGTCCTCGACTCCGGGCGCGTGGCCGAACGCGGCACCCACCAGGAACTGCTCGAGTTCGACGGGCGCTATGCGGGGCTGGTCCGCCGGGACGCCCGGCTGGAGCCGGCGGACGGGGATGCCGAACGGGAGCGCACGAGCCAGGACGTTCGACCGGAGCCCACGAGCCAGGACGCCCAACTGGAGCCGTCCGGCTGACGAAGCCGGCCGAGGCTCCTGAGCCCCGAGGCCCTCGAGACCCCCGCAGGCCTCAGGCCTCAGATCTCAGGCCTTTGAGACGACCACGTCAGGCGGCAGCGGCCGGTTCCCCGGCCGCGAGCAGCCGCCGGATGTCGCGTACGGCCGCGCGTCCGGCCCGGTTGGCGCCGACAGTGCTCGCCGAGGGGCCGTAGCCGACCAGATGGACCCGGGGATCGGCGACCGCCCGGGTCCCCTCGACGCGGATGCCGCCGCCCGGCTCGCGCAGCCCGAGCGGTGCCAGGTGACCGAGCGCGGCCCGGAACCCGGTCGCCCAGAGGATGACGTCGGCCGTGACACGCCGCCCGTCCGTCCATTCCACCCCGTCCGGTGTGACCCGTTCGAACATCGGCCGGCGGTCCAGCACCCCGTCCTTCAGCCCCTGCCGGACGGCGTCGTTCAGCGGCAGTCCGGTGACCGAGACGACACTGCGGGGCGGCAGCCCCTGCCGCACCCGGTCCTCGACGAGCGCCACCGCGGCCCGGCCCACGTTCTCGTCGAACGGACCCTCGCGGAAGACCGGCGGGCGCCGGGTCACCCAGGTGGTGGCGGCCGCGTACGGTGCGATCTCCAGCAGGTGCTGGGTGCCGGACGCGCCGCCGCCGACCACGATCACCCGCTGCCCGGCGAACTCCTCGGGACCGGCGTACTGGGCGGTGTGCAGCTGCCGCCCGCGGAAGCTCTCCTGGCCGGGATACCTCGGCCAGAACGGCCGGTCCCAGGTGCCGGTCGCGTTGATCAGGGCGCGCGTCGACCACACACCGTCCGAGGTGTCCACGAGCAGCCGCCCCGCGGTGCCCTCCCGTACGGCCCGTACGTCCACCGGGCGCCGCACCCGCAGGTCGAAGGCGCGCTCGTACGCGGCGAAGTACTCGGCGATGACCTCGGACGACGGCCGCGCGGGGTCGGCGTCCGTCAGCTCCATCCCCGGCAGCGCGTGCATCCCGTGCACCTTGCCGTACGTGAGCGACCGCCACCGGAACTGCCAGGCGCCGCCCGGACCGGGGGAGTGGTCCAGCACCACGAAGTCGCGGCCCGGCTCGAACCCGGTGCGCCGCAGGTGATACGCGCCCGACAGCCCGGCCTGACCGGCCCCTACGACGACCACCTCGACCTCGCGTGTACTGTCCACGTCAGCCCTCAACCGTGCCGGGAGCGGGGATCTTCCCGGAATCAAGGAGGATGGGGGCATGTCACATGCCTTCACCACTCGAGTGCTGAACGTCGCCTCCGGCTCACGGGAGACGGTCGTCGACCTCACCCGCGACTGCGAGGCGTTCCTGCGGGAGACCACCGACGGCCGTGACGGCCTGCTGAACCTGTTCGTGCCGCACGCGACCGCAGGGATCGCGCTCATCGAGACCGGCGCGGGCAGCGACGACGACCTCCTCGCCGCGCTGCACACCCTCCTGCCCGCCGACGACCGCTGGCAGCACCGCCACGGCAGTCCCGGCCACGGCCGTGACCACGTCCTGCCCGCCATCGTCCCACCCCACGCGACCATCCCCGTCCTCGGCGGCCGGCTGGCCCTGGGCACGTGGCAGTCGGTGTGCCTGGTGGACACCAACAAGGACAACCCGAACCGTCAGGTGCGGCTCAGCTTCCTCGGCTGACCGGGATCGTCCTGGGGATGGCCGTCAGACCTCCGTGCCTTGCGTCCGGGTCGTCCTGACGGACGGCGTGAGGCCGGTGATCGCAGACGTCGTACTCGAGTTCGACAATGCGTGAAGGACTGGTGTGCGTCTTGAAACGGCCTGGTCATAATGTTGCGCTCATGGGAGTCATCTGATCGATTCGGTGCGTCCTGGTGGACGAGAGCCAGACAGGGCAATGGCCGGCGTAGTGCTGCGTCGGATGGACAACGGGGAGGGGTCCGGGGGACATGGCCTGGGAGGAATGGGAGCAGCTGAAACGAGATGCGGCGGAGCGGCGGTCCACCGGCATGCGGCTGGACCAGCTGCCGGCCGACGGGGGCGGCGGGAGTGCGCAGCCGGGCGGCGACCTGACGGTGAACCACCAGGACCTGGCCGCCATCGGCGACAAGGCGTTCGACCTCTGGGACGCGCTCGGCAATCACGGCCGGGACGCCTGGTCCAGCAGCCAGTCCGCCGCCTCCGATCTGAAGGGGCAGGGCTTCAGCCTGGGGGGCGGTTTGGACCACGTGCAGGAGCGGTGGGAACGCCAGCTGACCACCCTCCTCGACGCCTGCGCGCACATCTCCAACCACCTGGAGTTCACGAAGCGGGTCCACCGCGGAAACGAGCACTACATCGCGGGCCGGCTGAGCAGCATCGCGACGCTCGACCAGGGCTTCGGTGAGGAGGCCGGTCGCTGATGGACCTGGACACGCTGCGGTTCGGCCGCTTCGGCACGCTGGGGACCGCCGTGGCGGACTGGGCGAAGGTCGTCAGCCACCTTCAGACGCTGGAGAAGGACGCACGCGAAGGTCTGAAGGGGGCGGCCGAGAAGGCCGACTGGAGGGGTGTGAACGCCACGGTGACCCGTGAGTTCATCACCAAGACGGCCGGTGAGTTCGCCGACGCTCATGCCGAGGCGAGCAGCATCCACAACATCCTCAAGGACACCCACGACGAACTCGTCGGCTACCGCGACCAATTGAACCAGGCGATCTCCGAGGGGCTGAAGAAGAACCTGACCGTGATGGACACCGGCAACGGCTCCTTCACCGTCACCATGAACATCCACCCCGACCGGGCTGCCGAGGGCACCTCCGTGCCCGACCACAGCCAGCAGGACGTGGATCACCTCCGGGACGAGGTCCAGCGGATTCTGAAGGCGGCCACCGAGAGCGACAACTCGGCCGACCAGGCCCTGCGGGTCCTGGTCGACCAGACCGAGTACGGCTTCTCGAGCGCCTCCTACAAGGACCGGGACTCCGCCGCCGAAGCCATCGAGGAAGCCGAGAGGCTGGCCAACCTCCTCAAGACCAAGGGCGATTCGATGTCGCCCGAGGAATTCGACGCGCTCAACCGGTCCCTGGCGAAGTACCGCAACGACCCGCTTTTCCAGGAGAAGTTCGCCACCACGCTGGGCCCCAAGGGAACCCTCGGCTTCTGGGCCGACCTCTCCGACCCGTCCGACGGCGGCGACCTGCAGCGCTCCCGCCACGACCAACTGGGCGAGCTGCAGAAGAACCTCGGTCTCGTCCTGGCCGGCGCCACCCGCTCCGACTCCCCCGCGATGCGCCAGTGGGAGGACCAGATGGTCCAGCTCGGCGACGACCGGATCCAGACCCGCGGCACGCAGGTCTACGGCTTCCAGCTGATGAGCAACCTGATGCGCGTCGGGGACTACGACGACCAGTTCCTGAACAAGTACGGCAACGCCCTGGTGGCGACCGAGAAGAAGATGCGCCTGCCGGACCACTACTGGAACACCGGTGCGCCGCCGATGCCGAAGATGAACTTCATCGGGGCCGGCTTCGGACGCGACCCGATGACGGGCCTCATGACCGGACTGTCCAACAGCCCCGAGGCCGCGACGGACTTCTTCAACACCACCCAGCCCCAGGACAACGCCGAATGGGTGCTCAAGGACCGGCCGGTCTTCGACGACACGCCGCTCGACGACCACGACGGCAACCAGTCGCGAGAGGCGACCGGCAAGGCCCTGCTGGCCGCGGCGACCGGCGTGAACCCCGGTGATCCGCACGCCGTCCCCGTCGCGCACACGGCGGACAACCGGCACGTGCTCGACCGGTCCCTGAAGTACCTCTCCGAAGCCGGCGACGACATGCCGCCCGAGTTCCGCGACGACATGGCCACGGTGCTGGTCAACTGGGGCGACGAGGTCCACAACACCGCGAGTTCCCTCGCGGACGATCCCGGCGACCCCCGGCAGCTGGACCGCCACCAGCTGCTGGAGGTGGCCAAGCAGGTCTCGCGCGACCAGAACGCCTACGGCATCCTCAACGACGGCCTCAACCGTGAGATGGTGCGCGA
Organism: Streptomyces sp. MK7; assembly: GCF_032658145.1. Lineage (NCBI taxonomy): Bacteria > Bacillati > Actinomycetota > Actinomycetes > Kitasatosporales > Streptomycetaceae > Streptomyces > Streptomyces sp. MK7. The sequence goes on from NZ_JAVACL010000018.1 coordinate 149,070, forward strand.
CATCTACAGCGACCACCCCAGCGACCCGAAGGAGACCCTCCTGCGAGCCGGGCACACCGTCGGCTTCCTGGAGGAGGCCCGCTACCAGGCGCTGAAGACGGACAAACACGACCCGTCCTGGGACGCCAAGTGGCTGTACCACGGCTTCGGCGGTGCCGTGAACTTCATCCCCGTCGTGGGCGACGCCGCACAGCGTGGTGTGGACGCGCTCGCCTACCAGTGGCAGCTGGACGAGCAGAACCGCATCGACGAGGAGGCCGCCCGGCAGAACGGGGAGGTCTTCACCGCCCGCGAGAACCAGTTGCAGAAGCTCGCCGACCTGTGGATGGACGCCAACCCCGACCACCACGGCAACAACCGCTACACCCTCACGTCGGAGATCAACGGAGCCGCGTTCGACGGAAACTCGCGCGCTCAGGGACTGGCAGGAGATCAGTGACCAAGCAGACCCGGAAGGCACGGTCGCGGCCGCGCCGGTCGAGCGGACGCCTGCTCGCCACCGGCACCGTCGCCTGCGCCGTCCTCCTCTCGTCGGCCGCCTGCTCGCAGGGCGGCCGGGACTACGCCGTCCCCGGTGACCTCTGCGGGGTGACCGTGGACTCCAAGCTGGTCGCCCCGTTGCTGCCAGATGGCAAGAAGCTCACTCAGCGTTCTTCCGACGCCGGCGCGACGAGCCCCCGGTGCCGTGTCTCCGTGGACGGCGACCTCGTCCTCTACATCTCCAGCGACCTGGTCTCGCCCGACACCGACCCCTTGAAGGTGCAGGACCGCGGTCTGCAGAGGCTCGGCCACCCCTCACCGGCCGACATCGGCGACGCGGCACGCGTCGCGGACCGGGGCGCCATGGCGGTCGCCGACTGCACCAGAGCAGGCGGCAGGAAGCGCATCGCCACGCTGATCCAACTCGAACAGGAGCATCCCGAGGACAGCTCCCGACGCAGAAAGGACCTGACACAACTCCTGCGCGCATACCTCCCCAAGGCGATGGCGGCCCTGGAGTGCGACACCGCATGAAGACGTATGTCGCAGAAGAAGCCCCCGCGGCGGCGATGGCCGCGAGGATGCATCCCGCTGCCGCGACGAAGCCGTTAAGGACGACGGCGGCCATGGTGATCTCGGTCGGGGCCCGGTCGAGCGCGGTACTGCGGTGAGAGGTGTGACGGCGCGGTGCCCGAGCAGCGCCTTGCGTTCTGTCGGCAGTAGCCCGCCGGAGCCCGGCCCGTCTGCGTGCGGATATCCCCCGTACCCCGTGCCGCGAAAGTCACCGTCGTTGCCGGTGCTCGGCAGCGTTGGCTACCCTCCCTGAGCCGGACATCGTCAAGAACCCGTCGGCGGTGCGGCAGAAAGAGGGGGAGGACGGAGTGGCGGAGCTGCAAGCGGCCGAGTACCTGCGCGGGTACGCCGAGACACTGGCCGAGGTCTCCGCCACCGGGCGACGGCTCACCCGGAAGGAACTGGACGAGCGTCGCGCTCTTGGGGAGCGGGCCGCCGACGCAGGTCACGGTCTGCGTGATCTTGTCCGGCAGCATCTCGCCGAGACACGGAGGTCCTGGCCGGACGGGGCGTCATCCAGCACAGGCAGCATCCTGGCCGCGGTGGAGCAGGCCGTCGACGCCTTTGCCGAGGGGTACGAGCGGGCGCAGCGGTTGGCGGTACGGCAGGAGGAGGCCGCACGTCAGGAGTTCATCGACGACCTGCTGTACGGCCGCAGCGACCTGGGTCGGCTCGCCGAGCGGGCGGAACGCTTCGGGCTGGTCCTCTCGCGCGCGTACGCGGTCGCGGTGGCCGGGGGACCCGAGGCATACGACGACACCGCGCCGGTCACCCGCCGGGTGGAGGCCGCTCTCATCGCACGGTTCGGTGACCGCCGCATCCTGCTCGCCACGAAGAACGGGCAGTTGATCTGCATCGCACCCGGCGACGAGGACGAAGTCCTGGCGTACTTCGCCAAGCAGGCACACGCGGCGACGGACGGCAGCCGAGTGGCCATCGGGCGGCCGCAGCCCGGCGCCGGCGGCGTGGTGCACTCGTACGAGGAGGCACTCAGCACGCTGGAGCTGGCGGCGCGGCTGGATCTCGACGATCCGGTTGTGCGCGCCGCCGACCTGCTCGTGTACCCCGTCCTGACCCGCGACCGTCAGGCCATGGCCGACCTTGTACTCAGCGCGCTCGGACCGCTCAGGGGCGCCCGGGGCGGTGCGGAGCCGCTGCTGCGAACACTGGAGGCGTACTTCGACTCGGGATGCACGGCGGCCGAGGCGGCGCGCCGCCTGTCGTTGAGCGTCCGAGCCGTCACCTACCGGCTGGAACGCATACACCAGCTGACCGGAAGCAACCCGGCGGACCCCATGCACCGCTACACCCTTCAGACCGCGGTCATCGGGGCCCGGCTCCTGGGCTGGCCCGCTCAGCAGATCTGACCCGGTGGCGGCGGCACGCCCCGTGACCGTGGCGTACACGAACTCCGTCACTCGGCTCTCCTTGGTCGCCGGCGCGACAGCGGAGGTCTGGGCGGCGACGACCCGCCTGGCCCGGGCCGGCTTTTGGACGCTGCACACAGGGAGGCTCGCGCAACAGCCCCGTCACCGGTACTGCGGGCGCCATTCGAAGAGCAGGACGGTCGCGTCATCCCGCGGTTGGTTGCGCTGGTGATCGAGGATGGCGTGGATGAGCAGCCGCAACGCCTCGGCCGGGCGCTGTCCGGCGGCGCTCGAGCGGATGATGAAGCCGGTGAACCGGCCGAGGCCGAACTCCGCACGGTCCGCGTCGCGGGCCTCCACGACACCATCGGTGCAGAGCAGGACGCAATCGCCTGGGTCCAGGGTCGTCTCGTGGACCTGCCGGGCTGCCGGGGCGAGTGGGCGCACCAGGCCGATCGGCGGCTGCGGGGGGGGGGGGGGGGGGGGGGGGGCGGGCCCCCCCCCCCACCCCCCCCCCCACGGCGCCGCACCGCAGTGGGGGGGGGGGGGGACAGCACATTAAC